>JAIXPW010000045.1 GCA_027485995.1 Verrucomicrobiaceae bacterium
TGTCGGCCACGATCGGCACGCCACAGCCCGCCGCGCGGACCTCGCGGACGATGTTTTCCAGATTCGCGGCGTAAACCTTCGTCTGCGCGGTGATGCGGACGATTTCACAACCCGCAGCGTCGAGGGCCAGCACCTCCTTGACGCAGGCCGGGGTGTCGCGCGTGTCGGAGGTGATCATCGACTGGATGCGGATCGGATTGCCGCCGCCGATGCCGACACGACCGACCGTGACCTCACGGGTCTGGCGTCGGGTGTAGCTCAGGAGGGACGGGCAGTAGCGCAGCGGATCGTTCATCTGGGAGAGGATGTAGCCGAAAAACCGCGCGGGGGCAACGGGCCCGGCGGGTCTGCGGAACAAATCGTGCTTTCACGGCCCATCCGACGGAGATTTCGTCCCCCAGGCCCCATGAAATCGGTCGTCGCCGCCCTTGCAGCGGTGTATTTCGCGCGCCAAGTCCTCGCTGAAGTCCCGAAGCCAGAGGCGGTCGAGGCGTCTCCGGAGGAACCGTTGAAGAAGGCGTCGTGAGTTACTTCTTCACCGGTACATAGATCACCAGGCTCTGGGGCGGCACGCTGAGCTTGGCGGTGGCCAACCCCTCAGTGCTGCCGAGTGTCGCGGTGAAAGGGGAGGCGTCAGGTGATCCAACAGCCACGATCCTCCGCAGTTGGAAGCCCTCGGGAGCAAGGGATTTCCCGGCCGGATCGACGAGGCGCATGCTCCATTGGCCGGTTCCGGTGACGCGTTCGGACTCGGAGGCATTGACCACGACGATGGCGAAGTCCCCGGGTCGCTCGCCGACCCGCGCGAAGGCGAACACGCCGTCGTCCTCGGGCCCATCGGGACTGTCTCCCCAGAGTGGAACGGTGGTTCCGTCGCGCAGGACTGGCAGGGTGGCGCGGAGTTTGGCCAGACGTGCCAGGGTCTGAAAAGATTCCCCGGTCCTGATCGGAGCGCCCTTTGCGGCCCCAGCAAAATCCAGGGTAAGCCGACCGGTCTCGCCGTCCTGTCCGATGCGCCCCTTTTCATCCAACAGCCCGAGTTCGGTGCCGTAGTAGAGGCAGGGAATGCCGGCGGTGGTCATCACCAGGCCTTGGGCGAGCTGGTTGCGACGCTCGCTGATGCCCGCGACGCGGAAGCGGTTCAGGCCATCGTGGTTTTCGATGAAGGTGATTGATTTCCGGATGGCGTTGAGCCCATCGGGGCCTGGGTTCGGGTTGTAAAGCGGCCGACCGTTTGCTGCCTTCTCCGTCTTGCTGCGGATGACTGTCTCCAATCTACGGGAACTGCCGTAGTTGCCGCCTTCGGCCCGCAGATACTCGCGGGCGGCGAAGCAGAAACTGAAGTCGAGCACCGAATCGATCGAGGGATCCTTGCGCCTTTCCCAGTCGCTCCGCCAGGTGAAGCCGCCGAGCACCCCGGGCTTGTCGTCATAGACCTCGCCGAAGAACAGCTTGTCCTTCGCCTTGTCGCCGAGCTTCTTGTGGAGCCGTTCGGTGAAGGCGTCCCAGAACGCCGGATGGACGTGCTTCACGGTGTCGATCCGCAGGCCATCGACGCCGATCGTGTTGAGGTAAAAGGCGTAGATCTCGACGAATTCATCGACCAGCGCATCAAACTGAGCGCTGCCGGGAGCGGTCCAGATGTCGCGCAGCGAAAAGAAGTCGCAGGTGACCTCCTCGCCATCGGACTTGCCGAGACTTTCATTCGAGAAGCCTTTGCGGCTGTAGGTTTCCAGCTTCGAAAGAATCCCGGTGGTCGGGATCTTCACGCCGAGTCGCTCAACCGGTCCCTCCGGCCCGGTGCGGTGGAGATTCCACTCCGGGATGTCCGCCCACGCGGCGTTGTCGTGAAAGCCGTCGCGCTTGTAAGGCTGGATCCATTCACTCTCCTGCTCGCGGTCGAAGCGGCCGTTGCCGTTCGCATCGTAGTAGAACACCGGACCGGCGTGATTCATGACCACGTCCTGGATGATCTTGAGACCCTTCGAATGGGCCAGCGTGACGAGGTCCTTGTAGTGCTGGAGGCGACCGTCCGGGCTGTCCGGATAGGGCTTTCCATCGAGTGAGGTCGCGCTGGTCAGATGCGGATCGATGTCGAGGAAGTCCTGGGTCCAGTAGCCGTGATAGCCGGTCTTCGGACCGCCGAGATCGAATCCGGAGCGCCAGACATTTTTCACCGGCGGGGTGATCCAGATCGCGGTGATGCCGAGCTGGTTGAAATACCCGGAGGCAATCGCCTTTTCCAGCCCACGGAAATCTCCGCCATGATAGCGGCTGATGTCACGATGGCTGGCATCGTAAAGCACCGGGTCGCTGCCCTTGGGAACGTTGTTCGAGGGATCGCCATCGGCAAAGCGGTCGGTCAGCGCGAAGTAGATCACATCCTCCGACCACGGCCGGGCCTCGACGGTGGCGACAAGTCCGAGAATCAGGGCAAGGCAGACGCGTTTCATGAGCCGCCAGCCTCGGACAAGGCCGGGCGATCGTCAAATTCGCGCTGATCGACCCGTTGAACGCGCAGGTTGAGTCCCACGCGGTGCTGTGCTAGGACTCCGTCATGCGTGCCCTTACCCTGCTTGCCGCCTCGCTGCTCAGCGCCTCCGCCGCCGATGAACCGAAGCCGATCGTCGCGATCTACGACCTCGAAGGCGTGATCTCCGAGTCCGGCCAGAGCGAACCCTCGCTGATGGATTTTTCGGGCGATACAGGCCGGCCTCTCACGACCTTCGATGTGACCCGCAGCCTCGAAAAGGCGGCGGCCGATCCGAACGTGAAGGCAGTGGTGATCGATGCCGATGGAGCCGACCTCGAGCTGCCGCAGATCCAGGAAATCCGCCGTCGTCTGCTGTCGATCCGCTCCGCGGGCAAGGATGTGTGGCTCTACAGCGAAGGGCTTCACAACGGCACCGCCCTGCTCGGCAGCGCGGCCAACCACTTCGCGCTGATGCCGGAGGCGGACTGTGCCTTCGATGGCATCCACGCCGAGTCGATGTATTTCAAGGGCCTGCTCGACAAGGTCGGCGTGGTGGCGGACGTCATCCACATCGGCGATTTCAAGAGCTACGGTGAGAACTACTACCGCACTGGTCCGAGCGACCCGGCGAAGCTGCAGGAAGAGCAGCTGATTGACTCGATCTACAACGTCATCGTCGGAGACGTGGCTGCGGGCCGGAAACTGCCCGAAGCGAAAGTCCGAGAGCTGGTGGACCGTGGCACGATGACGGCCGCCGAGGCGAAGGAGGCTGGACTGGCGGATGAACTGCTCTACCGCACCGGCTTCAATGCGAAGATCCGCGAGACCTACGGAGCGGAGGCCGACTATGACTCCGGCTATCAGTTGCCGGACCTCGATGGACCGCAGATCGAGGGCATGATGGACATCGTCGAACTGATGTTCAGCTCCGGAAAGAAGACCAAGTCCCGCAAGGACTACGTGGCGGTGGTGGTGCTGGATGGCGACATCACGGACGAATCAATCGCCCCGGTGCGCGAGGAGATTCTCCATCTCCGCAAGGATGAGAAAGCGAAGGCGCTCGTGTTCCGCGTCAACTCCCCCGGCGGTTCCGCGCTGGCCAGTGAGGTGCTGTGGGAGGCGACCTCGCAGTGGAAATCCACCGGCAGGCCCTTCGTCGTCTCGATGGGCGGCGTGGCGGCCAGCGGTGGCTACTATGTTTCCAGTAGTGCCGACCGGATTTTCGCGGAAAGCGGCACCATCACCGGCTCGATCGGGGTCGTCGGCATGAAGTTCGTGCTCGGCGGGGCGATGGAGAAACTGGGCATCACCACGCACACCATCCAGCGCGGCAAGAACGCCGGAGCCAACAGCATGATGCACGCGTTTTCCCCCGAGGAAAGCGACCTGATCCGCAAGTCGATGACGCAGGTTTACGGCACCTTCAAGAAGCGCGTCGAGGATGGTCGCAAGGGCAAGCTGAAGGGCGAGTTGGAGTCGCTGGCTGGCGGACGGGTTTACAGCGGCGTGAAGGCCTTGGAAATCGGCCTGGTCGATGAGATCGGCGGACTCGGCGAGGCGATCGCGTTTGCGGCAAAAGAGGCCAAGCTCGAATCACCCGAGGCGAAACTGGTGCCTGAGCCGAAGAGCGCTTTTGAAGGCATTTTCGCCAAGGACAAGCCGGGCGACCCCGACGGTGATGAGCTGATCCGCGCCAAGGGTCTGCCGGGACCCGCCGCCATGCTGCGTCAGAGCCTGATGCAGAACGCCGCCTTCTCCGCCCTGCCGGCCTCCGCCCGCGAGGGAATCGAGCGCCTTGCCGCGCGCATGAACGCCTTCCGCCACACTGAAGTCCTGCTGCTCGGACCGGAGCTGAAGATCAGGTTGTGAGGGTGGAAATGGGTTGATTTTCAATGGGATATTGACTTTCTTCCATAAACCCATATCCATTCCCATATGAAGACCACTTTGGAACTTCCGGACGATCTCTTCGTGGAGGCCAAGGCGACGGCGGCTCGGCGGCGCATTTCCCTGAAAACCCTGTTCACGAGGGCTTTGGAAAGGGAGTTGAGACCTCAGGCGACCGAACCTTCGACGGGCCGTTTCGAAGTCGATGCTCAAGGCTGGCCGCTACTGAGGCGCCCACCCGGCAGCCAGCCGATGGTGACCAATGAGTTCATCAATGAACTGCGGGACAGCGAGGGGATCTGATGATCGCCCTTCTCGACATCAACGTGCTGATCGCGCGGGTGGATCCTCGTCATGCGTTTCATCGACGGGCGGCGGAGTGGATGGCCTCGCTCAAGAATGCGGGCCTCGCAACGTGCCCGATCACGGAAAATGGCTTTTTGCGGATTTACGGAAATCCTGCCTACCCCGGAGGACCTGGATCGCCCGGCATCGCCCGGCAGCTGCTGTCCACCATCCATAGGCTGCCACAGCATGTGTTTTTACCGGATGACATTTCGCTGAACGAGGTCTCGCGGGTTCCCAGCCTGATGGAGGCGAGCCATCAGCAGCTGACGGATCTCTATCTGCTCGCCCTGGCGATCAGGCACTCCTCCGTCTTCGCGACCTTTGATCGCCGGATCGACCCGAAGCTGGTCATCGGTGGCGCGGAGGCCTTGTTGCTGATTCCGTAGGCGCCTTCCTTTCTCCACGCTTGCCGAAGCGACCGTCTTCGCCCATGTCCGCCGCATGAAATTCAAGGCGGTGCTGTTCGACTTCGATGGCGTGCTGGTGGACACCGAGTGGGCGATCTACGACGCCTGGCACCGCACGTTCCAGGAGAACGGACAGCCGCTTCCGCTGGAGGTCTACACCCAGTGCATCGGCTCGGATTTCAACACCTGGTCACCGAAAACCCACCTCGAGGAGCTCACCGGGGCCGCCTTCGACTGGCATGACCTCGACCACAAGCGCCAGCAACGGATCGAGCAGGACCTCGCGGGGGAAGGCCCAATGCCTGGGGCGGTCGAGCTTTTGAAAACCCTGACCTCGCTCGGCATCCCACGCGCCGTGGTTTCCAGTTCATCGCACCACTGGGTCGATGGCTGGCTGGACCGGCTCGATCTCCGCCAGCATTTCGACGAGGTCGTCTGCCGCGGCGATGCTCCACGAATCAAGCCCGCGCCCGACCTCTATCTCGAAGCCGCGAAACGGTTCCGCCTCGATCCAGCCGAGTGCCTTGTCATCGAGGACTCGCTCAACGGCGTGAAAGCCGCCATTGCAGCCGGCATGCCGGTCTGGGCCGTGCCGAATCGCGTCACCGCCTGCCTGGACTTTTCCCTGGCGGATGCGGTTCTCAGCGACCTTTCGGCCGTCCAGTCACAGTTTCAATAACCCGCCGGGTGTCGCATCACGGCGCCGCCGGGAGAGCGGGTGTTGGTGCGCCATTTCGGGCCATCGCCGCCGCCCCGGCCGCCGGTGTCGAGGCGGAGACCGGCGATGGTGATGAAGGAGTGACCGCGACGGGTGTAAATGGTGATCCAGCGACCTTCGCCCTTTTTCCCGTAGGAAAAGAAGCCGTTGGAGGGCAATGCTCCCTTGAGGAGTCCGGCCTCGCGGAGGACGTAGGAAACGGTGCCGGAGCAATCGTAGCCGGTGTCGTTGAGGCAGGCATGACCGCCGCCCCACTTGTAGGGCTTGCCCTGAAGGCGGTTGCCGGCGGCAATGGCACGCTTGACGGCGTCCGGAGCCTTGCGCGGGGCGTAGGCAATGCCGTCGCGGATCAGGGCGGTTTCGCCGGGCTTGAAATGGTAGGAAATGGGGCGTGTCGCTTTGACCTGGCTGGAGCAGGACGCCAGTCCCGAGACGAACGGAACCAGGAGGGCGAGGGTCAGAAGTCGATTCATCGCGCGGCTTCTAAAAACATTGGTAAACTTGTTCAAATTGTTTTTGGCCTGATCGACGCAGGGTCACTACACTAGGGTGAATTCGTCGCGCAAAAGAGATTTGACCACGGATGACCACGGATGATCACGGATGATCACGGATGATCACGGATCAGAAACCAAAATGGGAGGGCCTTGGGTCATTTGCCTCGGACTCAAGTCAGACATGGATGATTTTCAGCCTGTTCCTTCAATCCTCATCCGTGAGATCCGTGAAATCCGTGGTCAAAATTCCTCACTCTCCCTAATGTAGGGATCCTGCTGATCAATGGGCACCCTTGATGGCCTTCCACCAGGATGTCTTCCCTTGATCGATGGCGGGCAGCTCGATCGTCCGCTTTTCCGGCCCGAGGACCAATTCGCACATGCCGATCTGGCCCAGCGGATCCGCCACGAGTTCGAGCGCCCAGGTCAGTTGGATCAATTTCCCGGAAAGGCTGTAGGGTGTGCCTGGCAGCTTGAAGGAAAAGCGCTCCCCGCCCTGAAGCGAGGCGGGCAGGGATTTCACCTCGACGACCCCGGCCTCGGAGGTGCCCCGGCCGTGGGTGAACCAGAACAGACGGAGTTCGAGCGATTTCGGGGCCTTTTCCAGGGTCCAGGCGATGCTTCCCCGGATCTCCTCATAGGGCCGGAACGCAGCGGACCTGTCATCGAGGGTGATGGTGCCTTGGGAGGTCATTGGGTGTGGGTGAAAGGGAAACCACGAAATGCACGAAAGGTCACGAAATGAGAGGATCGATCACGGATGAGGAGTTTTGATTCAAGTGTCCGACTGGTCTGTTAGATCCATGATCCCGAGAGTCATCCTTGATTTCACATGTTCTCTGTTTCTGTTTCGTGCCTTTTCGTGAATTTCGTGGTTCGGACTCCGTTGCTTGGATTCATGGGGCCAGCTCGTCACGATGCAACGGGCGTGCGCCGGTGAGCTTCGGCAAACCGAGGAAAACGATGTCTCATGCGGAGTTTCCAGACGATCTTGTCGGAGCCACCCTTGATGGTGGGAAGGGCATTCTTCTGGCAGATCGAAATCCGGGGCGTTCACGCTGGAACATTTCATGCTCGTTTGAAGACTATCGCGAGAAGAATGAATCTGGAACCTTCCGAGAATCCCTATCAGACACCCGTCGCCACCGCTGTGGTTGATCCGGACGAACTTTCACCGCTGAAGGATCCGAGGCTCCTGGGCTGGTTGGCCGTGATCAGCATCTCGCTGGTTTCCGTGGCTGGAATTGCCCGCGGGCTGATCGCCGGTCTTTCCACCAAGGCGTGGGCGGTTTCCATTGCCGTCACCACCTTGTCGGCGGTGGTGTTTTATCTGCTTTGGATTTACCGCTGCGCGACGAACGCCCGGCATTTGAACCGTCGCTCGGACATCAAGCCGGGGTGGGTGGTAGGGTCCCACTTCGTTCCTTTCGCCAACTGGGTGGTTCCCTGCCTGAGCTTGAAGGCGATTGCCGATGAAACTTTCCGGCATCGTCCGATGCCTGGAATCCAGCCGGTCATCGTTGTCTGGTGGATCGCTTTCCTGACCCGAAGCCTCATTCTCACGGCGATGACAGTTGAATCAGGCCTACTGATCTGGATGGGCAGCACCTTGGTTTCGTGGCTGACGATCAGTTACATCATCGCAATGATCAGCCATCGACAGGCCCATTTCCGCTGGTCGGACGTGCCCGCTGCGAACCTGCCGCAGATGCTGCCGATGCGGACTTCCAGCCCGGTTCATGCGCCACTAAGGCCAACGAGTTCGCAGATCCCTCCTCCACGGAAAGTGCTTTTGCCGGTGAAGCCGGACGAACCAACCGAGGGGACGGAGGATCGCGTGTGACTCAGTGGAAATCCCCGACCCGTGTCCTGAACTCCTTCCGTGATCCGCCTCGATGCCAATGCCACGACGCCCCTTCTGCCGGTGTTGACTAGGCGTCCCCGAAATCCGGCCACTCCTCGGTCTGGCGGCCTTCGTTTTTCATGAAGTCGGCGATGATCATTTCGCGAGTCATCTCACCGCGACGAGCCAATTCAGGAACGATCTCTTCGCAGATCCACTTCTCATACTGCTCGAAGGTGAGCTTCGGCGGCGGAGGGTGATTTGAGAAATCGGGCAACTCCAGATCTAGGGGGGTCATGGGATCATTCGAATGAGGTTGTAGGCATCCGGCCCGGCGAACTTTTCACAAAGCTGGCGCAGCTCGTCGTCCCTCAAAGCGTTTGAATTTTCCTTCAGGAGGAATCGAATGTCGAGGAGGTCCTTGTCATGCCGCTGCTCACGGTCCTTTAAAGCATTCAGCTTCATGGCGAGCAGGGTCCGCAGGTCGATGACAGGCATGTCATGATGAAGTCCCGCCCGTTCATCGGTCATCTCCATCTTCGCAAAGCTTTCTGGACTCACCCAAAGTAGATCCACCGGCGGATAGGCTGGATCACGTTTCAAGTGGAAGCGGGTCGCCATGGCTTGGAAGGCGATCCCAAAGCCAAGCGACTCCATCAGCGCGATTGCACGATCTTCATTGGCCCGGGAGCAAATCCAATCCACGTCACGGGTAAACCGCGAATACCCATGATGACAAACGGCCCAGCCCCCTGCGAGGAGCAGTGGGATGCCTTCACGCTCGAAACGTTGATAAAGGGAATGGGCGAATTCCGGGAGCATCGGGATTGGTTGCGAAACGTGACCAAATCGTGGATGGGTGCTTAGTCGAAAAACGAGCGGAGTTCCATTCCCATTTCCCAAGGCTGGAAATCCCCGACCAGCGACCTAGACTCCCGCCGTGATCTACCTCGATGCCAATGCCACGACGCCCCTTCTGCCCGAGGTGCTGGATTCCATGCTGCCTTGGCTGCGCGAGGGCTTTCACAATCCGAATGCCTCGTATCGGGGGGCCAAGGCCGCGCGGCAGGCGATCGACACCGCCCGTGAACAAGTGGCCGCGCTGATCGGCGCAAAGCCCGACGAAATCGTCTTCACCAGCGGCGGCACCGAGAGCACGAATGCGGCGCTGAAATGGCTGGCCCGGCTGGTCGGACGCAAGACCGGCAAGGCGATCACCACCGCCATCGAGCACAGCGCGGTGCTGAAGCCCTGCGAGACCTTTTCCGACGTCGGCTATCCGCTCGCCCGTTGCGGAGTGAACTCGCTCGGTCGGCTCGACCTCGATGAATTCCGCGCGGCCTGCAAGGCGGCGAAGGACGGCGGCGGCTTTGCCTCGGTGATGTGGGCGAACAACGAGACCGGCGTGATCCAGCCGATCGCCGAGGCCTGCGCAATCGCGAAGGAGAACGGCCTGGCCTTCCACAGTGACGCCATCCAGGCGATCGGGAAAATCCCGGTCAACGTCCGCGAGGTGCCGGTCGATTTCCTCTCGCTCTCCGCGCACAAGTTTCACGGGCCGAAAGGCGTCGGCGCTCTCTACATCCGCAGCGGTTGCCGTTTCGAGCCCCTGCTGCGAGGCGGTGGGCAGGAACAGGATCGTCGCAGTGGAACGGAAAACACGGCGGCCATCGTCGGGCTTGGCAAGGCGGCGGAGCTGGCGGCGGGACGAAGCATGGAAGCTGTTAGAGAGCTGCGCGACGCGTTCGAGTCGATCGTGCTGCGGGAAGTTTCCGGCTCGGAAGCGAATGGCGATCCCGCGCATCGCCTGCCGAACACCAGCCATTTGTCCTTCGAACAATGCGAGGCGGCGGGCCTTCTCATCCTGCTCGATGATCTTGGCGTCGCCTGCTCGGCGGGCTCCGCCTGCATGACGGGAAAGCAGCAGCCTTCCCACGTCCAGAAGGCGATGGGCTTTTCCGACGTGAAGGCCAAGAGCAGCCTGCGCTTCGGGCTCTCGATCCTCAACAGCCGCGCTGAAATGGAAACGGCGGCGGCGGCCTTGAAGAAGTCGGTGGAAAAACTCCGCCGAGTGCAGGGTTTCGGGGTGGGTCCGGTGACGGTTTACACGCCTTGAATCAGGGCCCCAGGACCTTCTTCAGCGAGCGCTGCAGGTCCGGATTGGCGGTCGTGCTGTATTGATCGGTGAGGGACTTCTTCATTCCGGCTGCGTTCTGGCTTTTGCCAATGATCGCAATCAGCGCCTGTTCGGCAGCAGTGCGGGTCTGGTCGTTCTGCGCGGTCTTCAGGATGTTCAGGAAGCCCGAAAACTCCTCATCTCCGGCGTATGGAGTCGCCGCCAGAATGGCGGAGTAGAGACAGGCCTCGTCCTTGCTCTCGCGGATGAAGTTCATCAAGGAGGGAAGGGCAGCCGGGTTCTTGCGTGGCACGATCACCTCACGGAACACTTCCTCACGCCGCTCGGCGGGGGTTTCGGGATCAAGGGCCAGTTCCAGAACCCTGGCGTCGATGTTTTCGCCATCGGTTGATTTGCCGAGCGCGAGGGATTTCGTCACCTTCTGCCGTTCGCCGAGATTGGACTCGGTGGTCATCGAGCGGATCAGACGATCCAGGTCGGTTTTATTCAAGGCCACCTCGGTCGTCTTTGGATCGATGGCACTTGTCAGCAGTGCCTTGAATGCATCCTCCCGTTTCCTTTCCTCGACCTTCTGATAAACGAAATAAAGACCGATTGCGAGGAGCGCCAGGGTGGTGCCCAGCAGGCTGAAAATCATCGGCTTTTTCGAGGGTTTCGCCGGAGTCGGGACCTGGGTGGGCGCGGGCCTGGTCGCTGAGGCTTGCTTGGTGGCGGTCGCCTGTCGGGTGGCGGTCGCCTGGACCCGGGGCGCGGGAGCGGGAGCGGGCGCAGGCGAGGTGGGCGGACGGCGCGTTGGAGTCAGGGCCGAGCCCCCGGCGCTCAGCGGACCTGTGGGAACCATTGAAGCGACGGGAATCGCTTCGGCCACCGGGATCGCCACCGGGATCGGTCCAGTGTCGGAATCCGGCGAGGCTGCTTCTGCCACCAGATGGACGCTGGTGGTGTGAATGCTCGGCAAGGATCCTTCCGGCGGAAGCAAAGGCTGCGGCATCGTTTGCGTGGACGGTGGGGCGACCATCGGCGCGGCGGTCGTGACCACGGCGGGAGAGGTGGGAGTCGGCCCTGGACCGCCTCCGGGAATGATCAGTCGTGGGCGCAGCGGAGGAGCGGGCGGGGTGGGTTTGACGGGTTCCGACATTTGAACTTGTAGGGGTGCGGCATCGTTCTGGAGGAATACCTGCAGTGACTGACGGGCATCGGTCGGCCGGTCGGTGGGCAGGCGGTTGATGTGCCACATGATCCAGTCGCAGAGCCACTTTGGCAGATCGGGACGCAGCTCGCTGAGCGGCGTCACCACGTGGCCGAGGTGCGCGGCCATGACCTGCGGGCCGGTGTCACCATCGAAGGGGTTCCTTCCCGTGAGGGCGAAGTAGTAAACGCAACCGATCGCATACATGTCGGTGCGCGAGTCCAGTGGCACGCGCTCGAACTGCTCCGGCGCCATGTAGAAGATCGAGCCGTAGATCGAGTCCTGCTGATCAAGCGTCTGCAGCGAGGCCTTCGGGGAAAACTTCGCGAGGCCGAAATCGACGATCTTCACCTGGAATTTCCCTGATGGCAGCCAGGTCAGCATCACGTTGCCGGGCTTCAGGTCGCGGTGGACGATGCCCAGATCCTGGGCAGCGATGAGTGCTTCCTGGGTCTGGAGGCAGAACTCGCGGAAATCCGTGCCGGTCATCGGAGCGCGGGTCACCACCTCATCGAGGGTCTTTCCCGTCAGCAGCTCCATCACCACATAGGGCCCATCCTCATCGACTCCGACATCATACACCGTGACGATGTGCGGATGCTGCAAGGCGGCAAGTGCCCCGGCTTCCTTGGTCATCTGGCGGGTGGCCTCGCTCTCTTCGTCCGTACCCTTCTCTTTTCCCTTCTCCTGGACGATGCGCTTGATGGCGACCTCACGGTTCATCCGCTTGTCAAACGCACGGTAAACGGCACCGAGGCCGCCTTGACCGATTTTTCCTCTGATTTCGTAGCGATCGTCCATGGGTTCGAACCGGTCTGCAGTCTGTCTGGTTGAAAGGTCAGGCGGCAATCATGAAAACCTGCTCAGGAGGCCGTCTTGTAAAGTCGCTCACGGCGGTACTCGGTCGGCGAGGCTCCGACGATGCGGGCGAAGCTGCGGTTGAACTGGGAAAGCGACTGGTAACCGACCAGGAAGGCGATCTCGGAAATGCGGGCCTCGGGTTTCAGCAGTTCGCGCTTCGCCCACTCGATCCGGCTGCGATTGATGTAGTCGGTCAGGGTCAGTCCGGTGGAGTCCTTGAAGATGCGGCAGAAATGTGAGGCGCTGAGGCCGGCGTGTTTCGCGACTTCACCGAGTGGAAGCGGCTGGTCGAGATTGGCGAGGATGTACTGACGCGCCTTGGCGATCGCGCTGGGCTCGCTGCCTTCGTCGATGATGGCGAGTGATTCGGCATGTTCGCCGAGCTGCTCGGCGAAGCTGTGGAGCAGCTTCACCATGCTGTTGTAACGCTGTGGATCGACGGTCTGGGTTTGGAAATAGGCGGTGTGGAGCTGATTCAGAAGCGAGTCATCAAGGGTCTTGCGACCGATCGCGCTGACCACTTCCTTGAATCGCGATTCGTTCGGCATCTGGTGGAACACCTGCCCGGTCTTGAGGTAGGCCACCACCGAGGTGCCCATTTTCACTGGCACCGCCGTGGCGGAAAGGCCCGCGAAGCAGTGGCAGGTGCTTGGCCCCTGGCACTCGGCGTCCTTCATCAGCTTGCGGTTCGTCTCGACACAGGCATCGCAGGCCCGCTTGCAGAGATTGAGGATCTCGCAGAACGGGCTGCGGTTCACGTTTTGATCGTCGAGACACCAGTGCTCGGGGTCGGCTGAAACCAGGCGCAAGGGGAGTCCGGTCGCGGTCCGGAACGCGTTCTGGTAGGTGAGAAACCGCTCGGAAAGCTGGAGGCGCTCGTAGAGGCCGGATTCGAATTCCCGGTGGGCTTGGGTGGCGACGGGCATGGTGCGGAGGAAACTCTTCCCCACAGGATAGGAATTGCCGCCGCAATATCAACCTTATGTCACCGGACCCTCAAATGAGACGCCACGATGGTGATCGAAACCAAGGAACTCAGGGGCATCAGGATCGCCGCCAGCAAGGGGCTCATCGCACCGGACATCGAGGCAAGGACGGTGACCGTGTTGTAAATCAAGGCGAAGGCGAAGCCCATCCGCACCCCGCGAGCCCGTGCCGCCGCACTGTCGAGCAGGCTTCCGAGAAAGCCCAGCCCGGAGCCGAGTGTGTAGAAATCGGACTTCGACTCCAGCAGGCTGCGGTCCACCACCGGCGTGCCGGTGACCAACGCGGCGTCGAAGGCCAGCGAGTCATTCGCGCCGTCGCCGAGGTAAAGGGTGTCGCCCCGATCCAGTTCCCTGACCGCCTGGGCTTTATCCTCCGGGGAAAGACCGCCCTTGGCCTGAACCGCTGGAATGCCCAGTCCCTCGGCCAGGGCTGCGACCTTGTCCGGATGGTCACCGGAGAGGATGTGCAGGGAAAGTCCCCGATCTTTCAACAAGCGGACGCTTTCCAGCGCCCCGGGCCGAAGCGACTCATGAAAGGAAAACCGCGCGATCAATTGGCCATCGCGGCAGAGATCGCTGCCGGTTTCCGCTCCGCTGCCCGTCTCGCCCTGCCAGCCGATCCGGCCCAGCGACCAGTCGGTTTCGCCGTCGCGCCATTTCACCCCGAGGCCTGGAAATTCGGCGACTGTCGTCTGAGGTTGATCCCGCAAAAGCCGCTGCCCACGCACCCCGAGGGTCTCCAGAAGCACCCGCGCCAGCGGATGCAGCGAGCCCTGGGTCAGCACCGCCAATGCCAGCGCCGCCTCGTCGTCCAGCTCCGCCACCCGCTCCGGATGGTCGAGCAAAGGGCGCTCAAGAGTCAGGGTGCCTGTTTTGTCGAAGATCACCTTTTTCACCTTCCGCAATCGCGGCCAGATCGTGGCGGTCCGAACGAAAGCACCCGCGCGCTCGACCCTTGAGGCCGCCAGATCATCCGCCAGCGGGATCGCTACTCCCAGCGCGCAGGGACAGGAAACCACGAAAACCGAAATCATCGCCTGCAGGCCGGTCACAACATTGCCCCGCGACAGCCAGTAGCCCATCGCGATCAGGCCCACCACCAGCACCACGAGCAGGTAGCCGCGCAGCAGTTTCTCGAGTCCGGGATTGCCACGGTCGCCATTCACCGGAGCTGTTAGACGGGCGAGCAACGAGTCTTTCCAAGCCTCGCCCGCCACCAGTTCGACCGGATTCCGGCTCAGCAGGATCGCCCCGGCCGGCAGTCGCGACCCGGCATGGAAACGCACCGCCTCGGACTCGCCACGGATCCATTCCAGCGAAAAGTCCGCCTCTCCGGCCGCGAGCGTGGCGGCCACCGGCACCGCCCGACCCGCCTGCAGCAGGAAACGCGCGTCCGCTTTCAAGTCCTCCAGCGGGATCGCCGCGCCGCCGTCCGCGGCCTCGAGCGTCGGCGGCACCGGTTGCTGGCGCATCAGGCGCTGGCGGTTGCGCTCGACGGCCGAGGTTTGCAGCAGCCGACCGGCGAGCATGAGAAAGACGAAGGTCGAGACGAAGTCGAAGTATAACAATTTCTCCGCCCCGAGGATCCAGCCGAGGATCGAACCAAGGTAGGCGGCGATAAGTCCCAGCGCGATCGGCAGGTCGATGTGCAGGCTTTTCACCCGCAGCGCCCGCCAGGCCCGGCTGATGAAATACTCCGCGCCGACCAGCATCGAGAGCGTTGCGGACAAGAACGCGATGATCCGGAACAGCCCGGCAAACTCGAAGTCCGCCGGCATGCCGAGATACCAAGGCAGCGTGAAGCCCATTGTGTTCATCGCGAAGGCTCCGCAGAGCCCCACGCGGGCTGTTAGACGCCGCCGCTCGCCGTCGCCGTGGTTCGCGCCCGCCGGTCCGGCCACGTAACCGAACTTGCATAACTCGCGCATGAAGGCCTCCAGATCGCACTGGCCCGGCTGCCATTCGAGATGCAGCCGACCGCTCGAAGGATGCGCCGCCGCCCGGATCGCGCCGGACTCGCGGACGAAAAGCTTTTCGATCAACCACACGCAGCCGACACAGGAAATGCCCTCCAGCGAGAGATCGAGATGCGCCGAGCCGCCGTTTTTGTTGGCCACGGACTCCGCCTCCGCAACCTGGGCAGGCAGCCAGGAAAAATCGTGTTCCTCGAAGGGTCGGCTCCGCACCGGTGTCACCGCCAGGCCGCGTTTGAGGTCGTAGAACTGGTCGAATCCGTTTTCCCCGATCAGCTCATGCACATACTCGCAGCCACGGCAGCAGAAGCGCTCCGCCACCGTCCGTGGGGAAAACGCCGTGCCGCAGTGATCGCAATTCGTCATGCCGTGGAAACTCGGGCCTGCCCCGCCGTTTGGCCATGCACCGCTTGCTCAAGGCCACGCGGATGTTGTCGGGCGGCTGCAGGATCAACCCGAACCGAGGCGATTCAGACTCGACAGGCCCGTATGGATTGCCGGACCCATCAGACGTGGGTCTACGATTTCCTCATCCCTTTGAATGCATCCTTTCCCGAATTGCCGTGAAGCGACTGACATCCCCCTGAAGCGACTGCCACACCCGCTCGAAATGAGAACCATCCTGCTCGACCAGGGCATCGACCAGACCGAGACGAAAGACGAGAAATAGGTAATGGAAGATAAGGGTGAAATGAAGAGAAGGAATCCCTTTGCCTCAACTCCGACTTCAACGAAGTCATGGCGTCATGGCTTGCCAGCAAGGGGTGGGATGATGAGTTTGATTTCCGGAAAGTAGGTTTGATAACGGCTGAGATCCGCAGTGGCGATCGGTAGTCCCAGCAAGGATGCGTGAGCACCGATGAAAAAGTCGGGAAGAGGGGATTTTGGCGCTTCGGGCGCGTTCTGTTTGCGACGATTGTCCAAGTAGGCGGAGTAGGCCTTCGCGCAGCGGGGGCTCGCGGCAGCAGGAAGGTCGAGAAGAACAATGCCGAGAGTTTCGAGACGTGTCGCGACCGTGTCAGGCTGGCAATCTCCTACGCACAACTCGGCGAGAATCACAGGGTTGATCGCGACTCCCTCTCCCAACAATCCCTCGCGGATCAGACGCGAGGCCCACCCATGCAGGCGGGCGGAGGGATCGAACGCGTCGATGAGCACGTTGGTATCCAAAAGAATCACGGCTCGCGTGTGTGGATTCTGAGTTCTTCCGAATCAATCCTCGGGGTGAGGGCTGCGGAAGCAAGCAGGGCATCGATTTCAGATGCCTTGGGTTTCGGCTTTCTCGCAACGGGAATGACCTTGGCCAGTTCGTAATGGCCAGCCCCGGCCTCCCTCACCGAATAGTATTCTCCAGGCTTCGCGCCGGGTAACACGAGGCGACGCTTTGCATCGACGATCTGAACCTTCATGGTGGGAATCTCCCACTTTGGAGGAATTCTGTCAAGTTTTGGGCCGGCTAAGACTCTAGTCGCGAGGGGGAGTGTGCCACTTCGGTTCATTCCATTCCACTTCAGCGCAGTCATGAGGAACGCGTCCTCGATCCCTCTAGTCATCAGCTGGAAACTTGTGCTTCCGCAGGCCCACCCCTTCACTCCGCTCATGCCTGGCGATCCCGTCCTCGAAACCCTCCAGTCCCGCTTCGGCTTCTCGTCGATGCGGGCCGGGCAGGAGGAAGTGGTGCGGGCCCTGCTCGATGGTCGCTCGGCCCTGGCCGTCTTTCCCACCGGTGGCGGAAAGTCGCTCTGCTATCAACTTCCTGCCTTGTTGCTGGATGGGCTCACGCTGGTGATTTCCCCGCTCATCGCGCTGATGAAGGATCAGGTCGATGCCCTCACCGCGAAGGGGATTCCGGCCGCGCGACTGGATTCCACCCTCGATGCCGATCAGGTCCGCGAGGTCTATGAACGACTTGAGGCCGGATCGTTGAAACTCCTCTACATCGCGCCCGAGCGCTTCGCCAACGAGGCTTTCCGCCAGCGGATGAAGCGCCTGCCGATCCAACTCGCCGCCATCGATGAGGCCCACTGCATTTCCGAATGGGGCCACAATTTCCGCCCGGATTACCTGAAGCTCGCAACAATCTGCCGTCGCCTGAAAGTCCCGCGCGTGCTGGCCCTCACCGCCACGGCCACGCCGAAGGTCGCGCGCGACATCCGCAAGGCCTTCCGAATTGCGGTGGCCGATCACGTGCAGCTCAGCTTCCATCGGCCGAACCTCGATCTGCGCGTCACGCCCTGCAAGATCGAGGAGCGGAAAGCGCTGCTGTTAGATAAGTTGTTGGCCGTCGATGGACCCGCCGTCGTCTATGTCACGCGCCAGGAAACCGCCGAGGAGGTCTCGACCTTTCTCGCGAAAAACGGGCTCTCCTCCCGCGCCTATCACGCCGGACTTCCCGCCGAATTCCGGGCCGATGCGCAGAGTTCGTTCATGGCCGGAACCACCCGCATCATCGTCGCCACCATCGCCTTCGGCATGGGCATCGACAAGGCGGACATCCGCGCCGTCTTCCACTACAACCTCCCGAAGAGCCTGGAAAACCATACCCAGGAGATCGGTCGCGCCGGTCGCGATGGCCAGCCTGCGATCTGCGAGATGCTGGCCTGTGGCGATGATCTCACGGTTCTCGAAAACTTCATCTACTCCGACACGCCCACGCCGCGCGCCCTGGGCAATCTCATCGACCGCGTGCTGCGCCTCGGGGATGTCTTTGATGTCTCGCCCTACGACCTTTCCACCATCTGCGACATCCGCCCCGGCGTGGTGTCCACGGTGATGACTTATCTTGAAATCGCCGGCATCCTTGAGGCCACGGGAACCTTCTACGCCACATATCGTAGCAAGCTCCTGACCACGCAGGAAAAACTCCTCGCCGGTCGCGCCCCCGCCGAGCGGAAGTTCCTCAAGCAGATCCTCGACTCCGGGGAAATGAAACGCTGGTGGCTCTGCGTTTATCCGACCGAACTTGCGAAGACACTCGGTGTCTCCCGCGACAAGATCGTCTCCGCCCTCAACGGCCTGCAAACGGCGGGCGACATCACGCTTTCCGTGTCCGGCGTGCGTCATGGATACCGGATGAAAAAGGACCCGGGTGATCTGGCCGCGCTCACCGCCTCACTCGTGGAGAAATTCCAGGCCCGCGAGCTGGCCGACCTCGACCGACTCCGCCAGGTCCTCGGGCTTTCCGCGTATCGAGGTTGCCTCACCGGCTACCTCACGAAACATTTCGGCGAAAAGCTCGATCAACCCTGCGGGCATTGTGATCGCTGCCGGGGAGTTCCCGCCAAGACCATCAAGCGCCCGAAGCCGCGTCGCGTGAAGAACGACGAGCTCGCCGCCGTGCGGGCCCTGGCCGACGAAAGGCACGCCGCGCTGAATTCACCACGCCAGCTTGCCCGTTTCCTCTGCGGCATGGCCAGCCCCGCCGCCACGCGGGCCCGGCTGACGAAGCATGATGCCTTCGCTCTGTTTGCGGATCTTCCTTTCGCCGATGTGCTTGCGATCGCGGAGTCGAGGTGACCTTGGTAGCGCTTTCCAAGCGCACGGCCAAATCGCTGAAACCCTGGCTTGGCGCTTGGAAAGCGTCGCCACGATTGGCAGTTTTCCGCCGTGGCAAATCCGGCACAACGACATCTCCGCTACTTCTTCGGCCTCGTGGTCGCCGGCCTGGCCTTGACCGCAGCGCTCAACGCCCTGGTCAATCCCTGGCGCGTGCTGCCGGAAAAGACGGAGATCAAGGCGCTCGATCCCTATCGCGATGTGGACGCCGAGATACGGACCTGCAAGGCCGGACTCGCGATCCGCGGGCCCTGGGAGATCCTGGTGATCGGCAGTTCGCGTCCGGGCACCGGCATGAATCCGGATGGCCCAGCCTTCAGCGGCAGGCCGACCGTCAATCTCGGGATGAATGGTGGCGACCTCTATGAAACGCGGGCGATGCTGGATCACGCGCTGACCCGCCAATCGCCGAAGCTGGCGATCCTGATGGTCGATCCCGGGGATCTCACGCGGCCGGGAAAGATCCAGATCGAGAATGACTTCGAGTTTTCCCCGCTTTCCAAAGGGGACCCGGTCGAGCGCTCGCTGCGCTACGTCTTCAGCCAGATGTCGGTGGATGCCTCGGTGGCAGCGCTGAAACTGGTGGCCACCAAGGGCAAGCCAGCCTACGGGCAGACCGGGTTGCAGCATCGCGAGGCGGCGCGGCTGAATTTCTTCGAGACCATGGAGAACTTTTACCTGAAATGGGTGGGAGTGATGGTGGGCCTCCAGAAGCGCAATCTGGGCATCCAGGCGGACAAGATCGAGACGATCCGGGGGATGCTGGAGCACTGCGTGGCGAAAGGGGTGCAGCCGATCCTGGTCATCCCGCCGAACCACCTGTCCGTGACCCAGGTGATGGAGGAAAAGCAGTCGCCCGATCCCTGGTTCCTCGCGGAGCGACGGGCGATGGCGAAGCTGGTGGCGGACGTCAATACCGCCCACCCGCAGGTCTCTTGCGTGCTGTGGGATCTGAACATTCCCTCGCCGGTCACGACCGAACCCTATCCACCCCGCGATCAGCCGCGGCCGATGATGTATTGGTTGGATCCGATCCATTTCACTCCGGCGACCGGTGACCGCTATGCCTCGCTGATCCTGGGAACGGGAGAACAGGACAAGAGCCTGGCCTTGAAGGTGGACGTCAACCAGCCGGACGCCTACCTGGCCGAGGTCGAGCGCTTGTTCAAGGACGCGCAGGGCCTGCTGAAGGATGAGCGCGAGGGCATCCGGCGCGTGATCGCAGCGGAGCCGCCTGCAAAGCCTTAGTCCTTGGCGGAGGAAAAGTTTCCGGTTCCGAAGGCGTCTTCCAGCACGCTGCGGGCGCGGGCGGCGAAGGTGTGATCGCGGCGGACACGGGCCAGCCCGGCCTCGACCATGGCGCGGGCCCGGTCGGGATCGTCGCGCAGGGCGGCGAACTGCCCGGCCAGATCGTGGGCGTCCCGATAGACGAGGATTTCCTTTCCCGGCTCGAAGGAAAGCGGCAGGTCGGAGACGTCCGGATAGGTGCCGATGCCCCCGGCGGCTGGGATTTCAAAGGCGCGGAGGTTCAGGCCGTTCTCGGTGTTGCCGGGTTGGGGCAGGTTGAGGACGGCGAGGTGGGAGCGGTAGAGCGCGGCGAGGGTGGCGGGGGAAAGCCGGCGGTTTCTCCAGAAGCGCAGCAGGTGCCCGGAGCCGGGACCGTAGAGATCGAGGGGCAGACCGGTGGCGCGGATCTCCGCGAACTTCAGGTGCCGGTGCGGGCTGCATTTTCCGGCGAAGACCAGTCGCGGCTGTGGCCGAGCGGGTGGAAGAAAAGGGTAGCGGGCTGGATTCACTGCCAGCGGCAGGAAGCGCAGGATCGGGGAGTCGAGGTGATGGGCGGCGTGAAAGTCCCGCAGCGCGCCGAGGCAGTGGCTGTCGAAGTAATAGACCGACTCGAAGACGGGAACCTGGTCGCGCGGCACCTCGTTGAAGCAGTCGCACAGCCAGCCGACCATCGGCACGGAGGGGCGAAGGGACTGCTGCCAGGCCTCGGCCACCGGGGCGGGCAGACCGGCCTTGTTGAGCACGAGGACGAGGTCCGGGGAAAATGCGGCTAGTTGGGAGGCGCTGCGCCGGACGATTTCCGGATTATGGAGCTCCTTTCCTTCGCCGCGCTTCTGGGAGAGGCGTTCCGACGGCGACTCCGCCTGATAGGAAATGGCGGCCACCTCGCAGCCCTGGAGCCTGAATCCCTCGAGGGCGTCCTCATACCAGCTGAGGATGCTGCGGGATTTGCCAAGAAGGGCGATGCGGGGCGGTTTCATGACGGAGCTGGCCCGACTGGAACCCGGATCGTGGGGCGGGGTCAATGGCGGGACGGCATTTCCGGATTCAGCCCTGGGCATGGAGCTGTCCGGCGGGTCCGAATTTTGGGCCGCCGACTACGCGGTGCTTGACTCACGAGCAGGTAGCACGAAATAGGTTGCTCCCTGCATGGTTGAAACAAGGGCTTGCCAGAGGCACCCGGGGCGATGCGGGAAACCGCCTTCCTTTCCGTCATGAGTTACATTCTCGGGATTTCCGCCAGTGGCCACGATGCATCCGCCTGCCTTTACAAGGGATACGATCTGATCGCCGCTGTGCCGCTGGAGCGTCTGACCCGGGTGAAATCCGACGGGGGCCGGGTGCCGGTGGAGTCGATCCGCGAGGTGCTCTCGATCGGGGGCATCCAGCCGCGCGATCTGGCGGCGGTGGCGCTGAGCCGATCGCACTTTCCGATCCGCTATTTCAAGCACGATGGCTTTCCGCTGGCGCACCGGATCCGACGCGGGATCGAGACCTTCGCCGGGGGCAACCGCACGGTGCCGATGGCCAAGGAGGCACGGGTCGGCAGCAAGGCGGATGTCGGCGAGATTTTCCGCTCGGAAGAGTTTCTGAAGGATCACGGACTGGAAGAGAAGACGCCGGTGTTTTTCTACGATCACCACTATGCCCACGTGCTGCCGACGCTTTTCCACAGCCCGGATTGGGACGATGCGCTTCTTTACAGCGCGGATGGTGGATCGGAAACCGGCTACTACTCGATGCGTCATTTCCACGATGGCCGGATCGACACGCTGATCGGCGGCGAGGAGATGCTTTTCAAGGATCACCCGGTGTCCAGCCTCGCGCTGGCCTACGGATTCGCCACGCTGGCTCTGGGCTACAAGATCAACCGCCATGAGGGCAAGCTGACCGGCCTGGCCGCCCGTGGAAACCCGACCGGCTATGCGCGGCTCAGGGAGCAGTTCAAGGTGGAGGAGTCTGGGGAGATCTCGACCCGCTTTGCCAGCAATCAGGAGATGTCCGACATGATCCACGCGCTGGCCGGGGAAATGTCGGCCGAGGACATGGCCTGCACGGTGCAGAAACTGGTCGAGGAGGTCGTGTTGGAGGCGATGCAGGTGATCACCAAACGGCATCCAAGCCGACGGCTGGGGGTGTCCGGGGGCTTGTTCGCCAATGTCCGGCTCAACCAGGTGCTGGCCGACTCAGGGCTTTTCGACTCGGTCTTCGTGTGTCCGCCGATGAGCGATCAGGGGATCGCGGTGGGAGGCGTGCTGCAATTTCTCCTGGAGCGGGACGGGCTTTCCAAATGGCTCTCGGAGCGGCGGGTGCTGACGGATCTTTATCTCGGCAGGGACTACACCGGCCGGGTGGATGAGGTGTTCGGGTCCCGTCCCGAGCTGGAAGGCGTCACGGCGAACCACATCGAGACCTGCGTGGACGCGATCGTGGCGGGTGACGCGGTGGGAATTTTCACGGGCCGGATGGAATTCGGCCCGCGGGCGCTGGGAACACGGAGCATCATCGCCGCGCCGGTCGAGGCCGGGATCAATGACTCGCTCAACGCCCGGATGGAGCGCAGTGAGTTCATGCCGTTCGCCCCGGTCCTCCTGGAGGAACACGCGGACGAGGTCCTGCATCTGCCGCCGCAAAGCCGCTACTCGGCGCGTTTCATGACGATCACCTGCCAGGTGCGCGAAGAATGGAAAGCCCGGATTCCCGCTGTGGTTCATGTCGATGGCACGGCCCGGCCGCAGTTGATCAGCCGGGAAAGCAATCCCCTCTACTACGATATCCTCAAGGCCTACCACGCCCGGACCGGCATCCCGGTGCTGGTGAATACCTCCTTCAACGTCCACGAGGAGCCGATCATCAACACGCCGGAAGAGTGCCTCAAGGCCCTCGTCGAGGATCGCGTGGATGCAGTCGTCACCACGGGCGGCTTCTACCGGGTCAAGCCCGGTTCCTCCAAGCGCTGAACCCAAGCAGCCGGAAGGCATCCGGGCCGCCGGGCCTTCCGGTGTTGGCCGTTGACCGTGCGGACCGGTTCATGCCATAGCAACGCAGCGGTCAATCCGTGTCCTGATGATTTTCAATTCCTATACCTACCTGCTGATCTTCCTGCCGCTGGCCCTGCTCGGGTTCTGGCTCATTGCCCGGCACGGATTGAGGGCCGGGTTCGGCTGGTTGGTGGTGATGAGCCTGGTGTTCTACGGCTGGTGGAATCCGGACGCGTCCAAAGCCTGGTCGCCTCTTTACCTGTCGCTGATCATCGGTTCCTGCGTCGCGAACTACTTCTTCGGGCGCTACATTTCAGGGCACAAGCAGACGCCGGTCGGGAAGAAAATCCTCACCGTCGGGGTGGTGGCGAACCTCGGGCTGCTCGGCTACTACAAGTATGCGGGCTTCCTCGTCGGCCTCTTCAAGGCGGCGACCGGCAGCTCGGTGGCGGTCCCGGAAATCGTTCTGCCGCTGGCGATCTCGTTCTTCACCTTCCTGCAGATCGCCTACCTGGTGGACGCCTATCGCGGCGAGACCGAGGAATACCATTTCACCGACTACCTGCTCTTCGTCACCTTCTTCCCCCACCTCATCGCTGGGCCGCTGGTGCATCACCGGGAGATGCTCCCGCAGTTCACCAAGGAAACCTGGAGGAATCACCGCTGGACCAATCTGTCGGTCGGTCTGACCACCCTGGTGCTGGGACTGTTCAAGAAGGTCGTCATCGCCGACAACGCCGCGACCATTGCCAACGCGATCTTCACCCTCGCCGCCAAAGGGGATCGGCCGGTGACGGTCCTCGAAGGTTGGGCGGCGGCGACCACCTTCGCGATCCAGCTTTACTTCGATTTCTCCGGCTACTCCGACATGGCGATCGGCTCGGCACGCCTCTTCGGCATCCGTTTCCCGCTCAATTTCCACTCGCCCTACAAGGCTGTCTCGGTGGTGGACTTCTGGCGTCGCTGGCACATGACGCTTTCCCGTTTCCTCCGCGACTACCTCTACATCCCGCTCGGCGGAAACCGCAAGGGCAAGGCCCGCCGTTACGTCAACCTGATGCTCACCATGATCCTCGGCGGCATCTGGCACGGCGCCGGATTCGCCTTCCTGCTGTGGGGTTTCCTGCACGGCCTCTACCTGTGCATCAACCACGGCTGGGCCGCCTTCCGGAAAAAGCGGAACCTTGCCCCGCTGCCGAAGCCGCTCGCCATCGGCCTGACTTTCCTTGCAGTGCTGATCGCCTGGGTGCCCTTCAAGGCTGGTTCGTTCGAGCACGGGGCCGACGGCTCCACCGCGAAAGCCTTGGCCGCGACCAAGAACATTCTCGGCGCGATGTTCGGCTTCCATGGCTTCCATGGCTGGCCTGACAACAGCGCCTACGTCGCCAAGTACAGCCACTCCTTCCGGGCCTGTCTGTGGCTGCTGGTTGCCTGGTTCGTGCCGAACACCCAGGAGTTCCTGCGCCGATACGCGCCCGCGCTGGATGTCGGGACCTTCGATGGCAACCGCATCGGGCCCCGCCGCTGGTGGCAATGGCGGCCGACCGGTCTGTGGTTCGCCTTCACCCTGATCCTGCTGATCATCACGCTCGCCCAGTTCGACAAGGTCAGCGAGTTCATCTACTTCCAGTTCTAAAACTGTGGCCAGCCCCTCACCCACCACCCGCCAGGGTCTCGCCTGCCATGAAAAGTCCGCGCGACGGTTCTTTTTCGGAATGGTCGGGGCCTTCGCCTTCCTGATGGCCACCTTCAGCCTGGTGAATACCTGGGTGAATCCGCTTTGGGTCACTCCGACGCCGTGGAGCGATGACGCGAAGTTCGCCAAACACCGCCAGATTTACCGGAATCTCCGGACCGCCAAGGCCGGTCTTGCCCGCTCGAAGCCATGGGACGTCGCGTTCCTCGGCTCGTCGCGGGTGGCGATCGCCCTTGATCCGGCCTTGAAACAGTGGGGCGACCAGCGTGTCGTGAACCTCGGTCTCAGCGGCGGCTCGCTCAACGAGCAGAGTGCCTTCGTGGACTACCTTTTCCAGAATCAGCCCGGACTGAAAACCATCTATCTCGGGGTCGATCTCACCGACCTGACCGAGGCCAGCGACCTTGCCCGCAGTGCCGGCTTTTACGAATCTCCGCTCAACCCTGCGGGCGATGTGATCGAGCGCGAGTTACGCTATGTGACCGGGATCTCTTCCTTCCTCGCCTCGGTGAGAACCATCATCTCCAAGCAGAAGGCCGAGCACGCCCGCACCGAGGCCGACATGCCTCCCTACACGGAGCTTGGCCACTGGCTGAGGAATCGGTCGGTGCGTCCAGCCCGGGACATCATCAACACCGATTCAATCCCCCATGCAGTCCGCATGATCCGCGGGCGGAAATCAAAGCTGGAGATCTCCAAGGCAAAACGAGAGGCACTCGCGCACATCCTCGACCGCTGCCTGGAGAGGGGCATCGACCTCAAGATCCTGCTGCCTCCCAACCACTCCGCCTACCTCTCGGTGTTCTTCCTGACCCAGGACCCGGACCCAACCTTTTCCGGCGTGCGCCGGACGATCGTCGAGACCGTGGCCGCCGCGAATGCCGCCCATCCGAAGGCGAAGCCGGTCGTGGTCTGGGACTTCATCGACTTCCATCCGCTGAACTCCGAAACCATCCCGCCGCTCGGGGTTGGCGATGGCAAGCTCCACTACTGGGCGGATGGCACCCACGGGCTGGAAACCCTGGGAAATGTGATGCTCGCCCGGATGAACGGCTGGCCAGTCAGTGATCCGAAGGAGGCGGACTACGGATTTCAACTCGATGCCGGCAACGTCGAAGCGCGTCTGACGGACCTCCCGATCCAGTATGAGCGCTACCGTGCCGAGCATGCCACCGAGTTCCAATGGATCGAGAAAAAGGTCCAGGAATTCTCCAGCGACGATGCCTCCAACTCCAGTGCTGGGCCCGACGGACCCACTCCCTGACCATGAATCCCCCCGAGAAATCAAATCAGGACCGCCCTCCGGTCATCTCCCTGGTGAAGGGTGGCCTCGGCAACCAGATGTTCTGCTATGCCGCTGGGCGGGCGCTGGCGCTTCGTCTCGGCCGACCGCTGCGGCTTGATGTCCGCACCGGCTACCAGCGGGATGACTACGGTCGAAGCTATCGCTTGAGCCACTTTTCCGTCATCTCGGCGGAAGCTTCCCTGGAGGAATGCCTTGGGGGCGACACCCGCACTTGGAAACACAAGATCGCCCGGACTCTGGCGAAGTGGCAGGCCTTGGAATCGCGAAGTTATCTCGCGGAAGGGGAAGGCTTCACGCCGGAACTGTTCTCGAGGACCACGCCTCCGGCCCACAAGCCGATCTATTTGAACGGCTATTGGCAGAACGAGGAGTTTTTTGGAAATGTCCAGGACAGGATTCGCAAGGAGTTGATGCCGCCCGTGCCGCAGTCGGAGGGGGCCCTTCAGGTCCGGAAAGAGATCCTCTCCGTCGCCAACCCGGTCATGCTTCATGTCCGCCGCGAACGACTTTCGCCGCGTCTGCTGGAAGGCTATTACAACAACTGCGTCGAGGAATGCCTGCGCGAGATTCCGGATGCCTCGTTCTTTGTGTTCGGCGATGACCTCGACTGGGCGGTCAACAAGATCGCTTACGGCGGTGCGGCCGTCCGCATCATGGATCGCGTGGGCGCGGATGAAATCGAGGACCTCCACCTGATGACCTGCTGCCGCCACGCCATCATCGCGAACAGCACCTTTTCCTGGTGGGGAGCCTGGCTCGGCCAGTCCGCAGGCCAGCAGGTCTGGGCCCCGGCGACTCCCGGGTGGCAGCAAGTGGCCTCCGCCGCCTGGCGCAAGGTCCCGAATGAGCTGGAGTACGATTGATCCCGGTCGATGCTGTTCAACTCCTACATCTATCTGCTGCTCTTCCTGCCGCTTGCATTGCTGGGATTCCAGTTCCTGCAACGCTCCCCCATCCGCGTGGCCTTCGGGTGGCTGGTGCTCGTCAGCCTGATTTTCTACGGCTGGTGGAATCCGGACCCGACCCAGCCGTGGTCGCCGTTCTATCTGGTGCTGATCCTCGGCTCCTGCGTCGGGAACTACTTCTTCGGGCGCTTCATCTCCGGGCAAAAGCTCACCCCTTTCGGGAAAAAAATCCTCACCGTCGGGGTGGTGGCGAACCTCGGACTGCTCGGCTACTACAAGTATGCGGGCTTTCTCATCGGCCTCTTCAAGGCGGCGACCGGCAGCGCGGTCCAGGTCCCGGAAATCCTGCTGCCACTGGCGATCTCCTTCTTCACCTTCCTCCAGATCGCCTACCTGGTGGATGCTTATCGAGGTGAGACCGAGGAATACCATTTCACCGACTACCTGCTCTTCGTCACCTTCTTCCCCCACCTCATCGCGGGGCCGCTGGTGCACCACAAGGAGATGATGCCGCAGTTCGCCCAGAAGCGTCAGGGGCGTTCGCTCGATCTCTCGATCGGGCTCACGATCCTGGTGCTCGGGCTGTTCAAGAAAGTCGTGCTGGCCGACAGTCTCGCACTCTCCGCCACCCCGATCTTCAACATGGCCGCCTCCGGCATCCGTCCACCCACCTTCGGCGAGGCCTGGGCGGGGGCCTTGTCGTACACGCTCCAACTTTACTTCGATTTCTCTGGATACTCCGACATGGCGATCGGCTCGGCACGCCTCTTCGGCATCCGTTTCCCGCTCAATTTCCACTCGCCCTACAAGGCGGTCTCGGTGGTGGATTTCTGGCGCCGCTGGCACATGACGCTTTCCCGTTTCCTGCGCGACTACCTCTACATCCCGCTCGGCGGAAACCGCAAGGGCAAGGCCCGCCGCTACATCAACCTCATGCTCACCATGATCCTCGGCGGCATCTGGCACGGCGCGGGCTTCGCCTTCCTGCTATGGGGTTTCCTGCACGGCCTCTACCTCTGCATCAACCACGGCTGGGCCGCCTTCCGGAAAAAGCGCAACCTTGCCCCGCTGCCGAAGCCGCTCGCCATCGGCCTGACGTTCCTTGCAGTGCTGATCGCCTGGGTGCCTTTCAAGGCCGGTTCGTTCGAGCACGGGGCCGACGGCTCCACCGCGAAAGCCGTCACCGCCACCTCCGCCATGCTCTCCTCGATGGTCGGCGCGCACGGGTTCACCGGACTGCCGGAAATGGCCCTGCTGGTCGTGAAACCGAAGCGCGTTTGGAAACTTGTCATCGTAGGCCTGGTGGTGGCCCTCCTCCTTCCGAACACCCAGCAGTTCCTCCGCCGCTATCGACCCGCCCTCGGTCTCGCCGAATTCGGCAACCCCACCGGCAAGCGCCGCTGGTGGGAATGGCGGCCCACCGCCCTGCACGCCGGGCTGTCAGTCATCCTGCTCTACGTGACCTTCCGTGAATTCGACAAGCTCAGCGAGTTCATCTACTTCCAGTTCTGACGTGTCCGCCTCCCGCCCATCCCGTGAACGGGCTTTCCGACGCTACTTCCTGTCGCTGACTGGAGGATTCGCCGTCGTGATGCTGCTGATGACCTTCCTCAACACCTGGGTCAATCCCCTCTGGGTCACCGCCATGCCCTGGAGCAGCAAGGCCTTCGACGACTACAAGCCGATCCACAAGGCCCCCCGCACCGGCAAGGCCGGGATCATCTCCCAGGGAAAATGGGAGGGCGTCCTCCTTGGCTCGTCACGCGTCGATATCGCCTACGATCCGCTCCTTCCCCAGTGGCAGGGGATGAAAATCGCCAACCTCGCCCTGCGCGGTGGCACCCTCATCGAGCACCTCGCCTTCCTCAAGCTCGCCTCCGAAAAGCAGTCGCTCAAGCTTGCCATCATCGGCGTCGATCTGGCCGACCTCACCAACCCCGTCCTCATCCCCAAGGATGGCGGCTTCGAGGAATCCCCCCTCGGCAGCGGCGACCAGTTCGAGAAACAGCTGCGATACTTTTCCGGCATCTCCACCTTCGAGCTGACCCTCAAGGCCCTCAACTACGAGCGAAACAAGGAACCGTCCGCCTACACGAGGGAAGGCCAGTGGCTGCGCCGCCTCGACCGCCGGCCGCTGCGCGATGTCCTCCGGTATGAATCCTTCCGCTGGGCGGAGATCTTCACCAAGCAGCGCAAGCAGTCGATCAAACTCAACCTCAAGAAGGTCGAGGCCCTGCACGCGATCATCTCGCTCTGTCGGGAGAAGCGGATCCGCCTCATCCTCTGCATCCCGCCGAACCACGCCGCCTACCTTTCCGTCTTCCGGTTGAAACAGGATCCCGACCCCGGTTTCCGGCTCGACCGGGAAACCTTCTGCCGCGTGATCGCCGAGGAGGCCGCCGCCCATCCGGACGCACCCGTCGTGGAGCTCTGGGACTTCAATGACTTCCATCCGCTCAACTGCGAGGCCATCCCGCTCGAGGTGACCCCGCCGGCCAAGCCCGCGCCCGCCACCTACTGGGCGGATGGGACCCATGCCCTGCCCACGCTCGGCACCATCATGCTTTCCCGCATGATGGGCTGGCCGGTCGAGGACCCGCAGGGCGCGGACTACGGACAGAAGATCGACCTTCCTGCCCTCGATGCCCGCTTGAAAGTCCTCACTGACGGCTATGAGCGCTACAAGCTCGACCACCCCGAGGACTTCAAATGGATCGAGGAGCACATGGACAAGTTCGTCCAGTGAGCCCTCAAACTCCGGCGGACTTGTAGAGCTCGCCCATCCGTGTCAGCGAGCCGTCCTCTTTCATGAGGCTATGCTCCTTGCCTTTTCCAGGCTCGAAGTAGGCGTAGCGTTCGACGTCCTTGCTGCGTTCCAGGAAGCGCAGCGATTTCTGGAGGAAATCATGATTCTCGCGCTCCGGTCCGCTCCAGCCGTTGAACTCGGTGATCCACACCGGCAGGCGATAGTTCCGCGCCAGGTCCTTCACGAAGGTCTCGAAGGCACCCGCATCGCGGCTGCGATACCAGTGCACGGCGATGAAATCGACCCGCAGTTTGCGGCGCTTCGCCTCCTTCATGAAGTCATCGAGCCACTTCATTCCGGGCCCGTCGGACGATGGCGCGGGCGATCCCAGTCGCAGGCTTTTCTTGTCGGCCAAGGCCAGCAGCTTCGGCCAGGCTTCGAGCGCCTTTTCCAGAGTCAGGTTGCCCTGATCCTTGCGCTCCGGCTCGTTGTAGCCGAGCAGGTGGCTGATGCCGGACATGACCTCCACCTTGCCGAAACGGCTGAAATCGCGCTCGCTCTTGATCATCGGCACGAACTCCTCCGCCGTGCTGTTCTTTCCATCCGGGCCCCAGTTGTAATACCAGTGCGCGCCGAACTTCTCGACCATCGAGGCATCGGCACCTGCCCAGCCCTTTTTCAACGAAGCCTCCTTGGACTCGGCAAACAAGGCCTGTGGCAAAAGCGCGGTGGCTCCGCAAGTGGTCAGAAAACGTCGGCGATTCAGCATGATGCGGGCACTATGACGCATTGACGGGCAGTGCCAATCGGGAAAAACCAGGTGCGGCTCAGAGGCTGTCTTAAAAGTGGGTAATCCATTGAGAATTTAGAAAAGGAACCACAGATGAACGGGATGAACGCGGATGAAAGAGGGACTTCTTCTCGAAGAATGAA
>JAIXPW010000183.1 GCA_027485995.1 Verrucomicrobiaceae bacterium
ACCTGCAGGGCCTTGTGGCGGAATTCACGGACCCACTGCGGGTCGTTCTTCACGTCGCAGATGTAGTCGATCGTCTTCTCGTTGAGCCCGCGTCCGGCATCGAACTTGTGGCGCTCCGGGAAATGGAAATCGCCCTTGCTGCGGTCGATGTCGATCGCTTCGCGGGTTTCTGCGTCGATCGCGCTGGTGGCTTCGTAGGACATGGGATGGAGAAATGACGAATGACGAATGCTCGAATGACTAAACTGGAGACGAATCAGGCTGGGGCTAGGGCGTCTTCCTTGAGGAATTCGTAGCCGTCCTTTTCGAGTTCGAGGGCGAGCTCGGGGCCGCCGGAACGGACGATGCGTCCCTCGGCCATCACGTGGACATAGTCCGGCTTGATGTAGTCGAGCAGGCGCTGGTAGTGGGTGATGAGGAGGAAGCCGCGATCGGGAGAACGCATGGCGTTGACGCCCTTGGCGACGATCTTCAGCGCGTCGATGTCGAGGCCGGAGTCGGTCTCGTCAAGGATGCCATACTTCGGCTGGAGCATGAGCATCTGGAGGATCTCGTTGCGCTTCTTTTCTCCACCGGAGAAGCCTTCGTTGACCGAGCGGGCGGTGAACTTGCGGTCCATTTCAAGCAGGTCCATCTGGGCGTAGAGCTGCTTGTAGTAGGCCACGGCATCGAGCTCCTCGCCCTTCGGCAGACGCGACTGGAGGGCGGCGCGGATGAAGTTGGCGTTGGAGACGCCGGGGACTTCGGAGGGATACTGGAAGGCCAGGAAAATGCCGGCCCGCGAGCGCTCGTCGATCGACATTTCAAAGATGTCCTCGCCGTCGAGGGTGACACTGCCGCTGGTGACGACGTAGCCTTCGTGGCCGGCGATGACCTTCGAAAGGGTGGACTTGCCGGAACCGTTCGGGCCCATGATCGCATGGACTTCGCCGGCCGGAATCTCAAGGGTGACGCCCTTGAGGATTTCAGTGCCGTTTTCGAGGGTGGCGTGGAGGTCGGTGATGAGGAGGCTCATGGTGGAGAAATGACGAATGACGAAATCCGAATGACTAAATGGAACCCAACTGGCCGCGGAGGGTGAGCTCGATGTCGGTGACGACGGCTCCTGCGGGGAGTTCGAGGAAATCGGAGAGGTTGACGCCGGGCTTGAAGGTGATGTCGTGGATCACGCCGGTGCTGCGGTCGTGGAAATGGCCGTGTTCGGCGACGTTCGGGCAGAAGCGCGAGGACTCGCGCTCGAAGTTCACCTGGCGGACAATGCCGTGCTGCACCAGGGCCTCGAGGCAGTTGTAAACCGTTGCCAGCGAGATACTTGGCAGGGCGTCCTTGACGCGGAGAAAGACGTCATTGGCCGTCGGGTGATCGCGATCCTGCAAAAGAATCCGGTACACCTCGCGGCGCTGGCGCGTCATGCGAAGGCCGGAAATTTCCTCCGGGATCTCGGTTTCAGGGCTCGGAACTGTCAGGTTATCGACCATCTTGGGGCGGCAACCTAGGGTCCGAACGACCAATATCAAGAACTATTCTAAATTGGTTTCGGTAAAATGTTCACCTGTCGTTCAGCCTTTAAGGTGAAACTCCGCACGGATGGCCAGAGAGGCGCGGAGGAAACAGAGACTGCGGAGGATGCTGGAGCCAAGGAGGGGAGCAAGGAAGGATTCCGAATCCGTTCCCCCTTCTGCGACCTCCTCAATCTCCGTGTTCTCAGCGGTTTCAGGACTGCCCGAACCACCAATGGACCGGCGTAAGGACCGAAAGCCCGATTTTCGAGGGATGAGAACCTGAGCGCTGGTTACTCGGCCTCCCGGGAGCTGGCGCTGCTGCTGTCCTTGGGGAGGATTTCCTTCACCGAACGCTTCACCCCTTCTTCGGCGAACTTGCTCTGCGGGAAGATGTTGCGGGCCTTGAGATACCAGGAAAGAGCGCTGCCGGTCTGCTTGGGAGTGCGTTCCTCGAACTGCCGGGCACGCTCCAGAGCCATGGTGAAATTGGCGACGTTCGGGGCCAGCAATTCCAGCTCGCGGCCCAGTTTCGGATCGTCAGGGAAGGTCGTCCGCAGCTCCGCCAACTGTTCGTAGGCGGCGTACTTCTGGCCCATCTTGCTGAACTCGGCCGCTTTTCCGAGCGAGGCCTCGATTTTGGTCAAGTTGCTGATGACCTGCTTGAATGCATCCTCGCGGCCCGCATCGCCCTGGATGGCTGGGGCCAGTTCGTACTGGCGCTTGAAGATTTCCCGATAGTTGCCCTCGGCGATCAGGCGGTCGAAGTCATTCCGGGCCACCACCATCGGGCCGGCGTTGCTGATCATTTTCCGGAACTCGTCGAGCTTCGGATTCGTCGGCCAGATCTCCGTTGCGGCCTTGATTTTCTCGGAGGCCTTGTCGTTGTTCTTGGAAAGAAGGTGGGCCTTGGCCTCCTCGATCGCGAGATCGGAGGCGAGAGAGTAGCCAGCGATGGCGCTATCGACCTTCGACGACGGGAAATCCCGAGCGTTGGTTTTCAGGCGGGTGGCGAGTTCCTTGGCCTTGGTATAATCGCGAGCCTGGAGCGTGCCGTAGAGTTCGTGGAGATCGCGGACGTAAGCAGCGACGCGCTGCTTCTTATCGAGGGAAAGCGTCGCGACAGGCTCGAGATACTCGCCGAGGGCGTAGGCCTCCATCAGCCGCTGCGAGGCGGAGTGCAGTTCATTGCGGGAAAGCATCAGATCGAACGCGTCGATGTACTTGTCCACCTCACGGATTGCTTCGTTGGAAAGCGAGTCGAGCGAGGAAACGGTTGGGTTCACGCCGACGGACTGCGAAAACAACTTGGCCACATCGGAGTTCTTGTCGATGCGCAGGGTGGAGTCGCCGTCCTTCCAGATCTGGTTGTAGAACCGGGCGGCCATCAGCACGTGCTCGTAGCGGCGCTGGACGAACCACTGGATCATGTTGACCTGGTACTGGGCCTTGGTCTGGACGGTCTGGACCTCGGTGCGGGCGATGTTGGCCTTTTTCAGAGCCTCGATTTCGGCGATGCGGCGGAGGGTGTTGGCATACTGGAGCGACTGGGTGCCGGCACCCGGGTTTTCCGCGGGCTTGTTCTGAGGAGCCTGTTGACCTGGTTTTCCCTGGCCGCCCTGGGGTTTGGCGTCTCCCAAGCTCTTGTCGGTCTCATGGCGGGCGGCCCAGTCGCCTTCCTTCATGATCCGCTGCTTCTCCTGCTCGATCGAGTCGTTGAGGAGTTTGAGGCCGTTGACGTCCTTCTTGGCCAGCATGGCGACGTAGATCGCCTCGGCGAGGGAGCCGCAGATGTTGGCGTCGCCGGGATAGGTCCCGGCACTTGGGAGCTTTTTGAAAGCCTGGACAAGATTGGGGCCTTCCTGGCGAAGGGGGGAAATGGTGGCGAGGATCTCCTTGATGTTCGCCCGATACTCGGAGGCGGCTCCGGTGTCCTCGGGAGGCTGACTGAGATACTTTTCAAAGCGCGCCTTGAGGATCCGGTTGTCGCCGAGAGGGATGGTGACGCCACCGATCGTGATGGTCTCTGCCGAGGGATCGAGCATCGGGATCTCCTCGCCATAGGGGCTCTTGGCTTTTTCCTCCTTGGGGCGCTCCATGGTGGTGTCCGGCGCGGCCTTCGGGGCCACCGGGGCTGGAGGGGTGTAAACCTGGGCCGAGGCGATTCCGGTCAGCAGGAAGAGAGTGGAAAGGGCTTTCATGACGTCGAGGGCTGGGGCTTCAGAGGCGGCGGATGTCGTTGGCGACGGCGATGCCGCCCTGACGGAATTTCACACGAAAAGAGTAACGCTGCTCGCGCTCGATGTTGAGGCTCTTGAGTTCCGGCGGGATCTCGATGCCGAGGAACTCCGAGCTGCCGGAGGACTCGACCTGCAGGCTGACCACGCGGGTGCCGTCCCGCGACTCATCGCTGCCTAGGATGCTGTCGATCTTGCCGTCCACGACGTATTCATTGCCGCGGAGGCTGTTGGCGTTTTCGAGGACTTCCGTCATGGTCAGCTTGGGCATGCTGCCGAAGCCCGGCTGCTTCTTGCTGAACATCGATTTGCCCACGAAAAACAGCGCGGCGATGGCAACGACGATGCCGATGATCATGCCGGGATGGAGACTGGAGCTGGCGCGTCGGGACATGGGGGTGAGGAAGGGTTTCAGGGAATCTGGGAAAACTGTCCGATCAATCTAGCATGCAAAAAGTGCCTATGGAATGCGGAACTTCAGTCCCACTGATGGCGGCGGGCACCGGCCCAGGCGGCCAGCAGGCCGACTCCAATGTGGGCGCAGAGCGTGTAGGTGCAGGCCTGACTGGCGGAGAGCGAGGTATCGATGACCGATTTCACCGCATCGTGGACCTGGGTCTGGAGTCCCTCCACGCTGCCGGACCAGCCCCAGTAGGCGGAAATGAATGGCCGGGTGAAGGACTCGATGTTCTCCGGAAGGGCGAGCACGGCGCCCGAGAGCGGAAGCTGGAAACCGACGAGATAGATCGAAAGCAGGGACGCCTGCTCGGAGGTGCGCATCAGCGCCGAGATGGCCAGGCACACTGACGTCATCGCGCCGTTCACCAGCAGCAGGAACATCGCATGCTGGACGAAGTCGCCACGGAACGGCCCGAACCAGTTCACGAAAAACGCCATCCACAGCGACTGCGCGATCACCAGACAGGAAAGGAACGCGATCTTGCTGGAAAGGTAGGCGAAGGGGCGCACCCCGCCGAATTTCTCCTTCTCGTAAATCAGCCGCTCGCCCGCGATTTCGCGCGCCGAGTTGTTCGAGCCCATCAGCGATAGCAGCACCACCTGGAACATGATGATCCCGGAAATCGCCGAACCGACCCTGATTTGATCGGCCTGGACGCTGGCTTGCTCCTCGATATCTGCCCTGATGTCGGTTTGCCGAGTATCTGAAAATCTCTTGATCGGATCCTTCGCCTTGTCGCTGAAAAGAGTCACCAACAGCGGGAAACAGATCAGGATCGCCAGTTGCAGCAGCACCTGACCCCGATCCCGGAAAAAGATCCGCCAGCGCCGTGAAAGCAAGGTGCCGAACTGGCTGAAGAAGCCCGGAATCTTCGTCCCCTCCTCCTCGACCTTATCCCCCTCCGCCGCCTGCTCAGGCGAGGAGGTCGGCAGGATCAGGGCACCGGATTTCACCAGCTTCTCGCGGTTCGCCTCCAACATGCCGTTGTAGGCCACGCTGTGCTTTTCCCAGGACGACTTCCAGCGCTCGGAGGTCTGGGTCGCCAGTCGAGGATAGACCTCCTCGGTGTCCTTGACGGAAAAGTAATGCGTCAACTGCTCCGGCGGCCCGTGGTAGGCCACGCGGCCCTCGTGCAGGACCAGGATCGAGTCGTAAAGCTCCAGATGCGCCAGCGAGTGGGTCACCGAAAGCACGATCCGGCCATCCTTGCGGGAAAGATCGTGCAGCAGCCTGACAATTTCCCGCTCGGAACGTGGATCGAGGCCGCTCGTGACCTCGTCGCAAAGCAGCAGCTTCGGATCGGACACCAGCTCCATCGCCAGCCCCAGCCGGCGCTTCTGACCGCCGGAAAGCACCTTCACCGGCCGGTCCGCAATCGGCGTCAGGCCGGTTTCCTCCAGCACCCGATCGATCCGACCGTCCAGCTCGGCATTGTTCTTCGAGCGCACCCGCAGCCGCGTGGCCGCCTCGACCGATTCGTCCACGGTGAGCGGATCATAGGCGATCGAGAACTGCGGTACGTAGCCGATTTCCGACGGGGAAAAGTCGCCCTCTTTCGAAAGATCCCGCCCGTCCCAGATCAGCGCTCCGGCGGACTCCGGGTTCAGCCCGGCGATGGTCTTCAGCAGGGTGGTTTTTCCGCAGCCGGAAGGTCCGACGATCGCCATGAAGTGCCCCTTGGGAATCCGGATCGAGACATGATCCACGAGGTTGGCATCCTCGCCGTCTTTGCGGATGGTGAAACAAACGTCCTTGAGTTCGAGCACGGGGAGAGCGGGTTTAAGAAGGCTATAGACGCTCGGGCAGGGGATTCTCTATCCGGAGTTTGAAAGAAACTCCGGCGGCTCAGGAAGGTTGCGCATCTTCCAGCGGCACGATCCGGATCTTTCCGGAGGGCTTCGCGAAGCCAGCGGACAGGGTCGGGGCGGTATCCTCGGCCGGCGTGGACTCGGTTCCCTGGCCGAGGGCGCTGCGCAGCGCGCCTTCCACCAGCTGCCCGCAGTGGATTTTCATCGGCGGCAACGGTCCCAGCTCACCCGTCAGATCGGAGGCGGAAAGTTTCCCGGCCTCCTCGGCGGTTTTTCCTTTCAGCAGCTCGGTCGCCATCGAGGCCACCGCGATCGCTGTCTGGCAGCCAAAGGCCTGGAACGAGGCGCGGTCGATCACCCGCTTGCCGTCCTTTTCGGTGAATTTCAGCCACATCCGGAGCATGTCGCCGCAGTCGGGCGAGCCCACGGTTCCCACCGCATCGGCATCGCTCAGCTCGCCCTGGTTCTTTGGGTTGGCCAGGGCCTCGCGCACCTTTGATTCGAAATCGTCCATGTCCGGAACGATGGCGGGCTGCGGATCGGTTGCAAGCCTGCGGACCGGGGCTCATTCCCCGAGCTGTTCGAGGCCGGCGTAGTAGCCTTGGTAGAATCCGAGGATTTTCCAAATCACGAAGGCCACCACCAGTCCGTAGAAGATCTTGGGGATCGCGGCCGACACGCGTTTCGCGCCGCGCAGGGCATCCTGTTGGAAAAGCTCGGCCCAGCGTGCGAGGTCCTGGTCGAGCATCCCGGATTCCTCGGCCGTGGCATAGGAGCGGGCGAAGGCTTTCGGAAAGGCGCGGCTGGAGAGAAAAACCGGCCCGAGCTTGTCGCCGGTCTTCAAGGTGTCGATCAGCGAGGCTCCCGCTGCGGCGATCCTTCCACTCTGCGCGGCGGTGGTGGCGCTGGTTACGGTTTCCTGCATCGAGAGCCCGGCGAGCAGGCAGGTGTGATAGACCCGCGTGAAACGAGCCATCGCCAGATCACGGCGCGCTTTTCCGATCAGGGGAATGCCGCCGAGAAATCCATCCACGCCGGCGTGGGTCGGGGCCGCTTTGAGCAGCGACCGCGAAACCATCACGATCACGAAGCCCACCGGGTAGGCGATCGCCAGTTGGATCGCGATGCCTGTTAGAACCGACTGGGTGGACTCGCCATTCAGGATCGCTCCGGGCAGACCTCCGAGAAGAATGCCGAGATGGAGCAGCACCGTCGGATAAATCATGGCCTTGATCGCCTCGGCGCGAGTGCTGGCAAGCAGTTCGAAATAGTCGGCCAGATGCCGGAAGGCCTGCGCGAGGCGGCCACCGCGTTCGCCCGCACCGATGATGCTGCACTCGAGTGGAGACACGACGCCTGGATCGGCCGCGAAGGATTCCGCGATGCTTTTTCCCTGCTCCAAGCCCGTTTGCATCAACTTGAGCAAGGACTGCTGTGGTCCTGGCAGATGCGTGTCCTGAAGCACCCGTCCCGCCTCGCGGATGCCGAATCCCGCCGTCACGAGCTTGGCCAGTTCGGCATAAAACAAATACTTGTGATGGGCGTTGGATGACATGTCTGCATTTGCATGTTAGCCGCTGCAACGAGCAACGCCAAGATCCATCTGGTCCGATCGCCAGATGCCGTTTGCTGACCATATGGTTACCCGACCATCTCGTTACCGCAGGCCCTTTGACGATGATCCAACGACGGACGCAAGGTCGCGACAGATGGCATCCCCGCTGTCTGAAGAACCCAAGTCTCCCATCGCATGAAAAAGATCCAATCATCCCACTGGGCCGCAGCCCTCGCCGCCAGCGCGATACTGGCCCTCGCCCCGGGCGAATCCAGGGCGAGCATCGCTTACGGCAGCATCAACAACTTCGACACGGTCAACGACACCGGGCACGAGTGCCATGGTTTCGAAATCGAGCTTGAGGACTGTCACAGCACCGACATCACCTACACCTTCGACTACAACCACTACGGCACCTCGAAGATCACCGAGGACAATTCCATCCCCGGCCATCCGAAGACCACCATCCGCTGGGCCGCCAAGCGCAATCCGGACGGCACCTGGTCCGCCTACACCGCCGTGCCGAGCGGCCCGATCTCGCCGACCAACGGCCACATGTTCACCAATCCCTCGATCAACTTCGGTGGCGAGCATTTCGGCGTCGGCTACTACGTTCCAGTCTCCGTGGTGCGCTACCGCTGGCTGATCGATGATGGAGCGGGCAACCTCATCAATGGCGGCGATGTCCAGGTCTCCACGCCGACCTTCACCTACTACCCACCCCAGGTCTTTGCCAATCCGCTGCCCCAGGTGCAGGCCGAGATCCAGCCGCCACCTGCGCCCGAGGTCGAGCCACTCGAGTTCGGGAAAGCCGTCTGGGTTAAGGAAATCCGCACCACTTCCCACAACAACAAGGAGGTGAAACTGCGCGACTTGCTTTCCGATGATCCCGATCGCCCCGACGACAAGAACTGGAAAAATGGCGAGGCCGACGAGGTGGAAACCGAGTGGCAGATCCTACAGAAAGATTACGGCAAGGCCGACGGCGGCGTGAACGGCAAGAAGCCAGCCCAGGCCGAAGACCTTCCCGATGGCGACGAGGTCGTGACCCGACGTTACGAGTTTTACAAATACATCGGACCAATCGATGCCGAAAGCGGCGAGGCCATGGGCGATGCGGTCGATGCGGACGGAGTGCACGGATCTGGAATCAAGATCATCAATGGCGTCGAGGTGGATCTTTCCACGGTCGAGGTCGTGGGCGAATACACCGGAGCCCAGATGGCTGCGGTGGATGTCGACGCGCCGGTCGGGCTCATCGATCACGTGAGCGAGGGCGAGGTCGGCGTGGAATTCGCAGGCCGCCGGCTCGTCATTGAAGGTGCCATGCCCGCCTATTGCGTGCTCGATGGCGTGCTGCCGGAAGGCATGAGCTTCGATGACATCAATGGCATCCTTTCCGGCACTCCCACGGAAGCGGGTGAGTTCATCTTCACGGTCACCGCCACCGACACGGTCAACCCGGACGTTGCCAAGACCTACACCCTGCGGATCGCCGACGTGGGTGCCGCTCTTGCCCCGGCCAGCATCGCCGACACCACCGCCAACCCGGTCGGCTCCGGCACCACGACGGGCGACGGCGCCTATCTGCCCGGCGACTCCGTGACGGTCACCGCCACGCCTCTTCCCGGCTACCGCTTCTTGAACTGGACCGACAACAGCATCGTCGTCAGCACCCAGGCCACCCACACCTTCACGATCGACATCAACCACTCGCTCATCGCGAACTTCGTGCCGGACCTGCCGCAGTGGACCATTTCCTCCTCGGCCTCACCGATCGCCGGAGGATCGACCAGTGGCGACGGCACACTCGATGAAGGTGCGAACGCGACCCTCACCGCCACCCCATCGGCAGGTTATGTCTTCACCAACTGGACCGAAGGCGGAACGGTGGCCAGCACCAGCGCCAGTTATACCTTTGTGGTCATGGCTGATCGCACTCTTGTGGCGAACTTCACAGCGCTGCCAACCTATGCCATCAGCACCAGCTCCACTCCCTCCATCGGCGGCACCACCACCGGAGCAGGCAGCTATCTCAGTGGTTCCAGCGCGACCCTCGTGGCCACTGCCAACCCCGGTTACATCTTCACGAAATGGACCACTGGCAACAACCAGGTGAGCACCTCGCCGAGTTACACCTTCAACGTCGGCGGAGCGAAAACCTACGTCGCCAACTTCATCCTCGCAGGCGTCCAACAGACGATCAACGCCAGCGCGAGCCCCTCGTTGGGAGGCTCCGTTTCAGGAACCGGAAGTTACGCCTCGGGAAGCAGTGCCACCCTCACCGCCACCGCGAATCCCGGCTACGTGTTCTCGAAATGGATGGAAGGCTCCACCACCGTCAGCACCTCGCCGAGTTATGTCTTCACCGTGACTGCGAACCGCACCTTGAGCGCGAAATTCATCGAGGCCTTCGAGATTTCCACCAGCTCCTCACCGGAGATCGGCGGGACCACGGAAATGGATAGCCTCACCTACAAAAGCAACGAGACCGCCAAAGCAAAGGCCGTCCCCGCAGCCGGATATGTCTTCGCGAACTGGACCGAGAATGGCACCGTGGTCAGCTCCGATGCCACCTACTCCTTCAAGGTCTCGCGCAACCGCACGCTCGTCGCCCATTTCGTCAACCCGAACCTGGTCGTGGTGAATGCCTCCTGTTCGCCACCCGACTCCGGGGACATCGGTGGAGAAGGCGAATACGAGGTCGAGAACGAGGTCATGGTGACCGCTTCCGCCCGCCCGGGTTATGCCTTCGTGAACTGGACGCAGAACGGAGCCGTCGTCAGTGCCGCTCCAAGCTTCGCCTTCGCGGCTGCGGGAAATGTCGCCCTCGTCGCGAACTTCGTGGCCCCGGTGACGATCACCGCCTTGGCCTCGAACGACCTCGGCGGCACTGTCAGCGGCGGTGGCGACTTCCTGCCCGGTTCACCAGTCACGCTTTCCGCCGTGGTGAACTCCGGCTTCGCCTTCACCGGCTGGACTGAGAATGGAGCCGTCGTCGCCACGACTCCCGACTACACCTTCATCTCTAACAGCCCTCGCAGCCTGGTGGCGACCTTCCTGGAAATCCCCACCCTCGCCATGGCGGCCGCCGGCCCGGGAACCAATCAACTGATTCTCCGCTGGCCCTCCAATGCCGCCGGCTGGACGCTGCAGGAAAGCACCGACCTCAAGATCTGGACGCCCTCCACCCTCCAGATCAGCACGGTCGGCCAGGAAAACACCTGCACCATCATCCCGAGCGGCCCCAGCCGTTACTTCCGCCTCAGCCATCCCTGAAGACCGCAGAGTTTCTGTTAGCCTCAAGAAGAAAATGGGAAACCACTAATGTCACGAAAAGCACGACAGCAGAACCAATCGTCGCCATCTTCGCAGGCACCTGACGAATGAGTCTCAAGCGTTTCCGAACCGCCCGATTTTCGTGATGTTTCGTGCAATTCGTGGTTTGTATCTCAGGATCCAGGTTTAGTCCGCCTGGAGGAGCGGCCGTCTGAAAAGGCGGCCGTTCTTTTATCTAACAGCAGGCATCCCGTGGATCCCATGGTTCGGCAGTCGAAAGACTGCGCTTGAAGCGAAGGAATCACCGCCGCAGATTCATCGGCGAACCACGTGGCGACCCCAGAACCGAATCAACCTCCGGCGCAGAAAGCCTCGTTCCGCGAGCGCTGGCGGGAGCGTCAGGTTCTGTTTGATGCCCCGTATTTCCATGCCGGGAGCCTTTTCAGGGTCTGGACCATCGAGGTGTTTCGGAACTGGTCGCGGGTTCACTGGCGCTGCTGGCTGTCGGTCCCCTTGATCTGCCTGCTCACCGCTCTGGGCAGCGCACTGCATTGGCTCAGCAGACTCTGCTTTTCCCGGAGAATCGGGCGTCGGCCGATGACGGGGGCGCCCCTGTTCGTGCTTGGCCATTGGAGGACCGGCACGACCCTGCTCCACGAGCTGCTGACCCTCGATCAGCGCTTTGCCTGCCCGACGTTCTACGAGTGTTCCTTCCCGCATCATTTTCTTCTCACCGAGACCCTGATGACCCGCCTGACCAGTCGCTTCTTTCCCATCAAGCGGGCTCAGGACGACATGATGGTCACTCTTTCATCTCCCGGCGAAGATGAGATTGGCCTTTCCTGCCTCGGGGCCGGATCGATTTATCAGGCTTCGATGTTTCCAAGCAGGACCCAGGAAAAGGTGGCCTACCTTGACCTTCTGGATCTCCCGCCCGCAAAGCTCGACCGTTGGAAGCGGGTCTTTCTGCGTTATCTTCGAGAACTGGATTACCGCCACGGCAAGCCCCTGGTCTTGAAATCTCCTCCCCACACGGCCCGTGTGAAGACTCTCGTGTCGATCTTTCCCGAGGCCAAGTTCGTGAACATCGTCCGCGATCCGAGAGTGGTGTTCTCCTCGACGCTGAAGATGTGGAACAACCTGACCCGCATGCTCAGTCTGGAGCTGATCGGTGACTGGAACGTCGAGGACCCGCTGATCGACAACTACCGCAAGATGCATGAGCGTCTTCGTGAAGCCCGACCGCTGGTGCCGGCGGGACATTTCAGCGATGTCCGCTACGAGGATCTCGTGCGCGATCCCATTGGGGAAATGGAGCGGATCTATCGGGAGCTTGAGCTGGGCGGATTTGATGAGGTGCGTCCGGCGATCGAGGCCTATTTCGCCAGAAATCGCGAAGTGCGAGGGGGCAGATACGAGCTCACTCCCGATCAAAAATTGAAGGTCGAGCGAGGCCTGGCTGAGGTCATCGAGGAAACCGGATACGGAGCCCGGGGCTTGTCGTGATATCTCCTGCAAGCGGCTCTGATCCATCTGGCTCAATTGTTGCTGGAACTCGTGGATGAGCGGCCTTACATCCAGCGCACCCTCCATGAGCGCCGAAGAACTCGATACCCACCAGAAAGCCCTGCGCATCAACCTCGATCCGCGCTGGTATGGCACGTTCGCCGAAATTGGTGCCGGCCAGGAGGTCGTCCGCTGGTTCTTCCGGGTCGGCGCGGCCGCCGGCACCGTGGCGAAAAGCATCTCCGCTTATGACATGACCGTCAGCGATGCCATCTACGGCTCGGGCGACCGCTACGTCTCCCGCACCCGGCTTCAGGCGATGCTTGACCGCGAGTTTTCCCTCAATGTCGAGCGCCTCAGCGAACGCCGCGGCGATCAGACCGCCTTCTTTGCTTTCGCCGACACCGTCGTCGCCCGCAGCTACAAGGGCGGCAACGAATGTCACGGCTGGATGGGGGTGAAATTCCAGTCCCGCCCGCATGATGAGCCCAGCCAGATCCTGATCCATGTCCGCATGCTCGACACCGAGGCCTCGCTCCAGCAGGAAGCCCTCGGTGTGGTTGGCGTGAACCTCCTCTACGGTGCCTTCTTTTTCCATCACGACCCCGAAGCCCTCCTCGAAAGCCTCCTCGACAAGCTCACCACCGGCCGCATCGAGATCGATGTCATCGAGTTCCGCGGCATCGAGTTCCGCTCGGTGGACAACCGCCTCATCAGCCTCAAGCTCGTCCAGCTCGGCCTCAGCGGCGTCGCCATGTTCGGCCCGAACCACGAGGTCCTGCAACCCTCCGAGGCCCTCTACAAGAAGGCCGTCCTAGTCGAGCGCGGCAGCTTCCGCCCACCCACGCATGTCAACTTCGACATGCTCGAGTGCGCGCTGGAGAAATTCAAGGCCGACCCCGCCGTCGAGGGCAAGGAGGTCCTCCCGCTTTTCGAGCTCACGATGCGCAACCTCCTCGCCGGAGGAAACGACATCGACCGCCGCGACTTCCTCGCCCGCGCCGACCTCCTCGCCGCCTGCGGCATGACGGTGCTGATCTCCGACTACTTCGAATACTACCGCCTCGCCGCCTACCTCGCCTGGCGCACCAAGGAGCGCATCGGCATCGTCCTCGGCGTCCCCAGCCTCACCGAACTCTTCGAGGAAAAGTACTACACTCAACTTCCCGGTGGCATCCTCGAGTCCTTCGGCCGACTCTTCAAAAACGACCTCAAGCTCTACGTCTATCCGCTGCGCGACGCGGCCACCGGGAAGCTCACCACCGTCGAGAACCTCGACGTCTCCCCCGAACTCCGCAAACTCTACGGCTACCTCGCCGACCGCGGCAGCTTCGTCGAGCTCGACAACTACCACCCCGAGTATCTGAAAATCTTCTCCCGCGACGTCCTCAAGAAGATCGCCGCCGGCGACGAAGCCTGGCAGGACATGGTCCCCGCTGGCGTCTCGGATCTCATCCGGAAACGAAAGTTCTTCGGCTGCAAAGGCTGAGAAGCGGCGACATTCCTGTCGCCCGCAACCTCGCGCAGAAGACCCAGTCTCATCGCTTGGTCCGGGCCTTCGGCTTCGGATACCGGATCCGCTTCTCCGTTTTCCCACCAAGCTTGCGGTAGGTCTCTGAAGACAACCTTTCCGTAACCAGCTTCGGGATTGCCGAGGTCACGGAAAACAGTCGTCATCTGAAAGAGATCCGCTAGCCTGTGGGCGAATTCGCTTTTTGTTTCTGATGACCAGTCGCCGGAAGAGCCGGTGGGCTGGCTGTTCCTTTGATTCCGATCATGAATGCTCTCAAACCCACCCGCGCCTTTTTGAAGCTTGCCGCCGCCTGGTTTTTCCCGGGACTGGCACTCGCCCAGTACAACTACTTCAATGTTCCGAGCAATTCGGACTGCATCATGCAGGACTACCGCTCGCCGAATGTGCCGGGCGGGATCTATGATGCGATGCATCAGGATTATGTGAGCAGTTCGGACGGTGGCACCGGTTATTTCTACGGCGGCTACACCCACCAGAACAACGGCGGGACCAACACCCTGGTGCAGTATGTCTGCTGGCCCGCGAGTGGTGGGTTCGCCCCGTATTCGCAGCAGATCCCGACCTTTGCCGGAACCAACATGGTCGGCTACGCCCAGATCGGCGAGGGCAGCAGTTGCGCGATCAAGGGCTACTGGCCGCAGTTCAGCTCGAACCTCTGGACCCGCGAGGTGGTCCGCTACTGGCAACCGGCGGATGGCACGCCGCACGTCGGCTATCAGGGCATGTGGATGAAGGATCCGACGACCGGATTCTGGCACCATCTCGGCACCTTCATGTATCCCTTCGCGGTCACCGGGGTGAACGGGATTGGCGGCTGGCAGGAAAATTTCACCGGATACACCGGCGACTACAAGGTCGCCCGCGCCGGCGGCTACTACCACAAGAGCGGCGCCTGGCAGCGCGCCAACCAGATCAGTTTCACGTCGAACGGAAAGACCTACTCCACCACGGATGCCACCTATCCGACCAGCTTCGCCCAGTCCGATGTCGGCCCGAGTTTCTCGGCTCAGTACAACAACCCCAACACCGTCACGCTGACGGATCAGCCCGCCCTGCCGACCTTTGATCCGATCGTGATCAACAGCCCGACGGCGACCGTCAGCGGTTCGCAGCTTCTCGTGCAGTGGCAGATGCCGCTGACCAGTTCGCCGCAACTCAGCTACAAGATCGAGGTCTTCAACAACTCCGCCTACACGGGCGCGGCGGCGATCACCTTCACCGACAATGAGCCGGACACCCGACAGAAACTCCTGAACATCTCCGGCGTCGCCACGCCCTATGTGCGGCTGACCATCACCGATATCTTTTATAACAACAGCACGCCAGTCCTCATCACCCCGACTACCGCCACCCTCAGTCCGGCGGCCTCGGTCACCGGCGCGGTCGCGGGATTGAACTACAAGTACTACCAGGCCGCCTCCGGCACCTGGACCGTGCTGCCGGATTTCACCGCTCTGACCGCCACCCGTCAGGGTGCGGTGAACTTCCCGGATGTGACACCGCGGCTGCGGCGCACGAATTATGGGTTCACCTACACCGGTTACTTCAACGCCGCCACCAGCGGTCTTTATGCGTTCACCCTGCGATCCGGGGATGGCAGTGCGCTGGTCATCGATGGAACGACGGTCATCGACTTCGACGGCCTTCATGACTCCACCCAGTTCAAGAGCGGTGGCATCGCCCTGGCCGCCGGACCCCACACCCTCACGCTGAGATATTTCAGGGGCAATCCTCCCGGAGTGAACACCACCGTTTACAATGACGGCATCGGCCTTTCCTATGAAGGTCCGGGAATCAACGCCGCCGATGTGCCCGCCTCCGCCTTCACGCGGGTGGCCGCCGGCAGCGAGCCGAGCGTCGCTCTAACAGCTCCGGCGAATAACGCGTCGGTGGTCAACTCCAGCACCGGCGTCAGTGCCGCGGTCACCGCCAACGGGGCCACGATCAACAGCGTCCAGTATTTCCTGACCGACAACTACTCCTACTACCCAAGGCCCAACAAGGCACCGGATTACTATGTGGGCCAGGATGCCACGGCTCCCTACGACCTGACCTCGATGGTCTGGACGTCGGCCAGCAACCCGATCCGCGCCCGCGTGGTTTATAACGGCACGAACACCATCGACTCGCCTGCCATTTCCATCACCACCACGAACCCCTCCCTGGGCGACTGGATCTGGAATCCCCTGGAAATGCACAACTATCCATCCGGAGCGAGCGTGCAGGGCAACAAGGTCTCCATGATCGGTGACGGCATGAACCTGATGAGCCGCCAGGTCACCGGCGATTGCACCTTGATCGGCCACCTCGCCGACATCACTCCGAACACGGCCGGGCCCGACGGCATTTTACCGGAAGGCGATTGGCGCGGAGGGATCATCCTCCGCAGCAATGCCAACACGACGATCGGCGAGCCACTCGGCAACGGCAGCGGCACCCGTTTCGTGGCGCTCTTCAGCTCGGTGGACGGCGGCACCTATTTCCAGGATGACTCGATGACCAACGGCAACGGCGATGCCAACCGCTGGTCCTCGAATCTCGGCGGCAGCAACAAGTGGTACAAGATCCAGCGGGTGGGAAACCTGTTCACCAGTTATGTGTCGGCGGACGGCGTAACCTGGAATGCGGTCAACAGCATCACGATCGCGAACTTCGGTGCCACGATCCACGCCGGTGTCTTCATCCACGCGGTGCAGTCCTTCAACCCCAACCTCCATCGCGCCAGCTTCGATGGCTTCAGCCTGACGGGCGCGGGAGTGGTCGGGCCGGCCAGTGTCTCCATCAGTCCGCAATCCACGGCCGTGGTGAAAGGCATGCCGGTCACCTTCTCGGCCTCGGTCATCGGCCCGGTGCCGACAGGCTATCAATGGAAGTTCAACGGCACCGACATTCCCGGTGCCACATCCTCCACCTACACGATCCCGTCCGTCGCCGCCGCGAATGCCGGCAGCTACTCGGTCGTGGCCAATGCCGTGACCAGCTCCGCCGCAGACCTGACGATCAGCACTCCGCCTGGATCCGGTGTGTGGACCAATGCCTCCGGCGGACCCTGGACAACGACCGGAAACTGGAGCGGCAACTCCATCGCCAGTGGCACGGATGCGGTGGCCGATTTCAGCACCCTGAGCCTCGCGGCCAATGCCGCCGTCACCCTCAACGGTGCGAGGACCGTCGGCGCGATGGTGTTTGATGACCTCGATGCCACGAAGAACACTTGGACGGTCAGCCAGAACACAAGCGGATCCCTGACCCTCGCCACGAGCAGCGGAACGCCCGCGATCTCGACCAATGTTCCCACCACGATCAGTGCGGTGGTCGCCGGAACCCAGGGGATGTTCAAGAATGGAACGGGAGCGCTGACGCTTTCCGGAGCAAGCACGATTACCGGAACCGTGCAGGTGACGGGAGGCACCCTGGAGGTCTCCAACAAGTCCGGCGACTGTCCCTACAGCGTGAGTTCTGGGGCGACCCTCAGGATCGGATACAACACCGGTGGTGGATACGCGAACACCAACCTGGTGATCAACGGCGACGGGGTGGCGGCGACCACGGGCTTCTACCTCGCGGGTGGAAGGACCTACAATGCCAGCGGCCAGATCATCCTCCAGGCCGCGCCGACGACGATCCGTCAATACGGCAGCGGACTGGCAAAGATCGGCACCTTTGATGTCAACGGCAACGGGCTCTGGTGCACCGCCAACGCCTCGGGTTCCGTCATCGATGCCAACGTCCAGATCGTCAGTTCGGGATTCGGCATGTCGATGGACATCGATCCCGGTGCAAGCACACTGTCCGGTGACCTCACGATCAACGGATCCCTGAACATTGGAAGCCTTGGCTTTTACAAGCGTGGACCCGGTTCCGTCCTCTTGAAAGGCGCGGCAACCACCAGCAATACGGCTGTCAGGGCGCTGGAAGGAACCGTGCTCTGCGGAGCCACCAACTGCCTGGGAACCGCGGCCGCAGTCCCGGTCTCCTCCGGTGCGAAGCTTTCCTTGAACGGCTACAGCCAGACCGTGGCCTCGGTCACCGGTTCGGCGGGCGGAACGATCTCGTTCGATGGCGCGAACACCCTCACCGCCACCACGGCGACCCTCGGCGGAGCCCTTCAGATGACGGTCAACAAAGGCGCAACGCCAAGCAGCAGTCGTCTGGTCAGCACCAATGCCCTCGCGTATGCGGGAACACTTTCGATTGCAATCCAAGGGGCCACTCCCCTCGCTCAGGGCGACTCCTTCCAGCTCTTCAGCGCCCCGAGTTACAGCGGATCATTCACCAGCATCGCCCTGCCCAATCTGCCGGTTGGTCTCGCGTGGGACACCAGCGCGATCGCGACCACCGGGTCGATCAGCATCATTTCCGCAGGAAACAGCCAGTGGAATGGCGGCGGAGCGGACACCAACTGGAGCAGCGCCCTGAACTGGAATGGGGTGGCACCCGCCAACAACCAGGTGCTGACCTTTGCCGGAACCACCCGTCCGACTTCGGTCAACAACCTCCTGACCTCCGTGGGCCGGATTGTGTTCAGCAACGGCGGCTTCTCTCTTTCAGGCACGGCGGTCACGCTTCAATGGGGCATCGGCCACCAGGCGGGAAACAACACCTGGGGAGTGCCCACAACGTTGCTCGCCCCGCAGTCCTACACCAGCGACGCAGGCACCCTGACCATCAGCGGAACCACCGCGAACGGCGGATTCGATCTCACCCTGGATGGAGCAGGAAATCATGCGGTCTCGGGCGTGATCTCGGGCACGGGCGGTCTGGTGAAAAGCGGCACCGGCACGGCGGCGCTCTCCGCCAAGAACACCTACACCGGCCTCACCACGATCAACGGCGGCGTCCTCAATCTAACAGGCAATGGCGGCAGCACCGGCACCATCCGCGGCACCGCCACCGCCAACTCCGGAGCAACCCTTCGTCTCAGCACCGGTGACGCCACCGGCTACAGCGGGGGATCCGCGGCGCTGACCGTGATCAATCTAACAGGTGGCACGCTCAACGTGAACACCACCTCCAACCAGACGCTCGGCAGCGCCGTCATCAACATGACCGGCGGCACCATCAGCGGACTCAGTGGCGGCAACATCGACTTCTTCGGCGGCGGTTCGGCCCTCAACACCTTTGCCTCCAGCACCACCTCGGTCATCAGCGGCGTCCAGCTTTCGCCCCTGCGCCAGGGCAGCACGACCTTCAACGTGGCCGCCGGGACCACGGCCTCGGGCATTGATCTCGACATCTCCTCCGTCCTGAAAGGCGCGGCCGCCGGCGATGCGGTCGGGGGCGTGCTGTTCAAGGATGGAGCCGGAACAATGAGGCTTTCCGGTGCCAATACCTACGCGCGGGCCACGACGGTCAGCGCCGGAACCCTTCTCGTGAACGGATCACTCGCGGCGGGCAGCACGGTGACGGTCTCGTCAGGCGCCACCTTGGGCGGAAGCGGCACGATCAATGGCCCGACCACCGTGTCCAGCGGCGGAGTCATCGCCCCGGGAAGCCTCGGAGTCGGCACCCTGACCCTCAACAACACGCTTTCGCTTTCCGGAACAGCAAGAATGGAGATCGGCAAGACCGGAGCCACCCTCACCACCGACCGGATCAGCGGACTGACCACCGTGACTTATGGCGGCACCCTTGAGGTGACGAAAACCGGAACCACCGATCTGGTGGCGGGGGATTCGTTCCAGTTGTTCAGCGCGACCACCCGGACGGGTTCCTTTTCAACCATCAGTCTCCCGGTTCTGACCACAGGACTGGTCTGGGACACCACCGCGCTTTCCACCACCGGGACCATCTTGGTGGCGAAGGGCCCCCAGACCATCACCTTTGATGCCCTCGCCGGGAAAACGTTTGGCGATGCGGCTTTCATCCTGACCGCCACGGCCAACTCCGGACTCCCCGTTAGCTATTCGAGTTCCGACACCTCGGTCGCCACAGTTTCTGGAAGTACGGTGACAATCGTAGGTGCGGGCTCGACGACGATCACCGCCTCGCAGTCGGGCAATGCAAATTACCTGGCCGCCACAAGTGTCCTGCAGACCCTCACGGTCGGGAAGGCCGCGCAGACCCTCAGTTTCGGAACCCTGGCGGCAAAGACTTTCGGCAATGCGGCCTTCAGCCTCACTGGGACCTCAAGCTCTGGTCTTTCCGTCAGCTATTCGAGTTCGAACACGGCCGTCGCGACCGTTTCCGGAAGTACGGTGACCATCGTCGGTGCGGGCTCGACCACCATCACCGCCTCCCAGTCCGGCAACACCAACTACCTCGCCGCGACGAGTGTTCCCCAGACGCTCAGCGTGGGACAGGCAGCCCAGACGATCAACTTCGGAACCCTCGCATCGAAGACCTTTGGCGACTCCACCTTCAGTCTCGGCGCGACGGCGACCTCCGCTCTCCCAATCACCTATGTGAGTTCGAATCCTGCGGTCGCGACGATTTCGGGAAATACGGTAACTCTCGTAAGTGCGGGCTCGACCACCATTACCGCCTCACAGCCCGGCAACACCAACTACCTCGCGGCGACGAGCGTGCCGCAAACCCTGACCGTCAATCAGGCCTCACAGACGATCAACTTCGGGGCGCTCGCATCGAAGACATTCGGCGATGCTTCTTTCAGTCTGGGCGCGACGGCGACCTCTGCGTTGCCCATTACCTACTCGAGTTCCAACACAAGCGTCGCGACCGTTTCCGGAAGTACGGTGACCATCGTCGGTGCGGGCTCGACCACCATCACCGCCTCACAGCCCGGCAACACCAACTACCTTGCCGCAACCAGTGTTCCCCAGACGCTGACGGTTGGTCAGGCCTCACAGACGATTAACTTCGGAGTCCTGGCCTCAAAGACCTACGGCGATACCTCCTTCAGCCTTGGTGCCACCGCCAGCTCCGGTTTGCCCGTCAGCTACGCGAGCTCCAACACCAGCGTCGCGACCGTTTCGGGAAGTACGGTGACCATCGTCGGTGCGGGCTCGACCACGATCACTGCCTCACAGCCCGGCAACACCAATTACCTCGCGGCAACCAGTGTTCCTCAGACGCTGACGGTCGGTCAGGCCTCGCAGATCATCACCTTCGGGACGCTCGCTTCAAAGAACTTCGGCGATGCCGCCTTCAGCCTTGGAGCAACCTCGACCTCTGCACTGACAATCTCCTATGCCAGCTCAGACCCTACCGTTGCCACGGTCACCGGCAACACTGTCACGATCGTCGGCGCAGGCTCAACGACCCTCACCGCCTCACAGCCCGGCAACATCAACTACCTCGCGGCAACCAGTGTTCCCCAGACGCTGACGGTCGGTCAGGCCTCACAGACGATCAGCTTCGGGGCGCTCGCATCGAAGAACTTCGGAGATGCCGCCTTCAGCCTTGGCGCAACCTCGACCTCTGCACTGACGATTTCCTATGCCAGCTCAGATCCAACCGTTGCCACGGTCACCGGCAACACCGTCACGATCGTCGGTGCAGGCTCAACGACCCTCACCGCCTCACAGCCTGGCAACACCAATTACCTCGCGGCAACCAGTGTTCCTCAGACTCTGACGGTCGGTCAGGCAACACAGACGATCAACTTCGGAGCACTCGCATCTAAGACCTTTGGCGACGCCACGTTCAGTCTCGGCGCGACGGCGACCTCCGCTCTCCCAATCACCTATGTGAGTTCGAATCCTGCGGTCGCGACGATTTCGGGAAATACGGTAACTCTCGTAAGTGCGGGCTCGACCACGATCACCGCCTCACAGTCCGGCAACACCAACTACTTCGCAGCGTCCAGTGTTCCCCAGACGCTCACGGTGAATCCGGCCAGCGCCCTCGTCAGTCTCGGCAATCTCACCGCCAACTACGATGGAAGCGCCAAGCCGGTGTCCGTCACCACCACTCCAGCCGGCCTATCCGTGGCAGTGACCTACAACGGCTCCTCAACCGTTCCGATCAACGCGGGCAGCTACGCGGTGTCCGCCGTGGTCACCGATCCCAATTACCTCGGCAGCGCTTCCGACACCCTGGTGATCGTCAATGTCCTCACCGTGGTCGGAAATGAAACCCGCACCCTTGCCAATCAAACAACTTCCTTCCAGAGCCTTCTCAATGATGGCACCCTCGTCATCAACGGCGGCTCGATCCAGATCGACGGAAATGCCGCAAATCACGGCGTCCTGCGCCTGACCGGCAACGCGACCCTCAACGTGACCGGCTCCTTCACCAACACCGGAGTGATCGACATCATCAACTGGTCCGGCACCCTGCCACCGGAGCTCATGAACTCCGGAACCATCCTCGATCGTTCGTTGATCCGGGTCCTTTCCTCCCAGGCCACGGGCGGTCAGTTCACCCTCACGGTTCCGGGCTTTGCGGGTCATCTCTATCAGCTCGAGTCCCGCCCATCCCTCGACGTGCCCTGGGCTGCGCTCGGATCGCCCCAGCCAGGAACCGGAACCACGATCCATCCGCCCTCCATCACCTTCAATCCCTCCATGGATGGGCCGCGGCGATTCTACCGCGTCGTGGTGACGCCTTCCCCTTGAGGTTGCATTTCCAAGTCGGGTTTACCCGATTTTTACAATAAACCTGCTGGACGAACATACTGGCTTTACAGGTGGAATGGAGCTTGGCTTCACAAGCTTCAAGCTGCCATGAAACGAACCCTGCTCCTTCTGCTTCCCGTCATCGCCATCGCCGTCGCCGCCCCGGAGGCTGGCCAGAAATCAAAGGAGGAGGCGATCGGCCTTCTCTGGCAGGAATCGGTCACGGCCGAGACCAACGGCGACTCCGCCCTCGCGCTGGAGAAACTGATGGCCTACGCCAAGAACGGCGGCGACACCTACCTCGCCAACCTCCGCGCAGGATGGTTGAACTACAGCGAAAAGAAGTACGACGACGCCGGAAGATACTACGCCACGGCGGCGAAGCTCCAGACCAACGCTCTAAACCCGCGCCTCGGGCTGCTGAACGTCGCCCAGGCCAAGGCCGATGTGGCCACGGCCACCGCAGCGGCGGATGCGGTGCTGAAGATCGAGCCGACCAACTACCGCGCGCTGATGGCCTATGCCTGGGGGTGCTTTCAGGCGAAGGACCATCGCCGGGCCGGCACCGCCTATCAGCGGGTTCTGTCGATGTATCCGGAGGATCAGGACGCCATCAGTGGGGCCGCCTGGTGCTCGCTCTACATCGGCCAGAAGCGCGAGGCGATCGATGGCTTCCGCCGCCTGATGAGCCTGAATCCCGAATACGCCAATCTCCGCCAAGGGTTGGAGATGGCCACGAAATGACCTTCATCCCGCGCCGTCATGAATCCACTTCCATCCTCCGAGCCTCCTTCAAGGCTGACCGACCTGATGCTGAACGACCGGGGCTTCGCCTTCGATCCCAACACTGGTGAAAGCTATCAGCTCAGCACCACCGGACTCACCTGCCTGCGCGGCTTGCAGCAGGGAGCCTCGGTCGACGAACTGGTCGATCGCATCACCGCGCGGTGGGAGGTGGACCCGATCGCCGCACGCTGTGATGTCGACGCCTTTCTCTGGGACCTCCAACAACTTTCATGGCTGTGAATCGCATCCGAATCGCAGTCACCGGCATGCATCGCGGCGAGAACCCGCAGCCGGGCTCGTCGATCGTGGCCGCCATCCGCCGCCGCTGGCCGGAAGCCTTCATCGTCGGCCTCGTCTATGATGCCTATGAAAGTGGGATTTATGCGGAGGAGGGTCCCGATGTCTGCCACACGATGCCTTATCCGACCGCTGGTCTAACAGCCTGGCTTTCCAGACTTGGGGAAATCAGCTCCCTCGATCCCTTCGATCTGCTGATTCCGACCCTCGACGCCGAGATTGCGCTGCTGGTCGGTGCCATCGGAAAACTGGAGTCGCTCGGCATCCGGGCGAGGCTGCCCGAGGAGAAAACGCTGCTCCGTTGCAGCAAGTCAAAGCTGCCCGCTCTGGCGGAATCCTGCGGCCTTCGAGTGCCTGCCACCGCGGTGGCCCGCGACGTTTCCGAGGCGCTCGAACAGGCAGAGGAGCTTGGCTTCCCGGTCTTCGTGAAAGGCCAGTTCTATGACGCCACGCGGGTCTCCACACCCGCTGCTTTGGCGGCGGCAGGTTCCTCGATTCTGGCCGACTGGGGACCGCCTCTCATCCTGCAGGAGCCGGTGCAGGGAAATGAGTTCAATGTCCTGGGCCTCGGCGATGGCCAGGGTGGCTGCCTCGGGCACTGTGCTGTTAGAAAAATGATCCTCAGCGACAAGGGCAAGGGCAACGGCTCGGTGATCGTGCGCGATCCCAGGCTCGATGAGATCACCCGGCGCGTGATGGCGGAAACGAAATGGCATGGACCGTTTGAACTCGAGTTCATCCGTGACCGCCGCGATGACGACTACCGCCTGATCGAGATCAACCCGCGCTTCCCGGCCTGGGTTGGATTTCCCGCCCAACTCGGCGCGAACTTTCCGGCCGCCTGGGTGGAGTGGATGATCACCGGCAAGCGTCAGTCGCTGCCGGACCTGCCTCCCGGGAAATTTTTCATGCGTCATCAGATCGAGGTCACCGGAGACATGGGCGAATTGTCCGCCGTGCTCGGAGCCTCAATGGAATCCTCACCCCGCATCTCACTCGTGTCATGAACAAGGAACCTTATACTCCGCCCAGCATCCGCCGCGTATCCCAGGGCAGCGCCAATCCACAACGGCTCGGCCGGGTGCCGGTGATGGACTCGATCGATGGCGTGTTCGTCTCCGACCTGATCCGCCAGCACGGCAGCCCGCTGTTCGTGTTTTCGGAAAGCAACCTGCGCGACAAGATCCGCGAGGCCCGCGAGGCCTTCGAGTCGGTCTATCCGGAGGTCCAGTTCGCCTGGTCCTACAAGACGAACTACCTCAATGCAATCTGTCGGCTTTTCCACCAGGAGGGCTCGATCGCCGAGGTGGTCTCGGGCTTCGAGTACGAGAAAGCCCGTAGCAACGGCATGCCGGGAGACAAGATCATCTTCAACGGCCCTTGGAAGGACCCGAAGTCGCTGCGCCGCGCCGTGGAGGAGGGCGCGATGATCCAGATCGACAACCGCGATGAAATGCTGGCCCTGGCCAGGATCGCGGACGAAAGGAAGGCCGACCTCCAGGTGGGTGTGCGCATCCATGTCGATACCGGCACGCATGCGGTGTGGTCGAAGTTCGGCTTCAGCGTCGAAGACGGCGAGGCCCTGCGGGTGATCCGCTGGATGCGCGACCACACACGCCTGAAGGTCCGCGGCATCCACTGCCATGCAGGAACTTTCCTGCTGGATGCGAATGCCTACGTGATCGCCACCGAGAAGGTGGTCGAGCTGGCGGTTTCCTCGGAGGAGTCAGGAGCCGGTGTGATCGAGTATCTCAATCTCGGCGGCGGCTTTGCCTCCCATGCCCGGCTTCATGGCCAGTATCTGCCTCCCGAGCAGGCCACGCCCTCCTTCGATTCCTATGCCGAGGCCATCTGCGGCACGATCAAGCGCCGCTGGCCGAGTGGCCACAAGCTGCCGAAGCTGTTCCTCGAAACCGGTCGCGCGATGGTCGATGAGGCCGGCTATCTCATTTCCAGCGTCGTCGCGGTGAAGCAACGCTCGATGGACCCTGGTGCATCCTCGCTCGCCGCCTATGGCAAGGGTGCGGTGACGCCTGGCAACGTCCTCGGGGCCTACGGCAAGGGTGCGGTGCCCGCCGCCGTCGGCACGCAACGCAATGCAGTGGTGCTCGATGCCGGGATCAACATCCTCTACACCAGCGCCTGGTATCAGCCCACGATCCATCCGGCCTCGACGCCAGCCTCCGCCGCGCAGCCGACGACGGTTTACGGTTGCCTCTGCATGAACATCGATGTCATCCGCGAGGAGGCCTCTCTTCCTGATTTGAAGGCCGGTGATCCCGTCGTCCTCCATCCGGTGGGCGCCTACAACCTCACCCAGTCGATGCAGTTCATCACCTATCGTCCAGCGGTCGTGATGATCGACCCTGATTGCGGCGTGCATCTCATCCGCCGTCGCGAGGTGCTGGAGGACGTGCAGGGGCCGGAGGAAATCCCAGATCACCTGATGGAGAAAATTCTAAGCACGAAATTCTAAATTCGAAACGAAGAGGTGGCAGGAAAAGAAATCCAACCACGGATGGACACGGATAAACACGGATGAGAAAAATGAAGAGCGTTTCAACAAGAACAGTCAGGCTGGGTCTTCGTTTCGGATTTAGGATTTAGAATTTCGTGCTTTCTCCCAAATGATTCCCTTTCCCCAGAGCGCCCACCGGGTCTCCGATGAAAGCTCGCTGGCGAAGTCGATCCTGGCGGCGATCCCGAGGGCGTATGCGGTGGTGTTTTATTCCACCGATGTGCGCTTCGGCTGGGCGCTGCTCGCGTTGAGCCTGCTGGTGCCGCAGGTGGGCCTCGCCGGTTTGCTGGGGGTGCTGCTTGCCGCGTTGACCGCGTGGCTTCTCGGCATCGACCGTTCGATGATCCGCAGCGGCTTCCTGTTGTTCAATCCACTGCTCTCATGCAGCGCGCTGATGCTGATGGCGTCGAACTCCGGCTGGTCCCACAGCGGCACCGTGCTGGTTCTGGCGGCTGCCTCGGTGGGGTCGATGATGCTGACCTTCGGGCTTCAGGGATGGATCGGCTCCAGGGTCGGCCTTTCCGTGCAGAGCCTGCCTTCGGTGATCGTGACCGGCCTGCTGCACTACGCCGGCCTGGCCGCGATGGGCACCGGTTGGAGTCTTCCCGAACCGATGTGGACCCAGGTCGATCTACGATGGATGCCGGAGTTCCTCAGAGCGTTCTTCCATGCCTTCTCGGCGATGGTGTTCCAGTCGTCCGACCTGGTCGGAGTCATGATCTATGTTGCCTTTGTGCTGGGTTCTCCACTCGGTGGAATGATGGCCACGATCGGCTATGCGGTCGGGGCCATGACGCTGCACCTGCTGGGCCTGCCGACCGATGTGAATGGAATCTCCTGGTGCGGCTACAACTTCCTCCTCACCGGTGTGGCGCTCGGTGCGGGTTATCATGTGCCGAACCGCGCCAGCCTGTTGCTCGCGGTCGCGGCCTCGGTGGTGACGGCACTGGTGGCGGTGGCCCTGAGCGTGATGCTCTCCCGCCTCGCCCTTGCTCCTGGTGCCCTGCCTTACAATCTCGTCGTGCTCACCACGATGGCCGCCCTGCGCCTGGTGCCAAATCCCGGCAGCCTGCTGACCTCGCCCTGGACCACCCTCCAGCCCGAGGGGGTGGCGCGACTGGTGCAGATCAACCGCCTGCGCTTTCCGGATTTCCATAAGCCCGCCCTGTTCCTGCCCTGTGCCGGTGAAACGGTCATCACCCAGGGCTTCGATGGAACCCTCACGCATCAGGGACCCTGGCGTCATGCCCTCGACTTCGAGGTGCCTGGCGGCTCTGGTTCATGGGATCTGGGCGACGGGCTGCTTCAAAGTTTCAGGATCTTCGGTGCCCCGATCCATGCCCCGATCGATGGCACGGTGGTGGCGGTCGAGCGACTCGTTCCGGACAACCTTCCGGGACACAACAACCCGGAAAGCAACTGGGGCAATCATGTCATCCTGCGCAGCACACACGGCTTCCACGTGATGCTCTCCCATTTTCTGCGGGACTCGATCCTCGTGGCTCCGGGCCAGCTCGTGAAGGCGGGTACGGTCCTCGGATCCTGCGGAAACTCGGGGCGGTCGCCGGTTCCCCACCTTCATGTCCATGCCCAGGCGGGACCCCATGTCGGAGCACCCACGCTGCCCTTCGTGCTCAAGCACTACGTCGAGCGTACTTCCCCCGAAAGCCCGCCGATCTATCATCTGTCCGGTGTCCCGAAGGCCGGATCGATCCTGCGCCCGGCCAATCCTTCGGCTGCGCTGCATGCCTGTTTCACCGGCTGGCTGCCCGGACTTTATCACTACCAGAACGGCGACAGCACCGAGGTGATCCAGCTCGACTTCGATGAAAGCGGCCGCTTCCGACTCGAATCCGCTGCCCACAATGAGCGGCTGAGCCTTCATCTAACAGAAGGAGTTCTCTATGCCACGCCCTTCGAAGGCCACTCCAGCGGAGTCTTGTCCCTGCTCGCGATCGCCCTGGCCCGCGTGCCCTGCATCGAGGATCCCCAGGTGAGCTGGCAGGACGTCGTGCCCGCTGCGCCCTTTCTTCGTGGCCACCGGCGGCTTTTCCACGATGTCTGCGATCCCTTCCTGAACGTCGCCGTGCTTTCCTATCGCTACTCGGTTTCCTCCCTTGCCGACGGCTTCCAGATCACGGCGGACCTCGAAGACAGCAAGTGGCAGGACCACGACACTCCGAAGCAACTCATCGCCGAAATCCGCGGACGCCACGCCATCGTCAGCCTCCAAGGCGAGACCTGCGGAGGCCGGAAGATTGGCGTGAAGCTTGTTCGGTATTAGACTTCATGATGAACATCGAACTTCCAACATTGAACATCGAAGTGAAGAGATAGAAGAAGTTCTGCGCCTTCAACCTCTTCCTTCAATGTTGAACGTTCAATGTTCGATGTTCGACGTTCAATCCTCCTCCTCCTCCTCTCCTTCCTCAACCCCATTCGGATCCAGCTTCAGTCCGAGCGCCTTCAGTCCTTTTCCATGTGGGCCGAAGTAGGTGGCGGGAAAGGGTTCGTCGCCATGGGTGGTGGACCAGACCCAGCGGCTGAAGACGAGGGCCTCGTCGTCGATGCGGTCCGGGGCGGAGAAATCGAGATCAAAGGTCTTCGGAGCCAGCATCGACTGCGCCTTGGTGGGCGCGTCCTTGGGGTCCGGGTTGGTTTCGTTCAAGGCCACATCAGACGTGCGGCAGGTGAAGGGGGTGTAGTCCGGTTGCTCCTGGAAGCACTCCGACATGACTGGTGACAGCGCGACGAGCTGGTTCATCGGCGGCACGCCGAAGATGCGGCAGATGGTGTGCAGCACCGAGGACTGGTTGTAGAAGCGGCTGATCACCTGGCCTCCTCGCTTGGCATAGGGGCTTGCGATCAGGCAGAACGAGCGATGGCCATCGACATGATCGGCTCCGGTCTGCGGGTCATCCTGGATCGAGAAGATTGCCATATCTTTCCAGAACGGGCTCTTGGTCAGGCCCTCCATCACCCGTCCAAGCGCGAGGTCGTTGTCGGCAACATAGGCGCGGGGAGTCGGCCAGCCCTTGCGGGCATGGTTGGTGTGGTCGTTGGGAAGATAGAGGATGGTGAACTCGGGCATGGTGCCGGCTTTCTCGAACTCCCCGAGGGCTTTCAGAAAGGCGTCGGCACGGAGTTGGTCGGGGATCGCCATTTCCCATCCGGGATAGCGGAGATCGCTGTACTTCCGCAGGCTTTCGAGTTTGTATTCGTAAACATACTCCGGCCCCGGCTTCTTCTCGGACCATGGATTGTAGAAATCCTGCCACAGCGGCTTCACGGGCTTCTTGAGGTTACCCATCTCACCGAAGTTGCGGAATGAAATGCCCTTGCGCAGCAGGTGGTCCCAGATGAATCCGCAGCCAGCATAGGAGAGGGGATCATTGCCGAAATCATAGGGTGAGCGCGCGTTGTTCCAGTCCTTCTCGCGATAGGGAGTGGTCAGGCCCTGGACCGTCCACTGGTGGCCCACGCTGGAGAGCACGCCGCTGCAGTAGTAGTTGTCCAGCAGCACGAACTCATCGACCAGCGCGTGCGTGTTCGGCGTCGTCGCCCGGGGGAACTCACACAACTTCGGATCCGAGTTGCCTCGACCGATGTCTCCCAGCACCGGATCGTACTTCTTGTTCTCCTTGATGATATAAACAACGTGCTTGATCGGCGAAGGCTCGCCCACCCGCTCAGGGATGGCCTTCGGCGCCGCTCCGGTCATCGCCTTGATCTGCGAGCGGACGATTTCCGAGAAACGGAAGCCCTTGCGCGCCTCGTCGCTCAGTTTCGTCAGCTCCGCGGCATCGGCTGGAAGCGTGATCTTCTGGAGATTTCCCTGATAGCCGTAGATGTTCCCGACAAAGACGTCCTGGCCCTTAACACAGATGGCTCCAGGATAGCCGCCCGCGGAAAGAAAGGCGTAGGGCTTCTCCGGCTTTGCGGGGTCGATCATGGCAACCGCGTTGTTTCCCGCGTTCACCGTGAAGACCGTGATGTCGTTCACGGCGACTCCGTTGGCCAGACTGCCGTAGGGAAGCGTCGGCTCGGGCTTCACGCCGAGGTGCTTCACGATCTTCCGCGTGGCGATGTCGATGACCGAAACGGCATCACCGCTTTCATCGACCACCAGCACCTGCTTGCCGTCCGGAGAAAGCATCATCTCCTCCGGATGGATGCCGGTGGTGATGGTCGCGATGACTTCACCGGCCTTGAGATTGATCACGGATACGGTTCCACGCAGGGCCACGCTGCGCTCATCGACCGCGATGTCGGTTCCGGCCACGGTTTCGGTGCGGTCGTTTTCCTTCGCACGCCGACCGCCGAAATTGCTCACAAAGGCCGTCTTGCCATCGCGGCTCAGCACCACGCCATAGGGGCAGACGCCGACCGGGATGCGATTCGTGACTTCGCGCGTGGCGAGATCGACGATGGCCACCTCGTTCGCCACGGAAAGCGCGACCACCGCCCGCTTGCCGTTCGGCGTGAAGGCGACACCAAGCGGGTTCGCGGTCTTGGTCTTGGGTCCGAGCTGGATCGGAGCCTCGAAAGTCAGATGGCCTGCCTCGTCGAGTGTGGCGGGATGCAGTAGCCGGAGATTGCCGGTGAAAAGGATCCGCGTGCCATCCGGTGACACGGCGATGCCGTGCATCGAGCCCCGGTCGGCCTTGCCATCCGCGTCATTGGGAAAGGGGACCTGCTCGATGGCATGGAAGGTCTCGGTATCCACCACACTGAGATGCGTGTTCGATTTCACCACGAGGAACTTCCCGCCGCGCGCCAGGGCCATGCTCATGATGCGACCGCCCACGCGGATCGAAAGTCCGGCCGGCTTGATCTTATGGCCGGTCTCCGCGAGGTCCGGATGATCCTTGTCATGCACCTTCATCAGCGACCAATCCAGGTCCTGCCCTTCGACGGCCTGTGACGGATCGACTTGCGTCGTCTTGTCCGGCGACTCCACCGGGCCACGGGTGGGATCGGTCTGGGCGAACAGGGAAGACGCGGCGACGGCCAGGGCAGCGATGAAAAACCTCGGTTTCATAAGGAGCGGTGAAAGCATGTCGGGAAACTGCAGGGAGTCGAGGAGAAGCGCGGGGGAGAGTTGAACATCGAACATCGAACGTCCAACATCGAAGGAAGAGTGCTCCGTTCAAATCCCGATCCGGGTCTTGAGACGACGGATCTGCTGCCAGGAATCCTCGTCGAAGTCCGCACGCGCCAGCTCGAAGTGCTGGACCTCCTCGTTCCGGAAAAATCGGATGACCACCTTGTTCGCGAGGTTCACCACGGCCTCGATCTCGCCAATCAGGATGACCATTTCCTTCCCGCTCTTGTAGTCGATCACGAGCCGGTCCACATCCAGGAGGATGGTGGAGATACGACGGGTACCACTCAGCCGAGGCTGGTTCAGCCAGATCAACGAGTTGCAGGCGCACATGATCGCAAGGAACCACCAATGCTTGAACCCGCTGAAGACTGCAATCGCCAGAATCAGGACACTCGGCACGACCCTGCGCCACATCGGCCAATCCTGTTTCCGGTTCTCGATTCTGACGTACATGGATTTGCAATCGGTTGCTGAATCAACTCTTCACTCACCTTCAAACCAGCTCTCGATTCGCAGGCCGGGGATTCTGTCGAAATGGCGGAGGTTTCTTGTGACCAAGGTGAGCCGATGCTCAAGTGCGGTGGCGGCGATCCAACAGTCCTCGCTCCCGATGCGTTCTCCGCGACGATCGAGATCCGCTGCCAGATCCGCAGCACGCAGTTGGACCGCCCGGTCCACCGGGAGCCATTGGACGGCCGGAATGAGCTCACGCTGAAGACGCGCCCAGAAAGACTCCGCATCGTCACGACGCATCGCGCCATATCGGAGTTCGAACAAGGTCACCTCGCTGGCAAAGACCGCGCTTTGATCCAGTTGTCTCACTGCCGCCATCACGCCCGAATCCGGGGATTTCCGGATCAGTTCGCTGAGAACGTTCGTGTCGAGGAGATACACGGCTCAGGAATCGGAGAAAGGATCGGTGCGCCGCGAGCCAGCGGACTGCTCGCGGCGATGGTCGAGGGACTGGGAAAAGGTATCGTCCTCGAGCCAGCCGACGATGTCGGACAGCCGTTTGGGTTGGGTCGATTCCGCATACGCCACCAGTCGCGCCACCGGTAGGTTGCGCCGACAGACCACAACCTCCTGCCCGGACTCCGCCATTTCCACGAACTCGGACAATCGCGCCTTCAGATCGGCGATGTTGATCGTTTGGCTCATGGTCAGATAGTTGGTCAGGTCGTTGGCTCTGTCAATTCTGCAAAGCCCATTCCCTGCTCGCCTCGTTTCCAATTCGTGTGGATTCTCGGACCCATGGCAGGCCGTGCGACGCAGATCGATGGACTCCGGGCCTTTGCGATGCTCGGGGTGGCGTGTGTCCATTGGCTGCCGCGTGATCTGCGCGGGCCATTTCCTTTCGAGCTCGGGTTGTTCTATTTCCTGGTGCTCACCGGCTATCTGATCACCGGCGCGCTGCTGCGGGATCGCGATCGTGGCGAGGCCAGCGGCCAGCCGTGGAAAGGTGCGGCGATGAAGCAGTTCCAGCTCCGTCGCGGCCTGCGGATCCTCGCACCGTATTACGCGGCGGTGTTGTTCGCCGTGCTGATGGGCGCACAGGACGTTCGGTCGGCGTTGCCGTGGTATCTGTTTCAAGGCTCCAACCTCCACATGGCTCTAACAGGGTGGCCGGACTTCACCGCACACTTCTGGTCGCTGGCGGCGCAACATCAGTTCTATGTGCTGTGGCCCTTCGTGATCTGGTGGCTGCCGAAACGCTGGCTCCCCGGCGCGATGCTCGCCTTCGTGGCCCTCGCGCCGATCTCGCGGTCCTTTTCGCCGATGCTGAAGACCTGGCTCGTGATGCCGGACCTCCTGCCCACCAATGCCTGCGATTATCTCGGCCTCGGAGGTCTGCTGGCCCTCGCGGTGCATCGCGGTCTGGCCTTTGATCACCCCGGGCTTCGTCGCGCGGCCTGGCGCTGCTTCTTCGCGTATGCGGTTCTCTATGGGCTCAATGAAGCGGGGCATTCGATTCCCGGCCTCGACATCTTCCAGCAGACCTTCCTTTCCATCGCCTGCTGCGGCCTGATCGCGGCGGCCAGTCGGGGCTTCAGTGGCTGGCGTGGAGCGGTCCTCGATCACCCGGCCATCCAGCACCTCGGGAGACTTTCCTACGGCCTCTATCTCTTCCACAACCTCGCGCCACTGCTCGCCGGAAAGATCCTGCCCTGGCTGTGGTGGACTCCGTGGTTCGATCACGGCCTTGGCTTCGCCATTCGCATCGGCGTCTTCGCCCTGCTCTCGTGGCTGCTCGGGTGGCTCTGCTGGCGCTTCATCGAACTCCCCATGCAGGGTGTGAAATCCAGGCTCGGCAGCCGGGGATGAGAGGCTTGGGGACTCCGGGGGGCCAGGGCGGCTGGATCCAGAGCCAGGTCGGCGATGTCTGATCCTTAACAGGAAAATGGAAAACCACTGAAGTCACGAAAAGCACGAAAGCAGAGGCAAATTGTCGCCATCTTCGCACTCACCTGATGAATGAGTCTGAAGCGTTTCGGAACTGCCTGAGTTTCGTGATGGTTCGTGAATCTCGTGGTTTGTATTTCAGGATTTAAGCTGATTCATCGACCCGGGATGAGGCCCTGCAGAAAGTCCTTCGCATCAGGAAAGTTGGGGCGGTCGATCCCGGAGACGCGTTCAGGAAGCGCGATCTGGAAAAGGCAGTCGATGGTACCAGTTCCAAAAGCCAGGGAAGCCACTTCAAAGTGGCGGAGATTGGGAGTGTGGGAAGCGGTCACGCCCCCATGTCCTGTCCAAGCTCCTCAGTTCAGCAGTTCGTAGGTGATATCAACGTGGTAATCTCCCACCTCGCAACTCAGGACTGAAACAAGGTAGGCGTCGATCCACTCCGCAAGGGACCCAATCTCCCACTCCGGCAAATCAAGCGTCACGAACTTCCGCGCCTCCCATCCGGTGACTCGAATCCCTGAAATCCCAGGGAGTCTTTTCAATCTTGATCCGGGATCGTCCGCATGAGGGTAGGCTGCGTTGATCGTGTGATCGACAACCTGCAGCCATTTCTCTGGATCGGCCTCCACTTCGATTGTGACACAACAATCGGGCGCTCCTTCGATGACTTCTCGTAAAGCGGGCCTAATCTCGGCAATCTGATCGGCATTCATCGGACAATGTTGAATCGAACCATGAGATCCGCGCCGCCGAAATCAAGTTCCGATCAACCCGAACGACGCTTGCCTCCCACGGCTTCGCACCACCGGCTCCGCATCACGGTTCGGGCAAGGAAGCGTCACGAGGGAATCCTGTTCAGATTGGTCAATCCGACTCGTCGAGCCATTCCATCCATTGCTTGAAGCGCTCAGCCCCGAACTCCTTCTCGACAAGCAACGCCATCGAACCCAGCGGCAGGAGACCAAGGGCTTCCTGCATCGCCGTCCTGTTGGCTCCGTCAACGGTTGAAAGCCACTGCTCCAATCGTTCGACCGCCTGGTTTGTTGAGTGTCGGGCCACCAACTCCGGACTCTCGAGCTTGCCTTGCTTCTCCAGAACCCGCGCAAGACGAAGGGTGAAACAGTCTGCGAGCGTTCGAACGAAGATCGAAGAGGAACCGTAGTGCTCCATGAAGATCGGGGCGAAGATGGGCAGAAACCCATCATGGACGTTGACCGATACCAGATGATCCTGACTCATGCGTTACGAACCACGAGATACATCAATAACCCACCCATGCACCAACCGAACGAGAACCTAATGGGGGCTGTTTTCACGAATGGTTCTCGTTGGTAGGTGAGTGTTGGCAGCGCCGGGATCAAGCTCCAATGAAACAGGGGACGATCCCACCGGTTGCCAGGGATGACTTGAGCTACGATGTCTTCTGAAGAGTGACTGCGGTTCCCGACGCGCAGACCATCATCATGGATTGGCCGACCGTCTCGTAATCGACATCGACCCCGATGATTGCATCTGCTCCAATCGCCCTGGCTTCCTGCATCATCTCAGTCAGCGCAACATCACGGCCTTCCCGCAGCTTGGATTCATAGGCCCCAGACCGACCTCCCACAATATCTCGAACCCCGGCAAGGAGGTCTCGGAAAATGTTCGCTCCGAGAATCGCTTCACCAAACACCAAGCCCTTGGACTCAAGGACGAGGCGTCCGGGGATCTCCATCGTTGTGGAGCATGGAATCTCCACCGGATCGGGTCCGAACCGCGGTTTCTTGCACTTCCAACAGGCTCGGTGGGCAATCGAGTCGTTCAGTTCGCCGCATTTCTCGCATTTCCAGCTCATGCTCTTCGGAGTGGCTAGATCATCCTTGGTGGGAATGGAAGCCCGAAAGCAAACAGAAGGGTTGCCTGTCGTTGAATGGAACATCCTCGGCTTTATCCATGCTCTGAAACCCACCCGAAGTCGTTTGAACTCCATCTTCAACTCCGTCTTCAGATACTGCGCGAATGGAGCCCTAACCGCAAGAGCGCACGCCGATCATGGGCTCGACGTTGCAGTCACGGAGAATCATCGAGACAGGAAGACGGGCAGCGCTTGTCATGAGGAGGCTTGATCCGCTTCTCATCTCTTCTGATATCCTTGGGTGCCCAGGAAGGCGATGAAATGTGGCAGGTCCCTGACGGCATCTTCTTTCAGCGACCCATAGAATCCTTCAATGCCGCAGTAATTCCTTGTGGCGTAAAACTCCTGTCCGTCCGAGGTTCGGACCGCAACGGCGTCGAACCCGGCTCCGCTGCAGCAATCATGTTCGAGAATCACTGCAGCCGTTTCACCAGACTTCAGACCTATCACTGACACTGGCTCGGAACCCTGTCCGAGGCTCAATTGGACGAACGCACGTTCCAGAAACTGACGCTCCCGACTCCCATGGTTGTAGATCGAGACGCCAACGGCCGCGATCATCATGACAGCAATGACAGCAATGACAGCAATGACAGCAATGACAGCAATGACAGAAAGGATCTTTCGCTTCATCGGGACCTGATCGGTTTGGACAACGTTTAGCCCCTCCTCGTCAGGGAGGGAAGCTCGAACTCAAAGCAGGAAGCTATCCTACGTCGCCTCCCACGCCGTCTTCGGCATCAGACTTTGATCGGGGTTGATCCGCATCCTCCTTGTTCCATAACGAGAGGACGCAGTGCTCTCCATACTCCTGAATGGCCTGCCTCCTGGCATCGTCTCCATCGGCAGCAAAACAGATGGCACGAACGGCCATCGCCTCTGCCTCCGGACCCCAGATGATCGCTTGGTAGGGTCGTAAGGGTAGGGTGTCATTCTCGGAGTCCATGGGCTCTTCAATATCCGCCGAACAAAGAGCGCGTGCAACCCTGCCAGATGGGGCGAGCGTCGATCACGGGGTTAAGGTTGAAACCACGAATCAGCATGAAAACGGGGTGATTGATAGGGGTTGCTGCGTCTCGACCCGTTCAGATTCTTGGATAGGGCTCCTGGCATCATGGAAACCATACTGGTGAAGGCAACGTGGCGAGGATCTCGGGGGCAATGCTTGCCCGGATAAGCTGTGTGAACAATGGGTCCGCCTCGCGGAATTCGAAGATGCCAACAACGAAATCTGGGTGCAAGACAGTGTCACGAAAGACTCCGTGTCGGGAACGCGCGGCGCTGGTTATCTGCCTGCACACGCGAGCCAATCCGGAAAAATGCTCTTCGATAGCCATGTCCCAATCTGACTCCGGTCTGCCAGATAGGTTTTGCGAAAGCGCCTCATAGTGCGGCTGCATCGCCTCAATGGTGCAGCCTACGCAATCAAACTCCCAATCTGCGGGAGACCATCGCAAATCATCCCCATCCGCAGCACTCCGCTTCTCTGTGTTCAGTGCGAAACATGGAGTGCCGAACACAGTGTGATCCACATAGCACAGCCAGAATGAGCCAGCATAAAACATGTCATCGGGATAGCTCTGGACATGACTGACAATCGCAGCAGACGCAGTGCGCAACCAAGCAACTTCGATGTCATGCATTAGACTCATGGCGAAAGGTTCTGGTACTGGGCGGACATAGAAATCCATACACCCGCTGCCGGGAACGCGGCTTCGACTCAGGTTGAAGGTGGTAGTGATCCCGCAAAATCCGAGTCGGAGCGGGCAGCGGATTGTGGTGTGACGCCTTGTCGGGCTTGAATTTCTTGCCTTCGGAGAGACTTCTGCCAAACCAGCACTGAACCAAGGAAGAGACAACCGGAGTAGCCCAAAGAGAGGACTACGAGCGAGATTCGGAATATAGGGTGCCATGGGCCGACACACGAATACCGGTAATCCACCCTGGGCATCACATCGTTGACGAATAGGCAGGCAGGTTTCGCCAGTGGCCTACCAATCTCAACAAGCGGACGGAAGCGGATCTCATCGGCGGTGATCGGAGGCCATCGTTCCGAATCGGTGACTCCCTTGAACCACGCGGCTAGAGGCAAGGCCGGAGCGGCCAAGCAAGCAACGATCAGAAAAATCATCCGTGCGAGCCTCATTATCATCCGGAGGATATAGGCAATTCACGGCGGGGAGAAAAGCCCGAATTCAAATTGGGACGTTAGCCGCCGTTGGAGGCGCTGGCTTCTTCTGCCATTGTCCGAGCGTGATGGCAGGTCATTCTCGGTGAAGTGCGATAACAAAAACTCGGAGGAATCCAAAAGGCTCCATCCGTGGCCAATCGAGCGATAGAAGTGTGGATGAGGCGCGCTCATGAATTTCCCCGTCCACTCGAACTTCTGCGACATCAGGCCCGCCGAAGAAGATCTTGATGGCGTGTGGCAAGTCATCCGAAAGATCGGACAAAGATGCCGAAATAGCCGGTAAAACAGTCTGCTTCGATATCCACCAATCCTGAAGCGCCGCTCCACTCCCTCCGGTGCCGTATCCCATCACAGCACCACATATACAATGCCAGCCAGTCAATCCGTTCAGTTCATGGCCGTGAAAGTGGTCAGCAAAATGACCGCTACGAGAGTACTTGAGTTCCAGCAATGCAGGAGCGCTCGTAGCGCCCCAAAGATGGGCTGCTGAAGATGCACAGTCAGCAATCGTCTCGCCGAAACCACTCACGCAGTCCCAGAGTCTCAAACCATGAGGGTCAGAGTCCCTGAAACCAAATGAGACATCCATGTGACCATCGGAATCAGCGCAGTGTTCTTCGGAAAATCGAATCACGACATCATCAGGACCCATGACTGCTTCGTCTGCGACAGACCAGCCTGGCATCAAGTGATTCAGCGCCCCACAAAACGCGTGAGCAAAATGACTGGCTTTCGTCTGAGTCATGTTGGGGCGTAAAAGGTGAGGCGGCGGCGCGCAAGACTCCGGTTCAATTTGACGGCTTGTCGCCGTCGCCTTGACCGCTTTGTTCCGCTTGTTGTCTTTTGTTAAGGAGAAAGACGCCGGTGTAACGGTGCTTCCTGAGCGCGTCTTCCCTGTATTCATCTTGTTCCCTTAGAAAATCCGGTGAAGGCTCGACTGGATCGGCAAAAGACCCTGAGACACGAGGCGACACGATCACCTGGACAGCTTGGTGTTCATTAGGGTCGGGATCAGACACGATTATCGAACTCTCATCGACACTGGGAAACCTTGGACACCCGGGCAAAACACCATCGGAAATCTTCAAACCCGCCAAATCGATCTCTTGATTCAATTCTGGTGACTTCACCCGCTTGAGCGCATGTCGATAGAAATTGATCAAAGGGCGATTTGAATCTGTAGTAGAGCTCGCACATCCCACTACGCAAAGGAAGCATGCAATGATCGCAAGGGTTTTTCTCATGTCTTCGATTCTTGCAGGACTGTAGAATGCATGCACGGCGAAATGGAAGCCCGAAATCAAAGAAGGACGTTACCCGCCGTTGGATGCAGCGGCTTTTGCTTGATTGGTTGCTTTAGCTGACAGTTCCTCACTAGATCCGCAAGATTTTAGAACCAGGCATCTTGTCGCTAGCACCATTGAAATGATCTGAAACAGTGCGGCCGGCAGTAGCAATGTCACGTTCTGACCGAATGAGACGATTCCTGGTGAGATCAGGGCATCCTTGTCACGGCTTACTTGGATATCCTCGGGTATTGGGACTCGTGCATCGCGCAGTTCCTGAATGAGTTGTTGTCGCCCGATCTCCTGCCCTTGCCTGATGAGTGCTGGCTCCAGTTCCTCGCGAACTGAGTCGAAGAAGAGAATCCCGAACAACAAGGCAATCGATTGGGCTACGAGCAACCAGCTAATGGTCTTCTTCATTTTTCTGCAGAACGATTTATGTGATGTCACTGCGTCATTGCGGTGAACATGGATTGATATTGAAAAGCTGTTGTGCGGCTGATATCTATGACTTGTCTGGATTCTTGCGTTTAGTCGAGATCCCATCGCACCGCAGAAGGCATCTCTGTTGTGAATAGGAATTGGCGAATGGCATCGAGCGCTTGGTCTTCGGAAATACAGAATTGGACCGGAACTTCGCCGTGGTGCCCCAAGAGGTAATAGGTCAGTAACTCGGGACTCTCGGGGAGCGACTCACGATCCGGAGAATGGTCATCAGCTAAGGTATGATATGATCCTAGGCCATCATACCCGACGGGGAACCAATCAAGGCACCATGCCTCACCAGCTATGATGATCGTCATCTCTTGATCAGTCGCCTTGCGTAGAAAAACACCAATGCCGTCGTCCGCCGATGTGTCCGTAGCAATGTCCTTCAATCGAGCCACCAACTCGGCTTCCGTAGCAATGAGTGCGGCATTCCCGTCTCTAAGCCATTCCATTGTTGCCAGGTGACTCATGAGTTATTGTATCCGAACGACTCGGATCAGGCGACGGCGAGCGGGAGGCGTCGATGACACGACAGATAGCCTTCGAGCCGTTGCTTGCATCCGTTTTGTTCGCCTTGGGTTGTTGGTCGTTGGTCATGGCTTTGGATATTCATGACTTCCCTCGAATCCACCAACGAATGGTGTCGAGTGACCTCTGCTCTCGTGAATCTGACGGATAGTCTGCCATGAGGCGAGAGGATACGCCAGCAACCTCTTCGGCACCGAAGATGTCAGCAAGAAAGAACGGCAACTGCTCAACAGAAACGTTCCAAGTCGGAAGCACTGCCCGAATAATCTCATCAAGCGGCTGCTGAGGAGATGGCCGCAACTCCACTAGCAATCTCCCGGCATACTCCTGATCACCAAAAGCGTCCTGTGCTCGGGAACCGTCAGCGAATATTCGAATGAGAACGCAGAATCGTTCAGACGAGGGCAACGCCTCAAGCTTCCTTCGGAGTTGGGGAAGTGTGTGCTTTCGGCTATGCACGGCAGAGATGAACTCGTCTTGTGTCACGGCGTGCGGAGTTAAGGCGAAAAGTATTTATTCGTAGGATCTGGCCGCTTGATATCGCTTCAGTCCCGTTTGGGTTCAGGATAGCTGGAATCCTTGATTTGACAACGATTTTCTTGTGGCAAGGTGGTGATATCAGGGCCTTCGGGGGGCGGCCCGCCCCGTCGACCTGCCGGGGCTGATATCAGGAGGAATTGGGGATTGGGGATTGGGGCGGTTTTCGAATCAAGGACCTCTGCCTGGCCCCTGGATCCTGACCACTGGCCACTCTCTTCGATAAAGAGGTCCCTGAAGAGAGTGACAACGAACAGCGAAGATTGAAGAGGGAAATGCCATCTTTGAGAGGAGTACAAGCGCGGCTGATGGAGACGCCCCGATGTCTTCCATTCAAAAATCAACAATCGTCAATCAACAATCGTCAATGATTCATCCCCTTCCTGGGAAAGCCGCGGCGTCCATCCGTTCCGAGTGTTTCTCATAGGGCTTGTCGCTGGATCGAGCGAAAGAATCCGTCGGGGTTCTGCTTATAGACGACGATCTTCTCACACGCATGCTGAACATTCTTGCCTTCCTTTTCGTCACGGGGTTGATCTGCACTCTCGCGTCAGCCGAGGAGAGCCCGGTCTTTCGTGAACTCTTCAATGGCCGTGACCTTTCCGGCTGGGTGGATGTGAACACCAGTCCACAGACCTGGAGCGTGAAGGACGGACTGCTGGTGTGCAGTGGCAAGCCGGTCGGCGTGATGCGTTCGGAGCGGCAGTATGAGAACTTCATCCTCGAGGTCGAATGGAGGCACATGCAGGCTGGAGGAAACTCAGGCGTCTTTGTCTGGTGCGATGGGAAACCACCTTCCACCGGCCCTTTGCCGAAAGGCATGGAGGTGCAGATGCTGGAGCTCGAGTGGCCGAAGTTGAATCCGGAAGCCGATGGTCAGCCCCGTCATCCGGGCTTCGTGTCCGGCGAACTTTTCGGAGCCAACGGCCTTACTGCCACGCCCGATCACCCGCGCGGCGAGCGCAGCATGTCGAGTGAGATGCGATGCAAGGGGAAGGGTGAGTGGAATACTTATGTCGTCGTCTGCGTGGATGGAGTGATCAAGCTTTCAATCAACGGCAAGTTCGTGAACGGCATGCGGGATGCCAGTATCAGGAAGGGCTATCTCTGCCTCGAATCGGAAGGGTCTGAGATCCATTTCCGCAAGATCCGGCTGCTGGAGCTGCCGGGTGGGAATCCCACGGCGGAGCAAACGGCTCCGGTGGTGGAGAAGTGATCCCGGAGGCCACCTGAAGGGTTCCAAGATTCTTCAACCACAGATGGACAGGATGAACACAGATGGAAGATCCGGACTGAATTCATACGCCAGGAGAGATTAGCTTCTTAAATCTGCGTTCATCCCGTTCATCTGTGGTTCCAGCCAAAGTTCGTCTCGAGGTAGGTTCTTCAAGCCCCAATCTCCCATACCGCCAGGAAGGCCTGAGCGGATTGTGGGTCGTTGAGCAGGACCTTGCCACCGTCGAGACTGCCCGAGCGGAACTCATCAAGCTCGGCGGATGAAACCTTGTTCACCCGGTGAATCCGGAAACGCCCGCTGCGCTGCGGGGTGGATTTTTTCAAGAGCTCCAGCGCGATCCGGCCCATCGTCAGGCGGACGTTGAGCTCGACGACATGCTTGAGCGCGAGGCTGCCATCGGGGCGACGATGGACCATCAGGTCGAGGCCGAGAGGCCCGATGTAACCGGGCAGTAGATCTGTTAGAGCAGCGGGCACACGGCTTTCGACGAAGTCGAGGATGCCCTGCTTGAACAGAAAGGCAGCGACCTCCGGCTCCAGCAGCGAACCCCATTTCGGGCCGACGCGATTTCCGAGGAAACGGCCGGCGGCATCGTTCTCCATGACGGTGAGGCCGATCAGGTTCGCATTCCCGGCGGCGTCCATTTCATACAGCGCGGAGAAATCGGCGACGCGATCGAGCCAGGGTTCGACGACGACGGCATGATGCGAGGCGAGAGTGCGTTCGAGCCACAAGCGGGTATCGGCTTCCTTGCTCTCGTGGTTCACCCGCAGATGCCCGCGACCAGCGCAGGCGTGCACGGCCTTGACGAGGGCCTGGCCGGATTCGAGATGACGGGTGATTTCCTGCATCGCGTGATCGACAGTTCGGCAGACCGCTCCGCTCTCTCCTTCGAGACCGAGCCGCTTTTCCAACTCGATGCCGATTTCCTTGGAAAACCAGAGAGAGGGGAGGGGATCGTGCCATTGCCAGGGGACATTGGGCGAGACGTCGGAGGCGAGCGGCTTGAGTTGCTGACAGGCATCCGGCGACCAGGCCCAGGGACGCAGGCCACCGAGCTTGCGGTCGCGCAGGGCCTCACGGGTGGTGATTTCCGGAAGATCGAAGCCAGCGCGTTTCAGATAAGCGAGGTGCTCGTTGGAAGGCGGGCGGCGCATCAGTAGGGCATCGTCGCGACGACACACCGCGAGCATCAGCAGCTCCAGATCCTCTTCCAGGGCGAGGCCCATCTTGTTGGGCTGAAAGGGCTTTCCGCTCACGGCGGCCATTACCTGGTCCTCGGCCCCGGGATTGAACCAGTGAACGACCGGGGTGCGACCGCGTGACTGCTCGCAGACTTCCAGATGGTGGATGAAGTCTTCGTCGAGTCCGGCGAGACGTCGGCCATCAGCATTGAAGGGAGCGAGCCCCTTCGCCTTGGCGGGAGCGAGTGGGAAGTTCAGCGATTTCCCAAAGGCCTGCCAGTCGGTGGAGCCCTGATCTTTCCAGCGACGGAACCATTTCAAGCCGTGGCCGACGTGGCCGATCTCGTCCTGATAGATTTTTTCCAACACCGCTGCCGTGGAGGTATCGCCCACCTCGCGGAACAGCCCGGCGTAGTGTTTCGAGAAATCCAGGTTCGCCTGCTCGAAGGTCAGGTTCAGCCGTGTCACGAAGTCCATCGGCGTTTCCATCGGCGCGATGAGCCGCCAGAAGTAGTCGTTCAGCGGGAGCTCTCCGAAGGCGATGCCGCATTCCTTCATCCGCCGCACATACATCAGCGTGTGCATCTGCTCCTCGCGCATCGCGGCATAGACTCCGGCACGGTATTCCTTCGGGGCATCGGGAAATTTCAGCAGCACCAGCGCCATCAGCTCGGAGGCCAGCAGTTCGTGATTCGCCAGGAAATGCAGCATCGTGCCGCGCTCGCGGTCGTCGTCGAGCCGGTGGATTCCGGGAAACTCCACGCGCACGCCTTTCTCGCAGATCCGAAGTTCATCCGGCCTGCCTGGGGAAGGCGGAGTCAGGATCGCCTTGCCGGGTGCATCGTCCGAAGCCAGCGCCGGGGCAAGCAGCAGCTTCTCCTCTAGCGTCTCCGCAAAGAGGATGCGTTCGGCGGCCTCGCGCATCTGCATGGGGGAGAGAAAGCACGAAATTCGAAATCTGAAATTCGAAAGGTGAGGAAAGGTGGGAATCCGGTAGTCGAACGCCGGAAGTCACGCGCCATGCACAAGGGAGCCATCAGGAATGAGACAATTCCCGCACGGAGGATTGGCAGGCCAAACATTGATGTCTCCGAGCCCTTGGGAACTCATCCAGGATCATGCATCGCGGCGGCCGAGATTTTCTCGTCATGCCGCATGAAATGGATACCTTCATCGGCATTCGATGAACGTTTGACCCTTTCTGAGGCCATGATGAGGAAGCTTCCCTTGCTGATCGCAGTCGCCCTTCTTCTTGAGAAGGGAACTCCGTGCCTCCATGCCGATCAGGCTTCCGATAGGGAGCTTCCTGGTCAATCCGTTACGGACGAACTCCAACAACCCGTCGACGAGAAGGCGCTTGCGGAGAAGATCGGCTTGCGAATGAACGATGAGATGGACGCGTGGTTTCAGCGGCCTCCGGAGTCGCGCCGACCCTATGCGTCGATGCTGCAGAAGGTCGTCGATTCATTGAGCGATGAGGAGATCCCCCTGATTGGTCGATTTCAAGCCGACGACGCTTTCAACCAGATGGTGTTCCGAAGGTGGGCGACGAAGGACCACGCAGCGGCCCTGAGCGAGGCCCGGAAAGTCGAGGATGCGAACGCGGCCGAGATCAGCCTGACGGGAACCGGCCTCGAGGGAGGGCCTGGAGAAGCCGTTTGCGGTTACGTGTTCGAAATGTATCTGGGGGCTGTCGAGGGATGGTCACAGGTCGATCCCAAGGCCGCTTGGGACTCGTTCAAGAAGCTGGAAGGGCCCTTTTCCAAGTCCAAGGTGGTCGAGGAATTTTCATCCAATTTTGATCGAGCCATCCTGTTGAGCCTCGCAAAGCTCGACCCCGATTTCGCCTTCAAGGAAATGATGGCCAGAGGAGATGACGAATTCCTGATGGGCCGGATGCTTGAAGGGTATTTGCGGGGCGCTCCAGATCATCGGGACTGGAAGAAGGATGTCGATCGGCTGCTCGAAAGGAAGTGGGACCGCGAATGGGTTTACGAGGAAATCCGCTGCACCCTGATGGGCCGATGGCTGGAGGATGATCCGGAAGCCGCCGAAAAGTGGTTTCGTGAAGGTCAGGTGGAGGGACTGCATTGGTTTTGCAATCGTCTCCTCAATGACGTAGGCGACCCCTTTGACACAAAATCCGCCGCTGAGGAGAAGCCACCAGCTCCAATCGAAAAGAAGCGTTATGACCTGAGCTATGCAGTTGGCTTCTGGGCGGCGCGTGACTTTGCGGGTGCTTTGCGATGGTTGAAATCGCATGATGGAAAGCTGGAGGATGGCTTCGAGAATGGAATGCTTCAGGGGGCGGAAAGGTGCTTGGGCGACCAAAAGGAGGCACTACCCCACCTCATGGAGCAACTTGGCAAGATAGAGAACCAGAAGGATCGTGATTTTTTCGTCCTCTTGATCGCGAAAGTCCTCTGGAAATTTGATGAGACCAACCCTTTCGGGACCCATCTGCCGAACAAGGATGAGTGGTTGATGAAGATCCGGCAGCGACTCTCGAAGCTCCAGCTCAGTCCCGAGGTCGAAAAGGGCTTTCTTGAGAAACTGAAGTGAGAATGCCTGATTCCGGTAGCTTCACGTCTGGAGAACCGCGACTCCTCTCCCAAAAGAAGAAACTGGCACCTTGCGGCATCTTGGAATTGAATGCAGCTACAGTATCCGTCGCCCTATGTCCCAAGCCATCATCGATCCCGAGGAGGTCCGCCGCTTTGCTGCGGAGCTAAAGCGCTTCAATGGCGATCTGCGCGAACGCAGCGCCTCGCTGATGGCCCGCTTCACCGCTTTGGGGGATACGTGGCAGGATCAGGAACAGGAAAAGTTCGCGGCGGAGTTCACTCAGATGATGAAGACCCTGAAATCCTTCGTGGAGCTGTCCGACCGCCACACGCCGTACCTGCTGCGGAAGGCCGAGCGGATCCAACAGTATCTCGACCAGCGCTGAGACGACCTCTGCTTTTTTCAACTCGTCATGTCGGACCAAGCCCGGATTTCCTCGATCGACTCCCTCGAACGTTTTCGCGGGCATTTGATCCAGTACATCGGTCATGCCGGATCCGCGTTGGAGGAAATGGTGAGCGAGGTGCGCCATACCCGGACCTGGCTGGACACCGACCGGGTGCAGCACTGGGGCAATCAGTTCAAGAAGTGCAAGAAGCAACTGGAGCAGGCTGAGCAGGAGCTTTACAGCGCCACCCTGACCGATCCGAAGGCCAGTCATGCCCTCCAGAAAATGGCGGTGCTGAAGGCCGAGCGTGCGATGGTGGAGGTTGAGGAAAAACTGCGCGCCTTGAAGCAGTGGCGGCTTCAATTCGACCAACGCACGCAACCGCTCGTCCAACAGCTCGACCGGATGTTTTCCCACCTCGGCCAGCAACTGCCGCGCGGCGTGCAATCCCTCGGTGAATCCATCAAGGCCCTGCAGGACTACGCCGAATCCCAGCGGCCGATGACAAAGGCCCCTGAGCCCAGCCCCGGACCGGACCCCGCACCATGAGCATTTCCGACAGCAAGGGGCTTCTAACAGGTGCCACCCGCCAGCTCCAGGAACACTGGCAGGAAACCCTCTCGTCCTGGCGCGACCGCAAGGCGGAGGACTTTGAAAAACTCTATCTCGCGGATCTCGCGACCGCCGTGAACTCGGCCGTCCGGGCCATCGAGGAACTCGAACGACTGCTCCACAAAGTCCATGCCGACTGCGACTGAATCCATCGACCCCGGCCAGATGCTGGGAGATCTCGAACGCCTGAAAGATGGCCTGGCCACCGCCCTTTCCCGCGAGGAGGAGCTGGATCGCGTTCGCGAGCAGGAGCGGGTGCAGCGTTCCCGCGAGATCACGGCACAGGAGAAACGGGATGCCGAAATCCTCGAAGCCCGTGTGGCGGAGCAGGTGGTGATTCAAAATGATATCATCGGCCAGCAACAAGTGGCCTATGAACTTCGCCTCGCCAGGATCCGGCAGGCCTATCATTCCAGCCGCAGCACGCTGGCGGAGCGGATGCAGGCATTGAAGGAAACGCGAATCCGCTCCGGACATGGTTCGCTGGTGGCCAGTCGCCAAAGACGCGCCCAGGAGCTGGCTGAAGCGGGGGAGGCTCATCAGGCATTCAAGGCCTTGCTCGCCGCCGATCTGGAAAGCCGGACCACTTTGCGGAATTCAGCACGCAGCGCCTTGCGTTCTTATCGTGCCTTGCTGCTTCGCGAGATGGATCGGTCCGACAAGTCGATCCCGACCGACGACCTCAGCCCGGAGGAATTGCGCACCCGCCTTCAAGCCGATCTCAAGGCGGCGGATGAGGCTGTGAACGCCGCGCGAGGCCAGCCACTGGCGAAGCTGTTCCGTTTCCTGTCGCTCTCGGGGCTGGTCGCTGTGATCGGTGCCGCAATGATCTGGCAAGCCTCGCACTCACCGGGTGGCCTTGCATCTGGCTGGCCAAAGATCGCGATTGCGCAAGGCGCGCTGCTGTTTTTCTGGCTCGTCGGGCTCGTGATGGCCCTGCCTTCGGGAAAGGAAATCAACCGCTCGCTGCGAAGCGCCCTCACTCATGCGCAGGCCGCACGCAAGGCCTCCAGCGCCCGCCTCTCCGCCTTGCAGGCGAAGTTTGATCAGGATGAAAAGGAGCAGAGTCAGGAGATCACCGGTCTCTTCAACGAGGCCGACACCGAGTTGAAATCCCTGATGGCCCAGGGCCTGAAGAAGCTGGAGCAGCAGCAGGCACGACTTCCAGGAAAGCTCGAGAAGCTCCATCAGCGGAAGCTTTCCCAACTGAACGAGATCCATTCTCAGGCGGTCGATGCCATCCGGGCCGAGGCCGATTCGATCGCGGAAATGCGTCAGCAGGCACGAAGGCAGGCGGACCTCGACACGCATGCGGTGATGGATGCGGCGCTTGAATCATTTCAAGGCCCGTGGCAGTCGGAGATGGCTCCGATTCACGAGCGCTTGATGAAACTGGATGCGAGGGCTGCGGCGCTCTTTCCTTCCTGGACTCATGATATCTGTGCCTCTTGGAGCCCGCCGCAGGAAGCCCCGCAGTCGGTGAGGATCGGCGAACTGGAGGTCGAACTTTCCGCGATGCATGGCAGCCTGCCGAGGGATCGACGACTGAACTTGCCTGATCCCTCGCGTTTCACGGTGCCACTCGCCTTGGGCTTTCCGGAGCGTGGTTCATTGCTGATCGAGACCACCGATGATTCCTCCGCTGCGGTCGATGCGCTGAACGGTATCGCTCTCCGGCTGCTCGCCAGTTTCCCGCCGGGCCGCGCGTCGTTTGTGTTCATCGATCCGGTCGGGCTCGGTCGTGGCTTCGCCGGGCTGATGCATCTTTCCGATTACGAGGAAACGCTGATCACGAACCGCATCTGGACCCAGACGACGCACATCGAGGAACGACTCGCCGAGCTAAGCGACCACATCGAGAAGGTGATCCAGATGTATCTCCGAAACGAGTATGCCACGATCGCCGACTATAACGAGCAGGCCGGCAGCGTGGCCGAGAAATACCGCTTCCTGGTGATCGCCGGCTTCCCCTCTGCGTTCAGTGAAAGCGCGGCGAAACGCCTGCTTTCGATCGCTTCCAGCGGCGCGCGCTGCGGAGTGCATCTGCTGATCCAGTGCGATGCGAGGCAGTCCGTGATCGATCACGCGCTTTACGATGAACTCCGCCGTGCCTGTCTCAAGGTGACCTTCGACAAGGGAATCTTTCATCTAACAGAAGCACCGCAGGGAGCATCGACGATCCGTTTCGATCAAGCGCCGCACGATGACGATGCCTCCGTGCTGATCCATCGCATCGGTCGGGCCAGCACCGACTCCAATCGCGTGGAGGTGCCGTTTTCCCACATCGCGCCGCCAGCCGGTGATCGTTGGACCTCCGACACCTCGGACGAGCTGCGCGTGCCGATCGGTCGCGCCGGAGCGAAGAAACTGCAGATGCTCGCACTCGGCAAGGGCACCCGCCAGCACATGCTCGTGGCGGGCAAGACCGGCTCCGGAAAATCGACGCTCTTTCATGTCATCATCACCAATCTCGCGCTGTGGTGCAGCCCGGAGCAGGTCGAGTTCTACCTGGTCGATTTCAAGAAGGGCGTAGAGTTCAAGTGCTATGCCTCGAAGCAACTGCCGCATGCCCGCGTGGTGGCGATCGAGAGCGATCGCGAGTTTGCGCTCAGCGTGCTCCAGCAGGTCGATGCCGAGTTGAAGCGTCGTGGTGAACTTTTCCGCCGTGCGGGATCGCAGGATCTTCCCTCCTACAACCGCAGCGCGGAAAAGCGGATGCCGCGCACCTTGTTGCTGATCGATGAGTTCCAGGAGTTCTTCACCGAAGATGATTCGGTCGCGCAGGAGGCCTCCCTGCTGTTGGACCGCATCGTCCGACAGGGTCGCGCCTTCGGCATTCATGTCATCCTCGGCTCGCAGACCCTCGGCGGGGCCTACACGCTCGCCCGCGCCACGCTCGGCCAGATGGTCATCCGCGTGGCGCTCCAGTGCAACGAGGCCGATGCCCACCTCATCATGGACGAGGACAACCCGGCCCCGCGCCTGCTGACGCGGCCTGGCGAAGGCATCTACAACGACCAGGCTGGCGCGCTCGCCGCGAACAGCCCGTTCCAGATCGTCTGGCTGCCCGAACAGGAACGCGATGCGATCCTCGATGACGTTGCTATCCTTGCGAGTGCCGGAGGAAAGACCGCGCCGGTGCCGGTCGTGTTCGAGGGAAATGCCCCGGCGGAAATCCGCGAGAACGTCGAGCTGGCTGCCTTCATTGGAAAGACTCCGGCCACCCGACCTGCCAGTGCCCGCGCCTGGCTCGGAGCCCCGAACTCAATCAAGGGGCCGACCGCCGCCGTGTTCCAGCGACAGAGCGGCAGCCATCTTCTAACCGTCGGCCAGTCTTCGGAGCGCACCGCTTCACTGCTGCTTGTGTCGATTCTTTCCCTCGCCGCGCAGTATGCTCCGGATCAGGCCGAGTTCGTCATCCTCGATCCTCATACCGCCGATGAATCCGCCGACAGCCCGTTCCGGAAACTCAGTTCGTTGCTGCCGCATCGGGTAAGGATCGGTGGTCCCTCGGATGTGTCCGATCTCATGTCCGATCTTTCCACCACCATGGAAGCCCGCAATTTCGGCGCTTCATCTGGAGCGGAAATCTTCCTCCTCATTCACGACCTCCAACGCTTCAAGTCGCTACGGCCGGACGATGATTTCCGTTTCTCGCTTGATGACGATTCCTCCGCGCCGAAGCCCTCGCAGGCCTTCGCCAACCTCCTCAACGAAGGCGGCCCTGTCGGCATGCACCTGCTTGCCTCGACCGACACCTGGAACAACGTCAGCCGCTGGATTCCACGCAAGCTGCTGGCGGAATTCGAGATGCGGGTCCTGTTCCAGATGAGCGCCAACGACTCCGCCAACCTCATCGACTCGCCCGCCGCCGCCAACCTCGGTCTGCATCGCGCGCTCTTCCACAACGAGCATCTCGGCAGCGCCGAAACCTTCCGGCCTTATGCGATGCCGGATGAGACATGGGTGGGGGAGATGGCGGGGAGGCTGAAAGCGTGATGAGCCTTTTCCCCATATGATGTGGAAGCCGGATGGTTCAATCCAACTTCAGACTCAGCACACTCTCCGCCTCCTGAGCAGGGCCACCGTGCTGCCGGTGATGATCAGCAGCCAGGTTGAAGGCTCTGGGATGTTTGGAATCGATGGAACCGAATCCGGATTCACCGGTTCCAAACCGGCCTTCTGATATTGCTCCGCCGTCTCCAGCACGACGGCCCCTGAGGTCGGGGTCACCAGTTGATAGCGGGCCTTGATCCCATCCTTGTCCTCCGGCAGGGACGCCGCCCAGAATCTCGCCAGTTGGTCCCAAACCTTCCGGCCAGTCAGGCCTTCCGGGCCCGCCGAGCGCGACCATTCCCATTGGGTCATCGAAACTTCCCCGCTCTTGAAGGATTTGAGGAACGCAGGGAAATCCTTCGCCGGATCGATCAGCGTCGGGCCACGCAGCAGGGAGCCGCTTCGGTAAATCTGTTCCGCCAGGCGATTGGGTCCCGACTTCGCCTCGATCTCCATGATCATCGGACGTCGGCTGCCGCGCTCCATTCGCTGCAACAGCGCCTCCGGACGGGAGAGCTTCACGGCCTGAGGTCCATGAATCCACAGGATCGGTGAGGAAGGCTCATTTCGCGCAGCCAACTCGACTGCCTCACGAAGGGCGGCTTCGTTGTCGCGGCCTCCCGAGAAACGGTAATCCGCCAAGCCCTGAAGCTCGATCCGCCGGGCCTGGTCGTCCGCCAGGATCAGGGTGCAAGCGCCGTCCGCATACTCCGATTTCAGACCTGCCAGAATCCAATCCTTCGCCTCCTTCAATCCCGCCGATCCATCCACCACGATCACCGGCGGTCCGAAATTCTTCCGCACTCCCGCCATCGGCTTGCGGGTCAAAACCCGTTCCTCAGGCTTGGCAAAAGGGTCCTCACACCACACCTCGCCAGCTGGACTCTCCAACCCGTCAAAGCGCACCGCCATGGTCTTTTCATCCTCACGGGTGCCTGGCAGTGAGACCGAGAGCGATTGTCCCGGACCGTCCATATTCGACCTGGGTGCTCCCATGCCTCCCTCTAACAGGAATGGCTGATCTCCCTGGAGCCACACGGAATGCTCCAGCCCGGACTGAAGACCGAAGTTCTGTTCCACAATCTTCGGCAGCTCCCAACGACCTGAGTCCGTGAGTGGAGCCGTGATGCCCAGGCGGATCTTCATCCGACCATTCCCCGGCACGGGAAAGCATTGGACCATCACCGTATCCGGACCGCACATCGTGACCAGCACCGGATCGCGGCTCTGCCTGACCGCGACTTCCTGATAGGCGGCCTTCACCTTTGCCACCGTGCTGAAGGCGGCCTCACGCGGTTCGCCATTCACCCACAAGGTCAGGCGCGACACCCGTCCATCGCGCGGCAAGCGGACCTGGCAGCGGGCCTCCCGCGCCCTGGGGTCGCCGTTGGCGAAGACCATTGTCCACTCTGCATAGCCCAGTTGCGAGGCCGCATCGAAGTGGCCGTCGAGTCGCGACTCCGCGAGGTCCAGGTTCTTCAGGCGCACCGCCACCTGGTCGGACCCCACATAGTCGTCGAACTGGAGTTGCTCCATGTCCCCGCGTCCCCGACCTCCGTCACGCAGCGCGGACTTCGGTGGCCTGACCGTGTTGAAGCCCTTGCCGGTCACCCGAAAGAAAAGTTCCCTCGCAAGCTCGGAGTCGTGCGGCTGTGGGTTGGCCCCGCCGAACATCATCACGGGAATCCGCCAGCCCTGCATCATCCATCCGGAAATGTCGGTGGCCATCTGCGTACCACGATTCCCCTCGTAGCAGGTTTTCAGCAGGGTGCTTTCCGAATGGAAGGCCCGCAGCCGGTCGATCGCCTTCTGGCTGGGCTCCTTGCCTATGGCGAGATCGACATTCAATCTTGTCCACAGTCCCGGGCCTTCCAGCAGCACCAGCACCAGGGTGGTCAGGATCAGTGAGATCTTCCGCGCCTGGCGGAATCCCTTTTCATGATCAGCTGTGATGTGTCGCGAGAGCCTCCACGACACCAGCGCGGCCAGGAGCGGGGTGAGGGAAAGCAGGCCCATTCCAAAGGCAATCAACGCGATCACCGAGGCAGGCAGCAGCGGCAGGAAAAGCAGAGCGTAGAAGACCGAGATCACCAGAACGCTCCCGGTCAGCGCCCCGACCCAGCTTGCGGCCCTCTGACCCGCCTTGATGAGAAGATAAGCGTTTCCAAATGGCACCAGGGCCAGCAGCAGGACATGCCAGATCGTAGGCACTGGATCAAAGAAGACCCCGCCACAGAAGCCGGATCCGATCTCGAACACGGTTACGCCCAACGGGAACACCACGCCGAACGTCCAGTTGAAGAAGCGCTTGAAGCCCGCCCACTTCGAGGTCGGCAAGGCCCTTGCCTCCTTGGCTGGCCGATAGCCGCCATCGAGCCGCTGCAGGATTCCCTCCAGCGCCATCAACCCCAGGCTGTCTCCCGGCTCGCGTTCCGCCTCCTCATGAATGTGGCAGCGCAGGTCCGCCTTGAACTCCTCCGCCTCGTCTCCAGCGAAACCTTCCCGTGTGGCCCTCCCGTCGAGATACTCCACCAATCGACGCTCTGCCTGTGTGGTCCAAGTCTTCATCTTGCTGCTGTTGAAAATCCTCCGTTAGGTTCTGGAAAAGTTGTCTGCGGGTGCGAGATATCACATCGAGTGAGGCGGGGATTCGCCATGAAATCCGATCGACTCCACCCCTCGCGCCATTTCCTGGAAATAGCCTGTCATCTCCTCCGCCAGCTCGCGCCCGGCATCGGTCAGTTGATAGTATTTTCGGGCCGGGCCACCACTGGACTCCTCAAGCCGGGTCGTCACCAACTGCTGCTTCTTGAGCCGCGCCAACAGGGGGTAGATCGACCCTTCCGCCACCCCGACTCCCGGCAGGGCCACGAGCGCCTTCACCAGGGCATAGCCATACCACTCGCCACCGGAAAGGGCTTTCAGGATGCACAATTCCAGAACGCCCTTGCGCATCTGGATCGTCCAGTTCGCAAACCCGCCGTCGCTTTCTCGTCCTGAATCCGCCTCGCTCACAAGAGTCCATTACCTTGCGATGCAAGGTAATGGCAAGGAGGATTTTTCAGTCGGGATGAAATGACGGATGTTGGGGAGCAGGATGGAAACCTCCCCATTGCTCCATTCTGGGATTCGAGGGCCACAGGCCTGTCAAGATACCAGCATGGGGCATCGCCCCATGAACCGGGACTGCAAGATCCCCAAGGGCTGAAGGCCCGTTCCATTCTTTGCGCGTTTGACGTCCGATCCACCCATCCAAATGGATCAGGCCTTCAGCCCTCGATTCATCATGGAGATGGAACCCAGGCCGCTGGCCTGGGCTGGTATGGATTCTGGCCGTTGGCCCTGAAGACTCAAGATGTGGGTTACGGAAAGATGGATATCCCAGCCCTACCACAACGAGCACCTCGGTAGGGCCGAAACCTCCCTCCCTGCGCAGTGCAGGATGAAGGGTGGGTGAAGCCGCTGGCGGGTAGGCTGGCAGTCACTCGTAGTGACTCCACATCCGGATCACCTTGACGGTGCGTTCGGCCTCATAGACCTGATAGACCAAGCGATGCTGAATGTTGATTCGGCGTGAACAGGCTCCCGCCAGATCCCCGACCAGCTTTTCGTAGGGCGGCGGATTCTGAAATGGATTCTCCGCGATGACATCGAGTAGGCGCTGGACCTGCGGTCTGAGATTGGACGCCGCGATTTTCTTCGCGTCCTTCTGGGCCTGTTTCGTGAAAACAACCGACCAGCTCACCAACCGGGTTTGGTGGAGGTTTTGCCAAGCGGTTCCGCCATGCCCTTGAGAATGGATTCGCGCATCCCGGGAATCGAGACGAGGTAGAGCGTCTCCTGGATGCTGCGCCAATCATCCTCTGAAATGAGAACGGCGTTGGAACGCTTCCCAGTGATCTGGATGGGCTCGTGGGAATCGGCCGCCTCGTCAAGAAGTTGATAAAGCCTGGAACGGGCTTGGGTGACAGGCAAGGAGGTCATGGAAATAGCGTCCGTTAAAGCGTGCGCTTTGTCAAGTTGCTGGGCGGACTGAAATCGCCACCTGCTGCTTGGTCGCCGGGATGAAACATCCGCAACAGGCGCAATGCCAATTGAAGGCTGGTTGAAGGATTAGAGACATCCATTCCCTCACCACCCGATCACCAGTGGCGGAACGATGATCCGGGTGTTCCCACCCTTCTGGCGGTTCTCGCTCTCCTCGACTGCGCTGACGAGGCCGTTTTCAAACTCCACCGCCGTCTTGCCCTTTTCGATCTGGGTGGTGCTGATGAGCCGACGGAAAAGCTGGCCGGTCGATGGATCGCGCTCCGTGACGTAGTTGTTCACCTCCTCGTAATCGATGAACTCCCAGCGGCCACTCTGGCCTTCGCCGGTCTTGCGCATGGTGGTTTTTGTGGGCTTGCCGAGCGATTTCAACACCTCGTCGGGCGTCAGGCCGACGGCCACCTGATGGGCGGCGATGAGCTTCTGGACCTGGATGTTGCGGGCGTAGAGGAGCTTGAGGTTTTCGACGAACTTCGGATCCTTCGAGGAAAACGCCCAGGGCGGGACCCAGCCGGAAATGCCATTGCTGGTGCCCTGGCCACGGACCTTGTAGGCGCGGTCGGTCATGGCTTCGAGCCGCACCGTCTGATTGGCCTTCAGGTAGCCGAGCTTCACCTTGCCCTCCTTGTCGGAAAACACCGGGGCTTCCTTGATCACGCCGAGCATGACGGGCTTCTTGGAGTCCTCCTCGAAGTAAACGACGTCCGGATCACGTTCGAGGAGGGATTTCCGCTCCGTGCGGTCGCGTCGTCCGGCTTGGCCGAAGGCGGGAATGGCGAGGAGGATCGACAACGCGAAAGTGAGCCAGCGTTTCATTGGGGCAGGTTAGCAGGGATTTCGGGCATGGAAAGCCCGGAACTCGGACGGGGTCCAGGGGCTCCCTATTCATCCGTTTTTTGGAAAACTTCGGATCTTCGAGGTTGGACGTTGGAACTTCGGCGTTCACCTTCCCCGCATGTCCACGAGCATTTCGTCCAAGCTCTTCGCCGCCGCCAAGGAACTCATCCCCGGAGGCGTGAACTCGCCGGTCCGCGCCTTCCGCAATGTCGGGGGCGAGCCGTTCTTCGTCCGCCGCGCCAAGGGCAGCCGGATCGAGGACGTCGATGGCAAGACCTACATCGACTACATCGGCTCCTGGGGCCCGAACATCCTCGGCCACGCGCCGACGGTCATCACCAACACGATCCACGAGGTCGCCAAGGACGGCATTTCCTTCGGCATCCCGAACCCCTACGAGGTCGAGATGGCCCGCACGATCACCGACTGGGTGCCATCGGTCCAGAAGGTGCGCATGTGCTCGTCCGGCACCGAGGCGACCATGTCCGCCATCCGCCTGGCGCGCGGGTTCACGAAGCGCGACTACATCGTGAAATTCGACGGCTGCTATCATGGTCACAGCGATTCCCTGCTCGTCGCCGCCGGGTCCGGAGCGCTGACCCATGGCGAGCCCGACTCCGCCGGCGTACCGAAGGCCTTTGCGGAAAAGACCATCGTCCTCTCCTACAATGACCCCGAGGCACTGGAGCAACTCTTTGCCGCACAGGGCGAACAGATCGCCGCCATCATCGTCGAGTCCTACCCGGCGAACGCCGGTCTGGTGTTTCCGAAACCCGGCTATCTGGACCTGCTTTCCTCGATCACGAAGCAATACGGCGCGCTGCTGATCTTCGACGAAGTCATGACCGGCTTCCGACTCGGCAAGGCGGGCGTGCAGGGCCTTGAAAACCTCACCCCCGACCTGAGCTGCTTCGGCAAGGTCATCGGCGGCGGACTTCCCGTCGGCGCGTTCGGCGGTCGCGCCGATGTCATGGACCTGCTCGCCCCGATCGGCCCGGTCTATCAGGCCGGCACGCTTTCCGGCAACCCGCTCGCCATGGCCGCCGGACTCGCGCAGTTGAAGGAACTCTCGAAGCCCTCCGGCTTTCCCCGCCTCGAACAGCTCGGCGCCCACTTCGAAGCCGGCCTGCGCCAGCTCCTCGCGGAAAAGGGCGTGCCGCACCGCTTCAACCGCATCGGCTCGATGTTCTGCCTGTTCTTCACCGACCGCGAGATCGTGAACGTGGACGACGTGATGAAGCAGGACCTGGAGTTCTTCAAAAAGTTCTTCTGGGGTTGCCTCGACAAGGGCATCTACCTCGCCCCCTCGCCCTACGAAACCGGCTTCCTCAGCCTCGCCCACACCGAGGCGGATCTGGATGAGACCCTCGGCGTCTTCAGCGAGGTGCTCGGGAGGATTTGATCAAGGACGAGGGCACCAGGGGCCACGGTCATTTGGCGATTCTTTGGGATTCACTCGCTCGAGGATCCATGAAAGACTCTCAGGTCAGTCGTCCCGCCATGATGCCCCACTCCACTTCTCCGTCACGGCAGCTTGTGTCGTGGTTCAGGTTTGTCCGCCGTGTTGCCCTCGTCCCACTGGCGATCGGATCGCTCGGGGCGGCCCCCGTGACGCTCTGGCAGATCGGAGAGGATGAGGATCCATTTGCCTCGGGCTATTCCCCCACCGACGAGTTTTCCCAGGAAAGCGGCTCCAGCAACCCCGCCCCCGGATTCGTCACGCGGCTCCCAGATGATCCGCTCTACCAGGAGGCCTCGAACCCGGAACGCGACAACCACTTTTACCTGGCGGGGACCTATCCGGCCGGTTTCAACAACCTCACCTCCGTCCTCGTCGTGCCGAAAGCCGAGCCGACCAGTGCCTTCGAGCGTGCCGTGACCAACACGGATCCGTCCCAGTTCATCCATTTCCCACTCACCGCCGCCCAGATCGGACCCCAGTCAAGATTGCGCCTCACCTTCGAACTGCATGGCGGCGGATCCTGGTCGGAAAGCACGGGGACTGGCGACAATTTCGGCACCCACAACCTGGAGGTCCGCTTCCGCACCGCCTCCTCCAATACCCCGATCCTGATCCGCAACGGCGTGAATCGCGACACCCGCTTCACCCTCGACTTCCCGGCCTCCGCCGTCTCGGCCGTCGCGGGTGCCAACTCGATCCAGATCACCCGCACCGGGCCAGCCTTGCCCAGCGGCAGCTACTCGTGGGTGCAGTTCGACTTTGTGAAGCTCGAGGTGGAGTCCGATGCCCTGGCCGATGGCGATGGCGACGGCCTGCCGCGCTGGTGGGAACAGGACAACCTGCTCAGTGACTCAAATTCCGCCGACGCCGCCCAGGACCTTGACGGCGACGGGCTCACCAACCTTCAGGAGTTCAACGGTGGCGTGCTTTCCAGCGACCCACGCCGCAGCGACCCCGATGGCGATGGCCTGGCCGATGCCGCCGAACGCAGCGCGGGCAGCAATCCCGTCCTCGCCGACAGCGATGGCGACGGCTTGTCGGACGCCACCGAACTCCGCTCACCTGCCTCATCCCCGATCCTCGTGGACACCGATGCCGACGGTGCTCCGGATGGGCTGGAAAAGCAGGTCGGCTCGAACCCGGGCTCTGCCGCCAGCACCCCGCCCCCGCTCGCAGGTGCGATCGGACTGAACTTTGTCTGCGCCTACGATTCGAATGGCAGCGTGCCCTGGCCGTTGGCGGGTGGCGTCGTGCCGCAGATCCGCTGGAACAACACCACTCCGCTGCGCGGCTACAACCGCCAGTCCGGAACTACGGCGGACATCGTATCTCCTGAGGCAGCGGTCCTGGTGAAGGCGAACGGCCAGACCGTGCCCGGCATGTCCGTCCAGTGGACCTGCGATCAGAACGACGCCACCTCGAACAACGGCGGGGCCGAACAGAAACTCCTGAATGGCTTCCTCCGGGCCAGCCAGTCGATGCCCGCCACCCTCACCGTCACAGGCATTCCATTCTCCTCCTACCACGTCATCGCCTACGTCGGCGGAAGCTACAATGGCCAGAAGGCCGCCGTGCGGCTCAATGACGAGATCGACACCCAGCGCCTCTTCATCACCGCCTCCACTCCGCCGACCCCGAGCCTCACGGAAATCCTTCCCTCCACCCCAGCGGTCCCCGTTCCCATTGGAAACTACGTCCGCTACCCGGATCGCACCGGCTCCTCCTTCAGCCTCACGGTTTCCAATCTCGACGGCTACTCGGTCGGCCTCCACGCCATCCAGATCGTCGATGCCACCCTCGATGCCGACGCCTCGGGCATCCCTGACTGGTATGAAATGCAATATGGCTTGGAGCCCGCCGGTCCCGCCACGGCCGCCGCCGATCCGGATGGCGATGGCCTGACCAATCTCCAGGAGTTTGATAGGGGCTCGGATCCAAGAAAAGCCGACACCGATGGCGACGGCCTCGCGGACAACGAGGAGCCCGCCGAGAACGTCACTAAGGTCGACAGCGATGGCGATGGACTCAGCGACTTCGCCGAGGTCAAGGCGGCCCTTCCCAGCAATCCCAACCTCGCCGACACCGACTCGGACGGCATTTCCGACAAGCTGGAAACCCAGGTCGGTCTCGATCCCGCCGTCAATCCTGCCCTCACCCCGGGCTTTCTCGGCTGGGTCCCGGTTTACACTTCGTCTCCAGCGTCATGGGAATGGAAACTCGATCCGGTCCAGATCGTCTGGGATCACGGCAACGGCGCCACCGGCGGAAACAACGGCTACGATGACACCCTGCTCTCCTTCCAGGTCGGAAACGTGGAGGCATCTTCCCGCAGAAGCATCGACATGCGGCTTGTCAGCGTGAACGGAGCCCTGACTTATCAATTCGAGTCCTTCGCCGGCGAAGGTTTCAGCGCCTCCGGGAATCCCAGCGGAAACATCTATCTCGTCGAGGGAAACAATCCGCGCACCGACCTCAAGGCCGCGCTGGGTTTCAGCGGCTATGGGGCGAATGATATCTCCGACAAGCTGCGCTTCCGCCTCCTCGCCACCCGCGGCAGTGGCAACGTCTGGTCCCTCAACTTCCAGATCCTGAACCTGACGAAAAACACCACCGTCGTCTCCCGCGTCGTCAGTGTTTCCACCGCTGCAGCGAGCTTGGACGCAGGCACCACCACCTGGCAGGATTCCGACAACAATGTCGGATTCCCCACCATCGACGTCCACCAGGGCGTCCGGATTTTCCTGACCCCCACTGTCCTGGAAACCCTGCCCGTTTTCGCCAGTCATGCCGACAGCGACAACGATGGCATGCCCAATGTTTGGGAGGATGCGAACCTGTTGAACAAGAACTCCGCCGCCGACGCCACCCAGGATGCCGATGGAGATGGATTCAAGAACCGAGAGGAGTATCTCGCCGGGACGAATCCCCGTCTAACCGACACGGATGGCGATGGCGTGGATGACCGCATCGAGCGCAACGAGGGCTCCAACCCCCTTGTCGCCGGACTCCGTCCGCTCTTCGCCAACATCACCGCCAGCGCCGGCACCGATCTCAACCAGAACGGCCTGCCGGATGCCTGGGAGGCGCGCTTCCAGGCCGTCGGACTCGCTCCGAATCTCGACAGCGATGGCGACGGTGCCAGCAATGCCAAGGAAGCCTCCTGGGGCACCGATCCCTTCGATCCCCGCTCGCGCATCGGCGTCTCGATCCAGCGCTCCGAAAATGACGCCCTGCTTGCCTGGACGCGCAATCCTTGGAAACGCCAGCGCCTGCAACGCTCCACCAACCTCTCGACCTGGCAGTGGCTTTCGCTGCCCTCGGTCCAGAATGGAAATGAGGATACCGCCCGTGTCGTCGGCCAGTTCACCCAGCCCGGATCGGCCTTCTTTTCCGTGGAAACCAAGGACCGCGATTCCGATGGCGACGGCGTGGCGGATTGGGACGAGGCCTTCGTGGGCAGTGATCCTTACTTTCGCGACAGCACCCGGGTCGGCTCGCTCACCCTCGATTCCGAAGGCAATGTCACCGGCAGTGTTTCCGGAGATTATGCCTCATTCATCGAGCGGTTCCGGGGAACCCTGCCCGGTGGCGCAGCCTCTCAGGTCACCCGTGAACAGGCCGCCCGCTTCCTCCAGCAGGCCAGCTTCGGCCCGACCCTGGCGGAGCTGGATCGCGTGCAATCCCTCGGCATTTCCGCCTGGATCGACGACCAGATCAGCACCCAGCCACCGACCTATCAGCGCCCGGTGATCGAGGCCATGGTTCAGGACGTTCGCGGCCCCCGGGTGGATCTCAGCTACAGCTACAATGATCTCGACGTCGGCGACAACAACACCGCCACCGCCTTCGTCCGCGGCGCGGTCTGCGGTCCCGATCAACTGCGCCAACGCGTTGCCTTCGCCCTCAGCCAGATCCTGGTCACCTCGAAACGGGATGCGAATCTGGCAGGCCGACCGGTCGCCATGACCGATTACTACGACCTCTTCCTGCGAAATGCCTTCGGCAGCTATCGCGACCTGCTGGGGGGCGTCACACGCCACGCCGCCATGGGCCGCTACCTCAGCCATGTGGGCAACCAGAAGGCCCGTCCGGAGATCAACCAGTTCCCCGACGAGAACTACGCCCGCGAGATCATGCAGCTCTTCACCATCGGCCTCTGGGAGCTCAATCAGGACGGCACCCGCAAGACCGACGGCGGCGGAAACTTCATCCCCACTTACAGCAATGCCGACATCACCGAACTCGCCCGCGTCTTCACCGGCTATTGGTTCGGCGGCCAGAACTGGAACGGCGGCGGCTACCACGACGCCCAGCTCGCGGTGCCCATGACGATGTGGCCGGAAAAGCACGACTTCGAGGCCAAGTCCCTCCTCGGAGGCCTCTCCATCCCCGCACGCACCGCCAGCGCCGCCAATGGCGAGCGCGACGTCGATGATGCCCTTGATTTCCTCTGCAACCATCCCAACACCGCCCCCTTCGTCAGCCGCCAGCTCATCCAGTTCCTCGTCACCTCGAATCCCAGCCCGGCCTATGTCGGTCGCGTCGCCGCGAAGTTCGCCAACAACGGCAGCGGAAAACGCGGCGACCTCGCGGCGGTCGTCCGGGCCATCCTCGTCGATGTCGAGGCGCGCGATGTCCGCTGGTCGAGGGGCTCCGCCACCTTCGGCCGCCTGAAGGATCCCGTGCAGCGCGCCATGACCCTGGCCCGTGCCGGGGGGCTCCAGCGCTATCCCTCGCTCCACTGGTGGGACTATGGCGACTTCTATGACAGCTCGCTCCAGTCGCCCTCGAACTCGCCGAGCGTCTTCAACTTCTACCGCCCGGACTACCGTTCCCCCGGACTCCTCACCGAGAACCAACTCGCCGGCCCGGCCTTCCAGATCGCCAACAGCTACACCAGCATCTCCTTCGTCAACCGCCTCTGGCAGAACACCGTTTACGGCCTCCGGCTCTACGACCGTTATGCCTTCCCGCCCGATTACCGGGAGCTCCTCGAGGTCGCGGGAAATACGGCACTCCTCGTCGATCGGGCGAACCTCCTGGTCTGCGGTGGCTCCATGAGCGCCACCACCCGGACCACCATCCTCAACTCCCTCTCGCAGATCTCCGCCGCAGATCCCCTGCTGCGGGTCCAGCTCACCGTCTTCCTCGCCTCGGCCTGCCCCGAGGGTGCCGTGCAACGCTAAGCCCGCCGACCCCCATGCCTCCCCAGCCCATTTCCCGCCGCAGCTTCCTCCGCCAGTTCAACTGCGCGGCCGTCAGCTCCTCCGCCATCCTCAACACCCTGCTCAACCTCAGGCTGGCCAACAACGCCGCCGCCGATGACCTCGGGGGCGGCACCGACGCCAAGGCCCTCGTCTGCATCTTCCTCAGCGGCGGCATCGACTCCTTCCAGATGCTCGTCCCCTGGGAGCAGTCGCGCTATGACTCCTACTCCGCCACCCGTGGAGCCTTCGGATCGGATGGCGGACTCGCCCTCGACCGCAACACCCTGCTCCGCCTCAACGGCACCTCGTCCGACTTCGCCTTCCATCCCTCCATGGCCGGCCTCCACCAGATGGCCACCGGCACCGGCGCCTTCGCCGGAAAGCAGCGCCTCGCCGCCATCGCCAACATCGGCACCCTGGTCCAGCCGATCACCAAGTCCCAGTACCAGGCCTGGGAAAATGGCTCGAATGCCGCCTTGCCCATCCCTCGCGCCCTCTTTTCCCACAGCGACCAGATCGAGCAGTGGCAGACCGCCATCCCCCAGGGCATGCTCGAACTCACCGGCTGGGCCGGACGCGCGGCTGATCTCCTCAACTCCGCCTACAACACCGGGGCCACCTCGATGAGCATTTCCCTCAGCGGAAACAACGTGCTCCAGGTCGGCCGCGACACCACCCAGTTCGTCATCACTCCGGGCGGCTCGCTCAGCTTCGAGAACTACAGCACCCCCCACCAACTCAAGAACCAGGCGCTCCGCAGCACCCTGGAACAAAGCTACTCCAACCTCCTCGAACAAAGCTTCGCCACCCTCACCAAACAGAGCGACGACGCCCAGCTCCTCTTCCAGCAGCAGTTCGACTCCTCCACCGGCGATCTCGGCACGGCTTCCAGCCTTTTCCCCGAAAACAACTACCTCGCCACCATGCTCAGGGCCGTCCTGCGCTCGATCAAGATCCGCTCCGCCCTCGGCCTGCGCCGCCAGACCTTCTTCATCAATTGGGGCGGCTGGGACATGCACGGCGATCTCCTCCAGCCGCAGGCCTACCAGCTTGCCGACGTGGACGCCGCCCTCACCGCCTTCCAGCTCGGACTCGAACAACTCGGCTTCGCCAACGACGTCGTCACCTTCACCGCCTCCGACTTCGGCCGCACCCTCCGCTCCAATGGCCGCGGCACCGACCACGCCTGGGGCGGCAATGCCTTCGTCATGGGCGGCCCCGTTGATGGCGGGAAAATCTTCGGCAGCTACCCCGACCTCACCCTCGATGGACCCGATGACGTCGGCTACGGCGGCCGCCTCCTGCCCTCCACCTCGGCCGATGTTTACTTCGCGGAAATGCTCCGCTGGTTCGGCGTTCCTGCCACCAGCATGGCCACCGTCCTGCCCAACATCGCCAACTTCTGGAACCCGGTTTCCGGCACTCCACCCCTCGGCTTCATCAAATCCTGATCATGCCCCGCTGGACCCTCCTGGCCGCGACCTTGTGTCTGACAGGTTCCGCCATCCTGCTCTGGCAGCGCTCCCAGCCGGGCCCTGCGGCACACCCTGCGCCCGCCCCAGTGGAGGTCACGAGCGTGCAAACGGATGTGGTCCCCGCCGGCATCGTCGTCACCGAATCGAGCCCCGCCGTGCCGCCACCCGGCGACCAGCGGGCACCGGGCGACCGCCTTCTCGGCGACTATGCCGATCCCGCCCATCCTCCGGCGAACGACCTCACCCTGCTCGGCCGCGCCATTTCCAGCTTCCTGCTGATTGACAAGCAGGCGGCCGATCGCCCCCTCTCCGCCAACGAGGAATGGAGTGCCGCCCTGCGCGGCAAGCGCCCCGGCACCGAGCCCTGGCTCTCCGATCCATCGCCCCTCTTCGATTCCCGGAAACGCCTCATCGACCGCTGGCAAACCCCGCTCATCTTCCACGCCCTCGGCGGCAAGCAATGGGAAATCCGCTCGGCAGGCCCGGACCGGAAACCCTGGACCTCCGACGACCTCATCGAGAAAACCGCAGGATGAACCCCATCATCGGCCCATCCCTGATCCGGGGGAGTTGATGAAATCCTTGCGGCTAGTCATGCCACCAGCGGTGAAATAGCGGACCTTGCCGCGCGGAATCGCCTTCATGTTTAGTCCGGGCGGGAGGGTGGGGCAGTCTTGTGCGTTGGCTTATCTGGGCAGTTGCCAGATGGCCAGTCTCACGGCTTATCTCAGGGTTAGTGATGAGCGGCAGACCCACAGTTGCGCTTTCCAATTCTCCCAGCGGCTTTGTCCGCCGCCCAAGTGCCGCCGCAGGCACTCCAAATGCCCTGGAAAGCCTTCCAAGTTCCCAGGTCGGCGGTCCAAATGCTCCGGTCGACGGTCCAAACGGCCCGGTCGATGG
>JAIXPW010000225.1 GCA_027485995.1 Verrucomicrobiaceae bacterium
CCGGTGGCGTGGACCTCGTGTTCCCCCACCACGAGAACGAGATCGCCCAGAGCACCTGCGCCTGCGGCGGCCACTTCGCCGCGCACTGGTTCCACATCACCCACCTCCTCGTCGATGGCGGAAAAATGTCGAAGTCACTCGGCAATCTTTACACCCTCGAGGACCTCGCCGCGAAAGGCTTCAGCGCCATGGAAGTGCGCTACGTCCTCATCGGCGCGCATTACCGCAAGCCGCTCAACTTCACCCTCGATTCGCTGAGCGCCGCACGAGAGGCCCTCGCAAAGCTCGCCAAGGGAGCCCGCTCTCTCGCCAAGCGCGCGCCGGCCGAGGCCCGTTTCGACAGCGTCGATTTCGGCCCGTTCCAGGCCGCCTGGGATACGCTCAACGACGACCTCAACACCCCCGGCGCGCTCGGCGGACTCTTCACCGGCCTCAAGGAATCCGCTTCTCTAACAGGCGATGATGCCGCCAAGGCCCTCGCCGCCTTCAACCGCGTTCTCCGCGCCCTCGGCCTCACGCTTCCTGAAGAACAGGAAGCCATCGAAGCCCCCGGCCACATCCTCGCCCTCGCCGAGGAGCGCTGGCAGGCACGCCTCGACCGCAACTGGTCCAAGTCCGACCTCCTCCGCGACCAGCTCCTCGAAGACGGCTGGGTCGTGAAGGACGGCAAGGACGGATACGAGCTGATGCCAAGAGAATGACGAATGAGGAATTTCCGAATGACGAAGGAAGATACAGAGATTCACTCCGTGTTCTTCGTTTAGGGTTTTGTGCTTAGAATTTAGTGCTTCTTATTTTCGTCATTCGGAAATTCCTCATTCGTCATTCTCTCCATGAATCTCCCCCACCGCCCACGCCGCAACCGCCGAACGCCTGCGATCCGTTCGCTGGTTCGCGAGACTTCGCTTTCGCCTGCGGATTTCATCCTGCCGATGTTCTTCCACGAGGATGCGGAGGATACGCCGATCGCCTCGATGCCGGGCGTAACGCGCTGGTCGGTCGAGAGCCTGGTGAAGGAAGCCGGTGAGGCCCATGCGCTGGGAATTCCGGCGATCGTGCTGTTTCCGAAAATCGAGGAGTCGCAGAAGACCCCGCTCGCCGAAGAGTGCGCGAACGATGAGGGACTCGTCCCACGCGCCATCCGCGCGATCAAGACCGCGCACCCGACGCTCTGCGTGATCACCGACGTGGCGCTCGATCCCTACAACTCCGACGGCCACGACGGCGTGGTGATCCGCGATGAACGGGGCGAGTTGGAAATTCTCAACGACGAAACCGTTCGCGTTTTGATCGAGCAGGCCCTCTGCCACGCCCGCGCCGGAGCGGACATCGTTTCACCGTCCGACATGATGGACGGTCGAGTGGCGGCCATCCGGCAGGCGCTCGATGATGAAGGCTACGAGGACGTTTCCATCCTCAGCTACACCGCGAAATACGCCTCGGCATTTTACGGACCCTTCCGCGGGGCCCTCGATTCCGCGCCGAAGGATGGCGACAAGAAGACCTATCAGATGGACCCCGGCAACGCCCGCGAGGCGATCCGCGAACTCCAGCACGACGAGGCCGAAGGCGCGGACATGGTGATGGTGAAACCCGCCGGTCCCTACCTCGACATCATCACCCGCATCCGCGAGTCCACCACCCTCCCAGTCGCCGCCTACCAGGTCAGCGGCGAGTATCTCATGCTGAAGAGCGCCTCGGCGGCTGGCTGGCTGGACGAAAAGGCGATCGTCCTCGAGTCCCTGCTCGGCATCAAACGCGCCGGGGCCGACATCATCCTGACCTACTTCGCCAAGCAGGCGGCGGGCTGGCTCAAGTAGCCACGTTTCAAACAACCGCATCCGAGAAATCCTCTTCTCCGCTGGCATGGCGGAGGCTGCGGTGTATCGTCCCGCCGCCTGATGAATGCCGCCACTCCACCGCCGCCGATCTCCACCGGCGTCGTCTTCGAAGCCCGCAAGGTGCGGAAGGTTTATCAAACCGGGGAGGTCGATGTGGTGGCCCTCCACGGCGTCGATCTCTCGCTGAATGCCGGTGAACTCGTGGTCCTGCTAGGCGCATCGGGCAGCGGGAAATCCACCCTGCTCAACATCCTCGGCGGTCTCGATGTCCCAACGTCAGGCGAATTGATCTACAAGGGCTGGAACCTTGATGGTGCGGAGGAGAACACGCTCACCCTGTTCCGGAGAAACTGCGTCGGCTTCGTGTTCCAGTTCTACAACCTCATCCCCAGCCTCACCGCGCGGGAGAACGTGGCGCTGATCACCAGCATTTCCCGCAACCCGATGACACCGGAGGAAGCGTTGGAGCTGGTGGGCCTTGGCGCGCGAATGGACCATTTCCCTTCCCAGCTTTCCGGTGGTGAGCAGCAGCGCGTGGCCATCGCCCGCGCCATCGCGAAACGCCCGGAAGTCCTGCTCTGCGACGAACCCACCGGAGCCCTCGACGTCACCACCGGCATCACCGTGCTGGAGGCCGTCGAGCGCATCAACCGCGAACTCGGCACGCTCACCGTCATCATCACCCACAACGCCGTCATGTCCGAAATGGCGGACCGCGTGCTGCATCTTTCTGATGGGAAGATCGTCGATTCCACCCGCAATGAGGTCCGTCTGCCGGCGTCGGGGCTCAAGTGGTGAAGGCACCAAAGCACTAAATTCTAAGCACTAAATCCGAAACTGAAGAGCCAGAGCAGAAGCCACCCTCTTCCTTTCGTCATTCGGATTTCGTCATTCGTCATTTTCTCTCCATGATCTCCCCGCTCGACCGAAAGCTCCTGCGCGACCTCGCCAAGATGAAGGGCCAGGTCGTGGCGGTCAGCCTGGTTATGGCCTGCGGGCTGGCGATGATGATCATGACGCGAAGTCTGATCCTCACGCTGGAGTCCACCCGCTCGACCTACTACCAGCAGAACGCGATGGCGGACATCTTCGCGAACCTGAAGCGGGCACCGCTTTCCGTGGCGGAGCGCATTTCCGACCTGCCGGGCGTGGCGATGGTGGAGCCTCGCGTGGCGGTCGATGTGACGCTGGATCTTCCCGGTCTAACAGAACCCGCCACCGGACACATCGTCTCGCTTCCCGAAGACGGCGGACCGCAGAAACTGAACCGAGTTTTTCTGCGCAGCGGGCGCTTTCCCCGCAGCGATGACCGGCGCGAGATCGTGCTCGGGGAAACCTTTGCCAACGAGAACGGGCTTTCACCCGGAGACTCGCTCGTCGCCATCATCAACGGCCACCGCGAGACCCTGAGCATCTGCGGCATCGGGCTTTCCCCTGAGTTCGTCTTCGAGGCACGAGCCGGCGAAACCTTGCCCGACCACAAGCGCTTCAGCGTGATCTGGATGAACTACCGGGCGCTGGCCGTAGCCTACAATCTCGACGGGGCCTTCAACGATGTCTGTGTGGATCTTTCCCCCGGCGCAAAAGCGGAACCGGTGATCGAGGAAATGGATCGCCTGCTCACGCCCTACGGAGCCGGTGGAGCCTACATGCGCAAGGAGCAGGCCTCCGCCCAGCGGCTCGATGACGAGCTGCGCGTGCTGCATTCGCTGTCGGTGCTTTACCCGCTGGTCTTCCTCAGCGTGGCGGCATTTATGGTGAACGCCGTACTTGCCCGCATCGTACGCTTGCAGCGCGAGCAGATCGCTCAGATGAAGGCGCTGGGTTACTCGTCTTGGCAGGTTGGGTTTCACTATCTCAAGTTCGTGTTGGTGATCGGCATCCTCGGCACGATCATCGGCGGGTTCGGCGGACGCATTCTCGGCGAGAAGTTCGTTGACATGTACAAGACCTTCTTCCGCTTTCCGAACCTGCTGTTCCAGATGGACTACAGCGCGCTCGGCCTCGCATTGCTGATCAGCATGGGAGCCTCGGCGGTCGGCGTGTTGTCGGTGGTCTGGCAGGCGGTGAAGCTGCCACCCGCCGAGGCCATGCGCCCGGAGCCGCCTGCGGATTTCAAGCCGTCGTTCTTCGAGAAAATCGGCCTCACCCGCTTCTTCAGCCCGACGTTCCGAATGGCGCTGCGGAACATCGAACGACGTCCCTGGCAGGCGGTCTTCACCGGCGGTGGACTGATGCTCGCCACCGGGTTGATGGTGCTGCCTGGGGCGATGAGCGACAGCATCGACTACCTGCTCACCTACCAGTGGAACAGCGTGCAGCGGCAGGACGTATCGGTCTTTCTAACAGAACCGACCTCCTCACAAGGCTTCCACAGTCTGGAACACCTTCCCGGCGTGACCTACGCCGAGCAGGTCCGCAGCGTTCCCGCGCGCCTGAAGTATTCGCAGTATGAGCGGAAGCTCTCGGTCACCGGCATTTCACGAGACTGCACCCTGAACCGCCTGCTCGACGAATCCGGCAAGCCGATCCTCATGCCGGATGAAGGCCTGGTGATGTCGAAGAAGCTCGCCGAGGTGATCGGGGCGGACATCGGCGACGAGGTCGAAATCGAGGTGCTCGAAGGCCGCAGGCCCACCCTGCTGGTGCCGATCCGGGGGCTGGTGACCGACTACGCCGGAGTGGCCGCCTACATGGATCTAACAGCCCTGCATCGGCTGATGAAGGAGGGCGACACGGTCAATGGAGCCTATCTCTCCGTCGATCAGAAGCACTGGGATGAGTTCATGCGCGAGCTGAAGGACACGCCGCGCGCCGGATTCGTGATGGTGAAGCGCGACCAGCTTGCCGCTTTCCGCAAGACCACCGGCGAGATGATCGGCATGATCAGCGGGCTTTACCTGATGCTGGCGATCATTGTGGCCTTCGGCGTCGTCTACAACAGCGCCCGCATCGCGCTTTCCGAACGCAGCCGTGAACTCGCCACGCTGCGGGTCGTCGGCTTCCGGCTGTCCGAGGTGCGCGGCATCCTGATCAGCGAGCTTTCGATGATCGTCCTCAGCGCCATCCCCGTCGGCCTGGTGTTCGGCCGTGGTCTCGCCCTGTTCATCATGTCTTCCTTCAGCACGGAAACCGTCCGCATGCCGATCGTCATCAAGTCCTCCACCTACTCGCTCGCGGTGATCGTGGTCCTCGCCGCCGCCGTGATTTCCTTCACCCTCGTCAGCCGCATGCTCGGCAAACTCGACATGGTCGGCGTCTTGAAAGCGCGCGACTGATCGCCCATCCTCCACCCCATTCCTCATGTCCACCTCCGACACTCTATCCGGCAGCGCACCTTGGGAAACCAAGCGCGTCCCCACCGGAAAGCACCTCATCCGCCGCCTGCTGCCCTGGGCACTCGGCATCGGGATCCTTGCCCTCGTCGGCTGGGGCCTCAAACCCAAGCCGATCGAGATCGAGACCGGTGTCGTCGCCCGCGGTCCGCTCACCGTCCGCGTTTCCGAGGAGGCGAAAACCCGCATCCGCAACCGCTACGTCGTCGCCGCTCCAGTGGCCGGGAAAATGCGTCGTGTGCCGCTGAAGCCGGGTGATGAGGTGAAAGCGGGCGAGACCCTGCTGACCGCGATCGAACCGATGGCGACGCCTCTGTTGGATCCCCGTGCGCGCGTCCAAGCGGAGGCGGTGGTTTCCATGAAGGAGGCCGCGAGAAAGCAGGCTGTTCAAGGTCTCGATGCCCAACAGGCCGCCTTGAAAATGGCAGAGGCCGATCGCGACCGCATTCGCGCCGTCCAGCGTGCAGGAACGGTTTCCGAGACCGACCGCGACCGCGCCGAGGGCGATGCCTCGATCAAGGCCTCCGAGGTCCGGGCCAGCCAGTTCGCCCTCCAGGTGCTCGATTACGAAATCGCCCAGGCTCGCGCCGCACTCGAACGCCCGGATGCCAGCACCGTCGGCAATCTCGTCGAGGTGAAATCCCCCGTCTCCGGTCGCGTGCTGAAGGTCATGCAGGAGAGCGAAACCGTCGTCAGCCCCGGCCAGGCGATCCTCGAGGTCGGTGATCCGGCGGACCTTGAGATCGAGGCCGAAATCCTTTCGCGCGATGCCGTGACGATTCACGCTGGCGACTCGGTTTCGATCGAACAATGGGGCGGCGACTCACCCCTGAAGGGCCGTGTCCGACGAGTAGAGCCGGCCGGTTTCACCAAAATCTCCGCCCTCGGGGTCGAGGAGCAGCGGGTGATCGTGTTGAGCGATCTCATCGAACCGCCTGCGGAGGCGAAGTCGCTGGGCGACCGCTACCGCGTCGAGGTCCGCGTGGCCGTGTGGCATTCCGATGACGTGCCGGTGATTCCCTCGGGTGCCCTGTTCCGCGAGGGAAATACTTGGAAGACTTTCCTCTATCAGAACGGCACCGCGAAACTGGTCAGCGTCGAGGCCGGTCACAGCGATGGCCGCCTCACCGAGGTTCTCTCAGGACTCTCGCCCGGAGACGAGGTGCTGCTCCATCCGCCCGACACCGTGAAGGCGGGCAGCTCCGTCCGCAAAAGGACGGAGCCTTGATCTCCGGACGGACTTTTCTCAGACAAGACTCGGACCGGGCTTCGTTGTTTCCGGTCTCTACGCCGCTAAGTTCCATTCATCATGTTCTCGCTCAAGCCACTCGCCTTCGCCTCTGCGGCGATTGCCCTCGCCCCGCTCCATTCCCACGCCGAGGCGGATCCTCAGATCGAAGCCGCCGTCCACGCCGTCTATCCGGCCCTCGTCCGCATCCATGTGGTTTCCGAAGAAGGCGGTGCAGGACGGATGCAGAAACAGCGCTCCAGCGGCTCCGGCACGATCATTTCGCCGGATGGCTACATCCTGACCAATCATCACGTCGCCGGCCGTGCCACGCGCATCATGGTCCGACTGGCAGATCGGCAGGAACTGCGTGCCACCTTGATCGGCACGGACGCCCTCTCGGACCTTGCGGTTCTGAAGATCGACAAGAACGATCTGCGTGACCCGAAGGCCGCCTTGCCCGTCGCCAAGTTCGGCGACAGCGCGTCCCTCGAAGTCGGCGATGTCGTCCTCGCCATGGGCAGCCCGGCCGGGCTTTCCCAATCCGTCACCAAAGGCATCGTCGCCAACACCGAAATGATCGCCCCCGGCGGATCGATGAAGCTCGATGGCGAGGCCGTTGGCGAAATCGTCCGCTGGATCGGCCACGACGCGGTCATTTTCCCCGGAAATTCCGGTGGCCCACTCGTCAACCTCAAGGGCGAGATCATCGGCGTCAATGAGGTCGGCATCGGCAGCCTCGGCGGGGCGATCCCTTCGAATCTTGCCCAGAAAGTCACCCAGGACCTCATCGCCCACGGCAGCGTGAAGCGCAGCTGGCTCGGCCTGACCGCCCAGCCCCTTCTCAAGACCAGCAAGGCCACCGCCGGCATCCTGGTCGGTGGCGTTCTTGAGGGCTCGCCCGCCGACAAGGCCGGGATCAAGGCCGGTGACCTCATCACCAGTTGCAATGGAACCGCCATCGCCGCTTCACGCGCCCCTGAGGACCTCCCGGTCTTCAACCGCATCCTCCTCGAGGCCTCGATCGGCTCGGAGATCTCCCTCGAAGGCACCCGCGATGGCAAACCGATGAAATGGAAGTCCGTCTCCGAGGAACGCGAACCCGCCGAACCGCGTGAAAAGGAACTCCTTTCCTGGGGCATCACCGCGAGGGACCTGACCAAGCTCACCGCCCGGGAAATGCTCCGCGATGACAACAAGGCCGTCGTCGTCCAAAGCGTCCGCCCAGGAGGTGGGGCCGCTGCTGCCAAGCCTTCGATCGTCCCAGGCGACCTCATCCTCGCCGTCGCCGACAAGCCAACCCCGACCCTCGCCGAACTCATCCGTGTCACCGAGGAAATCACCAAGGGCAAGACCGAGCCCTTTCCCGTTCTCGTGTCCTACGAGCACGATGGCCGCAGTTACCTCACCGTCGTCAAGATCGGCCCGGACACCGAGAGTGACAAACCCGGCCTCGCCAAAAAGGCCTGGATCGGCCTCGACACCCAGGTGATTTCATCGGATCTCGCCGAGGCCCTCGGCATCCCCGGAGCAAAGGGCGTCCGCATCACCCAGGTCCATCCCGGGGCCAACGCCGACAAGGCCGGCCTCAAGAATGGCGACCTCCTCCTCAAGCTCGACGGGACCGTCATCCCCACTTCCCGCCCGGAAGACTCCGATGTCTTCTCCTCACTCATCCGCCAATACAAGATCGGCACCGAGATCACCCTCACGGTCCGCCGCGGGAAAGAGGACCTCACCCTCAAGGTCCCGCTCGAAGCCAGCCCCGAGGGCATCTCCGAACTGGCCACCCACGAAAGCAAGACCCTCGAGTTCAACAGCCGCGACATCGGTCAGGCCGACCGCGTGGAGCAGAAGCTGGCCGATGGCTTCAAGGGCATCCTCGTCACCAATGTCACCGCCTCAGGCTGGGCCGCCCTTGGCGGACTCTCTGCCGGTGACCTCATCATCTCGCTCGACGGCAAACCCACCGATTCGATCGAAGCCCTCAAATCCATCCTCGACGAGGTCGAAAAAAACCGTCGCACTCCCATCGCACTCTTCATCCGCCGCGGCATCTCCACCCGTTACATCGAGCTGGAGCCGACGTGGTGAGAGGAAGAAATGACGAATGACTAAATCCTAATGACTAATCGAAGAATCCGATCCCTCTTCCATCCGCGTTCATCTGCGTCTATCTGCGGTTGAAACTTCTCTTCCTGAAAACTGAACACTTAAAACTTCCCACTCTCCTTTATGAAATCCCGAATCCTGCTCGCCGCTGCCGCCTTGTTGGCTGCTCCCCTCGCCTCCGCCGCTGATGGTCCCCTCAAGGAAAAGGCGCTCGCCATTTCCAAGGACTACAAGGACTCCGTGCTGTTCCTCAGCGCCGTCGTCGAACTCGAAGTCACCGCAGGTGACAATCCCGCCAAGAAGGAGGAAAAGAAGATCGAGATGCTCGGCACCGTCCTCAACAAGGATGGACTCATCGTCGTTCCGAACTCCACCCTCGACGTGGCATCTTCCGTGGACGGCCGCATGATCAACACCCAGAACGGCCCAATCAAGCTCTCCGCCAAGGCCACCACCAAGGAAGTGAAGATCCTCCTGCCGGATGGCACCGAGATTCCTGCCAAGGTCTCCTTCAAGGATGCCGACCTCGACCTCGCCTTCATTCGTCCAGAGAAGCCCGAGGATGCCAAGCTCACCCCGATCGACTCCGCCAACAACACCCCTCTCTCCCTGCTTGATGACGTCATCGTCATCGGCCGCCTCGGCAAGGACCTGAACCGCGAGCCCGTCGCCCTCACCACCGAGGTCATCTCCGTCATCACCAAGCCCCGCACCTTCATCCGCATCGGTGCCCAGAGCCTCGGCATGCCGGTCTTCACCAGGGACGGCAAGTTCGCCGGCATCGGCATCAACCGCTTCAGCCCGAAGGGTGACAGCGACAACCAGAACACCGCTCCCTCGAACGTCGTTCTCCCCGCCGCCGACATCCTCGAATCCGCCGCCCAGGCGAAGTAAGACGACCGCTTTCCATCAAGCCGCTTTCCGGAAACGGAGAGCGGCTTTTTTGTGGAGTCATGCCACTCTTGTTGTGAAAGGCAGATAGGCTGAAAAGTTCAACATTTCGGGTTACCACCAGCTACCGTGAGCCATCCTTCGACGGTTGGGTTGGAGCCAACTCTTTTAGAGCGGGTGCGACCTTAGCTGGACCCTCAGGCTGTGCGTTGCCCGTTGGCTCCACGACCGCTTTCGAAGAATCCTTCTTCCATGTGATACTCTGCAGCACTTTTCTTACGGTCGGAAGATCCTCAGGATTCTTGTAAAAGATATCAATAGATAGCGAACCCCCTTCGTCTTCATAAGCTACCTCCAAACTAGCCACATTGGAAAATCGTCGCTCCCCATACACCTCCGGATCGACTTTCTGGGTTCTGAATCTGGCAATCTTTCCATCGACATGCCAAATTTCCTCGCCGGATTCCAACAGTCTTCGATCAGCTTCCTTCTTCTTCATCTCGCCGACAAAGGATCGTGCCGATTCCTTCGAGCAAAGCAAGCTGCTCACCTCGTCAAAGTGCATATCCATGGTTTCCGCGCTGTATTGTCCAACATGGGAGTCTATGCCTTTGACCTTGATCTTCTTCCAACTCTCCGGGATGTTTATCATAAACCCCTCGTCGGCCAACCTCCATCGCTCTTCTGCATGAGCGATCAAAGCGGACATGATCAATGTGGTGACAACTGATATTCTCATGGTTCCAGCCGATCTAGATTTTCGCTGAGTGTAACGGAACATCCGAATTCTGGCGAGGAGATTTGTGGTCCTCCCTCTCTTAGATTTAAACAATGGGATCTACCCTCCTGCCAAAGATCCATTCGAAGGAAGCTCTCTGCAGGGCAGGGAACCGGCCGCCGGACGGTCCGGCTGGGGCAGGCTCACCGATTCTACCGAGATCCGATTCCCCAGCGAGCCGATTTGAACAATCGCGCCAACAGGCATGGAATAGCATGATTTCCAAATCGACCGCCCCCCACCGGACTGTCCGGCGGCCGGTTCCCTGCCTTGCGAGGTTACGAGGCCGACCCCACCCGCTGTCCTGCGGCCCGGACCAGCAGCACGATCCCACCTGACAGGACACCCCAGAAGGCCGAGCCAATTCCCAATAGGGTGATTCCCGACAGCGTGACAAAAAACGTCATCGCCGCCGCCTCTCGCGAGCCCTCATCCGCCAGCGCTGACGAGAGAGAGTTCGCGATCGTGCTCAGCAAGGCCAGTCCGGCAATCGCCAGCACCAGCTCACGTGGAAACGCGGCAAACAGACCGGCGACAGTCGCACCGAAGAGACCCAGCAGCAGGTAGAAGCCCGCCGCACAAACCGGAGCCCAGTAGCGGCGCTTCGGATCAGGATGCGCATCCGGGCCCACGCAAAACGCAGCGGTGATCGCCGCAAGATTCAGCGCGAACCCTCCGAATGGCGCAAAGACCAAGGTCGCGATCCCGGTCCAGCCGATGACCTTCGAGACCGGTGCCTCGTAACCACCTGCCCGGATCGCAGCCAGACCCGGAAGGTTCTGCGAGGCCATCGTGACAATGAAAAGAGGAACGCCAACCCCCAGCAACGCAGCGGGAGAGAACTCCGGACTCGTCCACACGGGGCGCGTCAGGTTCCAGGGCACGTGCTCCAGATTCACGAGTCCCTGGCAGGCCGAGATGACCACCCCCAGGACCAGGACCAGCGGGATGTTCGCCTTCGGCCAGAATCTCCGACCTGTCACGTAAGCCGCCGCCATCGAAAGCACCAGCAGCGGATTCTTCGGGGTGATCACGAAGGCATCCAACGCGAATCTCGCCAGAACGCCCGCCAACAAGGCCGAGGCCAGCGCCAGCGGCAAGCGCTTCATCACCCGCTCGAATCCACCGCTGAAACCCGCCACCGCCATCAACAGGGCGGAAAACAGAAACGTGCCGATCGCCTGCTCCATGGTCAAATGGCCGGCCTCCGCAGCAGCTCCGACGACCGCGGCCCCTGGCGTTGACCAGGCGATCAGGATCGGCTTCCGGGTCATCAGCGAAAAGACCAGCGTTGGAATCGCCATGCCAATGCCGATCGCCCACAGCCAGGAAGCCGTTTGCGCGCTTGTCGCGCCCAAGGCCTGCGTGGCCTGAAAGATGATCGCGATCGAACTGCTGAACCCCACCAGCACCGACACGAAGCCCGCGATCAGTGCGGAAATGGAAAAGTCCTTCAACATGGCCTGAGACAGGAGATGCCCCCTGTCATCCCTGCCGTCAACCGCGCCTTCATCGGTCTCAAGTGCCAGCCATCCGCAGATGCATGGCCGGCAAGGAATGAGGCCTGCAGCCGGGAGATCGCTCAGAAGAAATCACGCTGGATGCTTCGCAACGTGGTCGCTCATCGGGCGTTTCATGATGAGGCCTCGTCCCGAGGCAAACTGCGCGCCGATTGCCCATTAGCCGCCCAGATCCCCCTGCAAGTCACGCAGGCTGAACATCGGTTCGTGCAGCCCTTTCATCCGTCGCCCTCCGCTCTGCCGATTCTTTCCGGGTCTTTGTGGAGGCTTTGAGGCTTTTAGGGTCCGTTCACTGTTTGAGGGATCCAACCCAGATCGATCCGACGAGTTTTTTCCAGGTCTGGATTGAGCGCGTCAGATTCTGTGTTGGCGGGGTCTTGTTGCTGTAGCATTGCAGCCCGACAGGTCCCTTGAATCCGATCCTGCTCAGGTTTCGCAGCAACCCGGCCTGATCAAAGGTGCCCTCGTCGAGCGGTCGGATCAAGGTGCTCCAGTCCGTGCCCTCAGCTTCCGCGCCACAGAGGCTGAGGCTCCAAAGCAAAGGTTTGGCATCCGCCAATACCGCCGCAAGGTCGTCCTTGGGCTGGACTTTCAGGTAGTGACAGAGGTTGAAGGTCACGCCGACGTTGTCGCAGCCGCTGGCTTTCGCGATCCGCAGGGCGTGGTCCAATCGCTCGACGTGGAAGTTGGCATGAGGGTAAAGCACCACCTTCAGGCCCGCCGCCTTTGCCTTGGCGGCGATTTCCTTCACGAGTGCGATCGCCTGGTCGTCGTTCGGATTCACTCCGCGCTGCAGATTGAGTTCCACCAGGGCATCGGAGCCCTTCAGGAGGCTGATGGCCTCGCTGACCTCCGGTCCGTAGCTGAAGCCATCGGCATTCACCGTGCCTCCGACATAGATGCTGAAGAGTTTCAAGCCTCCCTTGTCGCAGGCGGTCTTGAACGTCGCGAGGTCCTTCGGATCGACGGAGCCCACACCCTGAAAGCCGAAGTCCTTGATGAGCCGAACGCCCTCGTCCACGGATACGAACCGAAGACCGTTTTGGAAAACATAGAGCGGTGGGGGTGTTTCCTGCGCACCACTTTTCAGGACGGGGATCACGAGGCTAAGGACAAGCATCAAGGCACGCACCATTGGATGTGTAGGTCGCCCATGTCAGCAGGGTCAATCAGAAGTCAAACGGCGGTGGCAAGCGTTGCGGAGATTCGAGGGCCGGGAGATTTCACTTGCCCTCAATTGGCTTTGCGCTACAAAGTTCATTCATCCGGCGCGAGTGCCGGATTTTTTCGGAAGGTTCACTTTGCAAAACAAAGCCATGAATGCAGTCATGTCGAAGAAAATCGTGGGAGCACGGCAGACGGTGGAATTCCAGCTCGCGACGGTGCTGGGAATGGATGCGGAAGCGAAGCAGGCGCTGGAGCTGCTGGAAAGGGAGGCCAGGGTGGGTCCGGTGGCGGTTCCGGGGATTTTCATGCCGGATGCCGGAGTGAGGGCAAAGCTGAGGCGGCTGGGGGTGATCGAGGAAGCGGACGAGTCGGATTTTTCCCGAGTGAAGTCGGTGGTACTGCCATTTGGCGGGGTCCCGATGCGCGACAAGCGCCGCTGGCAGGAGTCTGGCTGGAAGGTCGTCGATACCCGTTCCCAGCAGGTCAGGCGCGCACAGGTGGCGCTTGGATTGTTGAGAATGGAGGGAGCTCAGACGCTGATCATCGGCCGCCACGACGATGCGGAGACCCTGGCGCTGGCCTCGGACTATCCTGGGACGATCGTGCTGGAGGACACCACCGACATTGCCCGGATGCGCTATGCACCCGCCTTCGGAGCTGTGTGTCAGACCACACTCTCGCCGCGCCGCGTGGCCTGGCTGTCCCAGCAGCTCCGCCTGCGCTACCGGGATGCCAAACTTTCGTTCCTCGACACGGTGGCTCCAGCGATGGCTCAGCGTGAACGTGCGCTGGAAGCCCTGTGCAGTTGGTGCGATGGCGTGATGGTTCTCGGCGATCGCGGCGAATCCACCGTCGAGGCCCTGCTTGAAACGGCGAAGCGCCTTGGGAAACCTGCGGCCTTGCACGAGGATGCGGCGGAACTGAATGGCTGCCGGCGCTTGGCAGTCACGGCAGGTGGTTTCGTGCTTCCAGAAATGATCGACTCCCTGGGGTTGAGCGGCTATCCGGATTCGACTGGCAGGAAATGAATGGATTGCTTGGCGGGGCGCGTAGGCTGTGCCAGAAACCCTCTCATGCGCGCTTTCAAAACCCTCGCCGCCTCGCTGTTCCTTGCCCCTTTGCTTCATGCCGATCCCTTGACTCAGGCGGATCGCGAGGCGCTTCTGGAGAAGCTCCAGAAGATCCAGGAAGGAGCCGACAAGCGGGTGGACGAGCGTTTCGGTTCGGCGATCAGCGCCTTTCGGTCCGCCATGGCGAGTGATGATGCCGCCTTGGAGTTCTACTTGAAGTGCATCGAGAAGCTCCAGTTCGACGACAAGAACCGGAAAGGTCAGGATTTCCGTGAATGGAAGCGCAAGCAGGAAGGCCAGCTCGAGAGCGCGAGCTTCAAACGAGCCCTGCGGCATCAACTGCGCTGGCTTTCCCTGACTCTGCAAGTCGCGGGCTCACGCGAGGCCGCCGTCAAGTTCTCCGGCGAGGCGTCGAAGGCGGTCGACGACGTGTTCGCCGACATTGTCAGCCTCGAGGGCCAGCACGACCTGCTGCGCCAACCGGTCCTCTCCACCGTGTTCGCGCAAGTTTATGAGATCAGCAACATCAAGGTCCCCGAGTGGCCGCTCTCGCCGATCGAACTTGGAAACATCTACGGCAAGGTGATCCTGCCGCCCCTGAGAAAGCCCGAGAAGACCGAGGAACTCCGGGCGGCCTGGACCCATCGCATCCAGCAGGAAACCCTCGTGGTCGAACACTGGGGCCGGGGCGGTGATGCCAAGCCAGGCAAGGATGGAGTCCGTTCACCCGAGCAGGAGAAATTCGTGACCGAGACCTATCCGGAGTTTCTCTGGATGGAAGAGCAGGATGTGTTTCGTGCCGGTGACCAACGGGGAGCTGCGCTGAAGATGTTCCAGCATCTTGAGAAATATGCGATGCATCCAAAGGTCGGCGACTGGACCAAGCAGTTCAAGGACCTGCTCGATCCCAAGCCGGCCGTAACGGCCGCGCCGGGCGAGTGAGTCAGGGATCAATCGCGACTCGCACTTCGGTGGCCCCGCATGCCTTCGCCATCGTCTCCGCATGGTCGGCACCCGCGACGCAGGCGGCGGTGGCAAGCGCATCGCTGGTGGTGGCATTGGGCGCGATGATCGTCACCGCGAGATGTCTCGTGAGGCCAAGGCCGGTTTTCGGATCAATGATGTGGGCGTAGCGAACACCGTCGATTTCAACCGCCTGTTGGAGATCGCCGGAGGTGGAGACCGCACAGTTGGAAAGCGTCAGATGTCCGGAGGTGCTGTCCTTTTCGAGCGTCTTCATTCCGACCGTCCAGCCGCTCTTTCCAGGCGGCGGATCGCCAAGCCGGAGATCGCCACCAGCCGCGATGCAGGTGGCGGGAAAGCCCTTTGATTTCATCACGTCGAACATGGCATCGGCCGCGTAGCCTTTCGCGATGCCGCCGAGATCGAGCCGCATGCCCGGGTGGGTGAGGGTCACCGTGCCAGCGGCCGGGTCGAGCTCGAGGAGTCTGAAGCCTGACGCGGACTTCGCGGCGGCCAGCGTTTCCGGAGCCGGTAGCCTGCCCACCCGCCGTGTCTCGCGCCAAAGCTTCGTCAGTGGGCCGAGCGTAGGATCAAACCGGCCATCCGTCTTTCGCGCGAAGTCCAGGGATTTCGCCAACAGGTCGAGCAGAAGCGGCGACACTTTCACTGGTGTCCCAGTTTTCTCCGATAACCGTAGTAGTTCGCTTCCGGCGATGTAGTCGGAGGCGATGGCGTTGATCTCCTCCGCACGCTGGAAGGCGAGATCGGCCGCCGCCTTCGCGACGGATTCATCGCTGCCATGGCAGGTGATCGCGAAGCGCGTGCCCATCAATCCACGCTCGAAGATGAAGCGGGTCTCCTTCGCGGTCGCCATGCAGCCGAGCAGCAGCGAAAGCAGAATCCTCATTCCGAATCGCCATCCATGTTCCAGAAACGGTGCATTTCCTCGACGCCTGGGACCTTGAGCGGACGAATGACCCGGAAGCCAAGCCAGGGGGCATCGGTGAAATACCATTGGGACTTGGGAAGCTGTGGATCGCGCATCTTCCAGGCGGGCTCACTGCCGATCCTCGCGGCGGAGCGGAGCTTGTCGGGATCATCGTTCCAACTGCCGCCACGAACCACGGTCGGGTATCTTGTGGTGATAGCCGTCCAGGGATTCACAGCCCCGTCCTTGAAGGCGGCATAGGCATCGGGTGAATACTGGCCAAGGCAAAGCTCCGCAACGTTGCCGTGCATGTCATGGAGGCCCCAGGCGTTCGGTTTTTTCAGGCCGACCTTTTGATACTGGTATTCGGAGTTCTCCACAGACCATGCATAATCTCCAAGTTGGGCTGGATCATCACCGAAGCTGTACGCCGTGGTGCTCCCTGCCCGGCATGCATACTCCCACTCGGCTTCGGTTGGAAGACGGTAGAAATGCCCGGTCTGGGCAGTGAGCCATTCGCAAAACTTGCTCGCCGCATGCTGGGTGACCCCGATGGCCGGGCTGTCCTTGTCATAGCCCTTGCCCATGCCGAAGTTCATTGGCACATAAGGCGGGGTCGGCTGGGTGACCACATCGACCAAGGTTTCGGCATCCTTGCGCACCGGAGCCTCCGAGGTGGTCATGTTGTCGTCCCGATTCAGCGTGCCGTCCTTGTTGCGCGCCATCTTGTTCTCCATGTACGGATGGTAGAGCGCCCAAGTGGTCTCGACCTTTGCCATCCAGAACGGCTCGATCTTCACCCTCTTCTGCGGGCCCTCGCTCGTCGCGCGATTCGCTTCGGATTCCGGAGAGCCGATGACAAATTCGCCGCCAGGAACCGGGATCAAATCAAGTGTCGCATCACCTGCTTTCGGCACTTTATCCGTAAACGGCTTCATGCCATCGGCTGAGATCGCAGGCTGCTTCGAAACGAGTTCGTGGATCGCCTGGGTGGTGGGCAGCAACGCCGGTTTCGGCAAGGCCTCATCGGCATGGGCCGACACCATCAGCGCCATTGTGGCGCAAGTCATCAAACGCGGAGTCATGGCAATCGAATCGTGTTAAGTCTCACGCCAACTTGTAAACTCCGGGCACCGGCACCGGCGCGATGGGGAACGCATCCGGGAACTTCAGAGTGTCCGGAGCCATGTCCTGGTTCGCGCCCCAAATCTGTTCCCAGGTGATGCGTTGCCCGGTATGTGCGGCTTCCCGACCCAGGATCGCGAGCATGGTGCTGTTGGCCATGTACTCGCCGGTGTTGATCGTTTCCCCCTTTCGCAGGGCGGCAAAAAACTCGTTGTGGCAGACCTGATACATGTTCTGTTCCGTGCCGGGCTTGGCGCGATACATCCACTGCCGCTTGCTGCCGTCCGGCCCGAGCACCATCGGCATGTCCGGACAGACCACGGTGCCCTTTTCACAGTAAATGTGGTCGGACACCTCACCATGCAGGCCGGGATACTGACGCTCGCCGAAGTGGCAGATCACGCCGTTGGGATACTCATACGCGACGTTGTAGTGATCGTAAACGTTGCCCACGTCGGTGCGCATCGCTCGTCCACCATTCGCCACCGCTGCGATCGGGGCCACGTCGCCCATCGCCCAAGCAATCTTGTCCACGGTGTGGATCGCCTGCTCGAGAATCGGTCCGCCACTGAGCCATTCGAAATTGTTCCACCAGGCGACCTGCCATTCGACATCGCCCATGCCATCCGGCTTCTTCATTCCGGGCTGCAGGGGCTTTGGCGGCGTACCCATGTAGGTGCCGTAGAGGGAAATCACGCGACCCAGTTCACCCGAGGTGATCTTGCCATAGGCCTCGCGCACACCGGGCGCGAACCGCCAGCAAAAGCCATGTTGGATCGAAAGGTTCTTCTGCTTGGCGAGCTTCGCGGACTCCATGACCGACTTCACTCCGGCCACATCCACGGCCATCGGCTTTTCCGCGAAGACATGCTTGCCAGCCTCAATCGCTGCACGGAGATGCAGAGGGCGAAACCCCGGAGGCGAGGCCAGCAGGACCACATCCACCCCGCTGTTGAGCACTTCCTTGTAGCTCTCGAGTCCTGAAAAACGCCTGGCTTCCGGCACCTCCACCTTGTCGCCGAACTTGCCGAGCTGGTTGAGGCTGTTGGTGATCGCAGGCGCGAAAGCATCGCCCATCGCCCACAGCTTCACGTTCGGATCGGCGGAAAGCGCCTGACTTGCCGCCCCGGTTCCGCGACCTCCGCAGCCGATCAATCCGATCTTCAGCACCTGCTTCGAAGCATCCTGAGCTCGGACGATGGCGGGAAATCCGGCAACCGCGAGGGTTGCACCTGCGACTCCGAGAAACTTGCGGCGATTGAAATCGGATGGATTCATGACGGTTTGAAACGGAAAGAACGTGCCCACTACCTTTTTGAGGCCCGCGATCTTTCACTGCAAGAGGCGATGTTCCAGCCTTGCGGAAGATCGGCGGATGCCATGGAGTATCGGTCTACGCTTCATTTGTGAACCGCTTTCGAACCGCTCCATGACCTCAGATTCCTCCCGTTCCATCACGAACCGACTCTCCGTGATGATGTTCCTGCAGTTCTTCCTCTGGGGCGCGTGGTTCGTGACCCTTGGGGCCTGTCTCGACGCCAATGGTCTCGCTTCCATCATCGGGGCCGCTTATGGATCCGCCCCGATCGCCGCCATCATTGCGCCGCTGTTTCTCGGCCTAGTGGCGGACCGCTTCTTTCCCTCGGAAAAGGTGATGGGCGTCCTCCTGCTGATCGGCGGCGCCGCCATGCTCGCGGTGCCATCATTCGCCGCGAAAGGTGATGCCGGGATGGTGAAAAGCCTCTTCCTCGTCCACATGCTCTGCTACATGCCGACCCTCGGGCTTGGCAACTCCATCGCGTTCTCCAACATCAGCGACCAGAGCAAGTTCCCCGCCCTGCGCGTCTGGGGCACCATTGGTTGGATCGTCGCCGGCCTGCTTGTCGGCTTCCTTGGATGGTCCAAGAATCTCCAGATCTTCACCCTCGCCGGGGCTGGCTCGCTGCTTCTCGGCATCTTCGCCTTCTTCCTGCCCACCACGCCACCTTCGGCGAAAGGCCAGCCGCTCAGCCTGTCGAGCCTCCTCATGCTGGATGCCTTCAAGCTCCTCAAGAAGCCCGCCTTCCTCGTCTTCATCATCTGTTCGACGCTGATCTGCATCCCGCTCGCCTACTACTTCAGCACCACCTCCATTTTCCTCTCCGACATGGGCTTCCGCCAACCGGCCTCTTCGATGGCGGTCGGCCAGATGTCGGAAATCATCTTCATGCTGCTGATCCCCGCCTTTTTCCGGAAGCTCGGCGTGAAATGGATGATCCTGTTAGGGATGCTTGCTTGGGTGCTGCGCTACGTGCTCTTCGCCCTCGGCGCGCCGGACCAGGTGGTCTGGATGCTCTTCCTTTCCATCATGCTCCACGGCATCTGCTACGACTTCTTCTTCGTCACCGGCTTCATCTACGCCGACAAGGCCGCTCCCGTCACCGTGCGCAATCAGGTCCAGTCGATGCTCGTCTTCTTCACCCAGGGCATCGGCATGTATTTCGGCTACCAGATCGCCGATGCGAAAATGACCGCCCAGGTCGCCGGTCATGCCGGGCTCGCCACCGCCATCAAGGAGGCTGCCGCGCCTCAAACCCTCAGCTTCGGCCAGCAACTCGGACAAATGTTCTCGGTCGGTCTTCCCGACGTGAACCCCAACCTCCTCCAAACCGCCTCCAGCCAGTGGAAAACCTTCTGGCTCCTCCCCGCCGGCATGGCCGGTGCCATCGCCGTGATCTTCTTTCTCTTCTTCTGGGACAAGACCGCGGACGAGTGAAGTTCCAAGTTCCAAGTTCCAAGTTCCAATAACTAATAACTAATAACCACTAACTCTCTCCCTCCATGTTCACCCGCCGCCAGACCCTGAAATCCCTCGCCGCCCTCGCGACCATCCAGATTGTTCCAAGCCGCGTGCTTGGGCTGGGTGGCCAGACCGCGCCGTCCAATGAACTCACCCGCGCAATCATCGGCTGCGGCGGAATTTCCGCCTCGCATCTCGGGATGCCGGGGAAACTGCTCGCTCTCTGCGACGTCGATGCCGGGCACCTCAAGAACCGCATGGACCAGGTCGGCGGCGAGTCGAAGGGCGTGAAGGGCTATCACGATTTCCGCGAGGTGCTGAAGCGCGATGACATCGACATCATCCACGTCGCCACGCCACCGCACTGGCATGCATTGATCTCCATCGAGGCCGCGAAGGCCGGCAAGGATGTGTGGTGTGAAAAGCCGATGAGCCGCACGATCGGTGAGGGCGTCGCGATGGTGAAGGCGGTCGAGAAACACAAGCGCGTCTTCCGCCTCAACACCTGGTTCCGCTTCAAGGACAACTTCTACGGCATGGGAGTGCCGGTGAAGCAGCTCAAGAAGGCCGCGATGAACGATCTGTTGGGCTGGCCGTTGACGATCACGGTTTCAGGCGTCACCGGATTCGATTGGAAACTCGGCACCTGGGTTGGAAAAACCAACCTCCCCGTGCAGCCGGTGCCGGAGGGCTTCGACTACGATTTCTGGCTCGGGCCCGCGCCGCTGAAACCCTACAGCGCCCACCGCACCCACGCCTCGTTCCGCGGCTACTGGGACTATGACGGCGGCGGCCTCGGCGACATGGGCCAGCACTACCTCGACCCCGCCCAGTACATCCTCGGCAAGGACGACACCGCACCGATCTCGGTGGAAATCGACGCCGACCCGCAGGATGCGGATGCCATCGGCACCTGGCGTCGCATCGAGTTCACCTATGCCGACGGTTGCAAGATCATCCTCGACGGCGCCAACAAGGACAAGGACGCCGCCTACATCTCCGGGCCGAAAGGGAAGATCTTCAAGGACTTCAAGTCCGACATCCCGGACCTCGAAAAGAAGCTTGCCGCCCTGCCGGATCCGCCCGAGCAGATCACCGATTTCCACGAAAGCGTCCGCAGCCGGAAAAAGTTCGCGCTCAACGAGCAGAACGGCTTCTGGTCCTGCACGATGGTCAACATGGGCGTCACCGCGCACCGTCTCAACAAGAGCCTCAAGTTCGACCCGAAGACCCTCAAGTTCGACGACCCCGCCGCCAACGCGCTGATCGATCAGCCAATGCGTGGACCGTGGAAGATCGAGGTGTGATCCGCCGAAGGATCAGATGATGGATGCAACGGCGGATCGATGGGATCAGCCGTTGCCCTTCTGCTTCTTCTTGCCGCCCTTCTTCTTGGCGCGGGCCTCACCCTTTTTCCCGGCATGCTTCTTGCCGTGCTTCTTGAGGGCCTTGCGTTCGGGCTTGTCGAGCTGGCCGTCCTTGTTGGCATCCGCCTTTTCGAACACGGCCTTGGCCTTGTCCGGATGCTTGCGGTTGGCCAGAAACTCATCGGCGGAGATCAGCCCATCCTGGTTGGTGTCGCGGGACTTGTGCTCCTTTTTGCCCTTCGCTTCGGCGGCTCCAGAGCAAAGGACCAGGGTGAGGGCAAGGCTGAGAATGGATCGTGTCTTCATGGTGTGCATTGAACTCCGCCTGTTGCCCGAAGTTTCCGCCTGCCCGAAAGTTTTCCGCCGGACTTGTTCAGGACGCGCGCTCCCGGTCATGCTCCCGCCATGCGCGATGACAGCCGCCGATGGATCGAGGCCGACCGGAGCCACTGCTGGCATCCGTTCACGCGGCAGTCCGAGTGGTGTCGGAAAGACCCGCTGGTGATCGTCCGAGGCGAGGGCGTCTGGCTCTGGGACTCGGAAGGAAACCGCTATCTCGATGGCAACTCGTCGATCTGGACCAATGTCCACGGCCACCATCATCCGACGCTCGACGCCGCGATCCGCGCGCAGCTCGACCAGGTGGCGCATACCTCCTATCTCGGCTTCGCCCATCCCCGCGCGTCGGAACTCGCCGAGCGGCTTTGTGGTTTGTTTCCTGAAGGCACCCTGGAACGCGTGTTCTTCTCGGACGACGGCTCGACCGCGATCGAATGCGCGGTGCGGATGGCGCTTCAATATCGTTTGAACCGACGGGAGCCGCAGACCCGCTTCATCGCCTTCGAAAACGGCTATCACGGTGACACCCTCGGCGCGGCCTCGCTGGGTGGAGTGGGGCGATTCACCTCGACGGTCAGTCGCTTCGGACTCGAGGTCACCCGGGTCGCGGCGATGGAGGATCTGGAAACCCTTTCGCCGGGAGCGATCGCCGAGGTCGCCGCCGTCATCATCGAGCCGCTGATCCAGGGCGTGAATGAAATGCGCCCTTGGCCAAGTGGGATGCTCGCCGAGCTGCGTCGCTGGTGTGACCGGCACGGCGTCCACCTGATCCTCGACGAGGTCATGACCGGATTCGGTCGCACCGGCACGATGTTCGCCTGCCAGCGTGAGGACGTGATCCCCGATTTCCTCTGCCTCGCGAAAGGCCTCACCGGCGGCTACCTGCCGATGGCGGCCACGCTGACCACCGGTCGGATCTACGACGCCTTCCTTGGCGGGACGGACCTGGCATTCTACTACGGTCATAGTTACACCGCGAATCCCCTCGGCTGCGCGGCGGCCCTGGCGAGTCTGGAAATTTTTGAAACCGAGCGGACCCTTGAGGCCCTCCAGCCCAAAATCGCACGGATGACGGACCTGCTTTCCGAGCTTTCGGCCAGCTACCCGGAGGTCCACGAGGTCCGCCAATGCGGTCTCGTCGCCGGCATCGAACTGCGTCGAACGGACGGCTCGAAGTTTCCCGCAGCGGAGCGGATCGGCGAGGAAGTCTGCTTGGCTGCCAGCAAGCATGGCCTGCTCACCCGCCCGATCCTCGACACGGTCGTGCTCATGCCCCCGCTCAGCGTCTCGATGGACGAGCTAGAGTTCGCCACGAACGCGATCGGGGCGGCAGTTCACGATTGCTTCGGGGCATGAAAAAGCCGCGTCTCCCGGAGGAAACGCGGCTTTGAAAACGGGTGCCCGATCAGCGCTTGGCCACGGATGCGAGATCCGGGCGCTGGCGGACAATGTTGGCCAACATGTCGCGGCAGTGACCGTAGCTGGTGCGCTTGCTCAGAAGCTCCGCGCTGCGGGTAAAGGAGCCCCACTGGACGACCGTGGCTTCCACCTTGCGGGTGCCCCACAGGTTCATCGTGGCGTGGTCCGGGTTGTAAATGTCGATCGTGCCGGTGCCGGTGAGGGCGGAGCCGTAGTCATCCACCACGTAGAGGTAGGGCAGTCCCTTGATGCGGAAGACGGTGCCAACGGGATAGAAGGACCAGTCGGCGGCGGCGCTGCGGACGCGGTTGCTGTAGCGCAGCTCGGTGCCGGTGGCATTCTTGCTGCCGTAGATGAGGTGGTCGCTTTCCTTGCAGCAATAGGCCGTGGTGCGGACCAGGCGGGAGCGCTCACTGAACGCGTAAACCGGCATGCCGTGCTTGTCCTTGCGATGCGAGGCCGCAGCGGCGGTGACGGAGGCAGACGGCTCGGCGGTCGGGAAGCTTTCCGTCGAACTGGTGAAGGACCAGCGGGACGAGGAGGAAGAGGAGAATTTTCCGATGGAACTCTTGGGAAGAACGTTGAGGGAGGAAGAGCAGTTCGAAAGGAGCGGGGCGAAAAGGGCCAGGGCAGCCAGGGAGAGGAGTTGTCGGCGCATGCGTTCGGGGTAGGGATCAGGGTGACGGGACGAACGTCTCTAGGGCGAGACTCCGGCATTAAGGGGGGATCGCCGGGCAGAGGCAACCTGAAAATCCATCCGTTAGAGGTGGTGTCATCGCCAGCAAACCCAGATCCATGGCCGATTTGCGGTAAAATCCACCATTCTGTGGGGATTTGCGGCGATCCGGGCATTGCGTCCGGCACGCAAAAATTGTTACAGGATTCCAAAAATATTTTTCGACTTCCGGAGGTCGGAGACGGGCCCCGGGAGGGTCGAACCGCCACCCGGATTCTAAAAGTCCCCACACCGTGCGCGCAGTGCCTCACTTCTCCCGTAGGCCGCCCCCCTCGGCAAGGGCCATTGAATTTGAAGCCATCAAGCACCCTGAGACATCCACCAAACAACGAGAGCTTTCTGACAAAGCAGGGATCCAGCCTTCGGGAATCTTGGGGCAATCAACAGTGACTGCCAGGACGGGGGCGTGGAAGCGCCTGGAAATCAATGTGTTTCTCAATCATTTGTCAGCGCATTTGTATTTCGGCAAGCAGGGCGAGCACGGCAAGGTGCATGTTCTGGCGATTGGCGAATTCGTTTCTCATTCGAGGTTGGGTTTTTTTGTTTATCTCTTTGGGGGAGAGGGGTTTGTGACTGATGCCGACCGGGTCATTTGGACCATCGACCGGGCGATTTGGACCATCGACCGGGCGATTTGGACCGTCGACCGGGCGATTTGGACCGTCGACCGGGCGATTTGGACCGTCGACCGGGCGATTTGGACCGTCGACCGGGCGATTTGGACCGTCG
>JAIXPW010000175.1 GCA_027485995.1 Verrucomicrobiaceae bacterium
GGCACGGCCGGGAAGGGGAAACGGGTTGCGGTTTCGACTTCCTACGGCGGCTTGACCCGCATCAGGTTCGGAGGGTCTTTTCCACGCGCTGGAAAATCTCGGCTCCGCGAACGTGGAGCTCCCCTGTCTGCGGCGGAGTTTGTCCCGGCAGCCGGAGAAGTCAAGGAGCGGGCGTGACCACGACCCGGTAGAAGCGGCGGGGGCCGTCGAGGGCCGGTGTGAACTGAAGGGCCGGTGGATTCGTGGCGGAGCCGGTGCCGGGGATGGCGTTGCCCAGCGGCTGCCAGGGCGAGGTGAGGTCGGCCCTTGTCTCCAACTGGTAGAGGTGGCCCGCGTAGCTGGGAACACTGAGGCTGAAGGTGCTGGCGTTGGCCTGCGTGGAGGTGACCCGGATGGCGGAGCGATCGAGGATGGTGCCGCTGTTGATCAGGCCGGGTGGCAGGCTGCCGGACCAGTTGATGATGTCGATCACGCCGGTGTTGGTGAAAGTGCCGGTGACGTTGAGAACCGCATCACCAGTGAGTCGCAGGACGCCGTGGTTGATGGCGTTGCTGCTGATGGTGGCCGTGCCTGCGCCGAAGATGAGGGTGCCCTCGTTGACCAGGCTTTCGTAGGTGGTGGTGGCGTTTGGCAGGGCGAGCGATTGGTTGGCCAGGACCACGAGGTCGTTGGTGATCACCAGGGTCGCCGAGGCGCTTCCAGAGTGGTCGGCATCGGTGATAGTGGCGGCCACGGAGTAGGAGCCAGGGGCGGACGGGGCAGTGGGGGAGCCGTTGTAGGTGATGGCGACATCAAGGCCGGCGGGCACGGTGGTGGCTGCAACCGATTTCGGCGAACCATCGTAGGCCTGGGAGAGTCCGGAGAGCTCGATGGTGGCGGCGGCTTTGGCGATGCTCAAAGTGCCGCTGGCCGAGCCGCTGTAGTTCAGGTCGTCGACCGTCGCGGTGACGGCGTACGAGCCGGCGTGGGTTGGTGGAACTCCGCCCTCGTAGGTGAACTGCACGTTCAGTCCGGAAGGCGTGGTGCTGGCGGAGGCGATCTTCTGGTTTCCATCGTAAGTGGCGGAAAGCCCGCCCAGGCTCACCGTGGCGCTTGCCTTCGAGATCACGAGCGAGGCACTGGCCGATCCCTGATAGTTACCGTCGTTGATCGCGGCGAGGACCGGGTAGGTCCCGGCGGCGACGGGGAGCGTGGGAGAGCCGTCGTAAGTGGTGGTCAGATCCAGTCCGGCCGGTGAAGTCGTGGCCGACACCATCTTGGAGGAACCATCGTAGGTCAGGGAAAGTCCGTCGAGGCTCACGCTGGCAGTGGCCTTGGCGATGACAAGTGAGCCACTGGCAGAGCCCTGATGGTTCGGGTCTGTGATGGTGCCCACAACCGAGTAGGTGCCGGCATGGATCGGTGGTGTTGGGCTGCCGTCGTAAGCGACTTCGACTGTCAGGCCTGCGGGGGAAGTGGTGAAGGAAGCGGATTGGGCGAAGCCATCGTAGGTGGTCGAGAGGCTTCCAAGAGTGAGCGTGGCAGTGGCCTTGGAGATGATGAGCGAGTCGCTTGCCGTTCCATCGTAATTGGGATCGTTGACGGTGGCGACGATCGCGTAGGTGCCGGCATTCGTTGGCGCGGAGGAGGAGCCATCGTAGGTGAAGCCGACGTTCAGGCCTTCGGGCGTTGTGGTGGCTGTGACCAGTTTTTGTGAGCCATCGTAAGTGACGGTCAAGCCGGACAAGGCGACGGAGGCGGTCGCTTTGGCGATCACCAGGCTGCCGGTGGCGATGCCCGTGTAGTTGGCGTCGCTGATGGTGGCGGAAACCTCGTAGGTGCCGGCGTTGGTGGGCGGGGTGGCCGAGCCGTCGTAGGTGAAGCCGACGCTCAAGCCGGCGGGTGAGGTGGTGGCGGAGGCGGATTTCGTGCTGCCGTTGTAGGTCTGGGAAAGGCTCCCGAGGGTGATGGTGGCGGTGGCTTTCGCGATCACCAGGGTGGCACTGCTACTGCCGTCATAGTTGGTGTCGCTGATGGTGCCAACGACGGTGTAGGAGCCCGCGTTGACCGGAGCTGTCGGGGAGCCGTTGTAGGTGAAGCCGACTGAAAGTCCTGCGGGCGAGGTGGTGGCGGAGACGGTTTTACTAGATCCATCGTAGGTCTGGATGAGCGCATCGAGGTTCAAGCTGGCGGTGGCCTTTCCTATCTGGAGCGTGGCGTTTCCGCTGCCCTGGTAGTTGGGGTCGTTGATGGTCGCAACCACCGCATGGCTTCCGGCGTTTGTCGGCGGTGAGGAGGAGCCATCGTAGGTGAGGGCCACCGTCAGTCCGGGGGGCGTGGTGCTGGTGGAGACGGAAAGAGGCGAGCCTGTATAGGTCTGGCTGAGGCTGCCGAACGAAATGCTGGCGCTGGCCTTTCCGATCACCAGGGTGGCGTTGGTGGACCCGGAGTATTGCGGATCGGTGATCGTCGCGCTGACCGCGTAGGACCCGGCAAGGCTTGGTGCGGTAGGGGCCCCGTTGTAGGTGATGGAAACAGGGAGGCCGGGAGGATCGGTGATGGCGGTGACCGTCTGGGGCGAGCCGTTGTAGGTGGAGTTCAGATTTCCCAATGTGATGGTGGCCGGAATGGGCTCGGTCACCTGAATGGTCACGATGCCATACGCGGCCAGGGCTGGCACTCCGCTGTCGGTGGCGACCACGATGAGCGAGTAGGGGCCTGAACTGGCAGGGATTGGGGCGTTCACCGAGATCACGCCGGATGCCGAGATCGCGAAGCGGCCTGCCTCGTTTCCACGGGGGATGCTGTAGGAAAGGGTCTGCCCGACGTTGGCATCGGTCGCGATGACGGTTCCGACCGTGCTGCCGAGGGTGATGCCGGGCATGATGGAAAAGGAACTGTCGCTGACGGCAGGGGTCTGGTTGGCAGGGAAGATCAGGGAAAGGGCGTCGATCGACAAGGTGTCGCGATTGCCAGAGGCGCTGCGGTTGGTGTCGCGCACGCGGACGATGGTGGACCCTGTCGTTCCGGTGACGAAGCTGAAGGTTTGTGCGGTGTTGTTGTCGACGGTCTTGGTGATCAGGAAGGCGTTGGTGTAGGTGGAACCTCCATCGGTGGAGACCGCGAATTGGAAATCATCGTTGTCGGTGGTGGTAGTGTGATAGGCCTCGACACTGAGGGTGACCTCCCGGGTGTTGGTGGCGGTGAAGGTCCAACGATGTTCGAGGATGCTGGGGTTGGCATTGCTCTCGCGAAGCACCCAGTAGGAATTGTCGCTGGTGGAGGCGCTGGAGGAACTGCCGCTGAAGGTTGAGCCGCCGGAGAAGGCGGTCGTGGCGTTGCTGGAGGTGAGGGTGGAGGCCGATCCGCTGGGTGGGTTTCCAACGGTGAGGGTCGCGCTGGCCTGAACGGTGGCGTTCGAGCTATCGCTGACGCTGTAGGTGAAGGTCCAGGGGCCGAGCTGGTTGAGGTCAGGGGTTCCGCTGACGGTTCCAGAGGGGGAGACCGAGAGCCAGGAGGGGCCGGAGACGAGGGCAAAAGTCAGGTTGTCTCCGGGGTCCGAGGCGAAGCCAGCGAGCGAAGTGGAGACGGCCGATCCGGCCGGGAAGGTGCCTAGGGCGGCGGGGTTGGCGGTGATTTCCGGTGGAAGATTGCTGCCTGGGGCGGTGATCGAAGCCGCGACGAGGGTTTGCTTCGGGGTGAAGAATCCGCCATGACCGGAGTCCTGGGCACTGATCTGGAGCTGATAGAGTCCGCCTGGTGCGAGGGTGTTGACCACAAGGAGGTCTCCGGTGCGGGGATTGATCGCAAAGCGGCCAAGGGAGTTTCCTGAAACGATGGAGTAGCGGACTTCGTCGAAGGCGGCATCGCTCGCCGTCACGGTTCCAGCGATGGAGTTCAAGGCATAGTTGGACGGGACGCTGAAGTCATAGGAGACGGAACCGAACGAGGGGGCGATGTTGGAATCGTAGGGGGCAATCGTGGAGTCGGAGAGATTGTTGGTGGAGAAGGGAATGATCTCGTTGCTGGTGATGTTCGGACCGGTCCATGAGACGGCGACATGATCATTTCCCGTGGCTTCCTTGACGCGGGCCTCGATGTAGTAGCGGACCCCCGCGGTGAGAGGGGTGCCGGCCGAGGTCTGGCTGGCGAAGGAGGTCCAGTTCTGATAGCCGGTCGAAGAGCTGTTAGAGGCGATCTGGACCGCGTTGGCGGGATTGGAATCGGTGCTGAGAAGCAGCGAGGTGGCATCGTCGCCAGCGATCGAGAAGTTATAGGTGCCAGTGGTTCTGGGTGTGAGATAGGCCCGGATCCGACCCCCGTAGTTGTCGCCAGCGGTCACAAGTCCGGTGGTGAAACCGGGAATGGAAATCGCGCGGTCCGGTTTGTTAGGGAAATTCGTGGACGAGGTCAGGGTGGAGAGGCTGGTTCCTGCAAGGCCGTCCCAGATTTCATAGACCAGGCCAGAGGTGGCGGCGACCGCATTGGTGGCGGTGTAGCTCATGTCATGGGGTGACAGGTAGCGCCCAGGAATCACTTCGCGCGGGACGAGTGTGGTGGTGTTGCTACTGTCCCTGATCTGCCAGGCGACGGAGAGGTGGTCGCCGCTGGTGGACTCCTTGTGGCGGGCCTCCAGGTAGCAGATCTGGCCTGCTGTTAGATTGAAGGTGGTGCTTTGCTGGCTGCCGTAGGTGGTCCAGGTCTGGTAGGCGGATGCGGCGGTCAGAGACGCGATGAGGCTGAGTGGCGTCGTGGCTGCCGAGGCATTGAAGTGAAGCTCGGCGGCGGCGTCACCGGAGATCCAGAACTGGTAGGTGCCGGTGTAAGGGGCGATCATCCAGGCGCGGATGGTGCTGCCGTAGTTGTCGCCACGTGTGGTGTCGTTGAACTCGGTGAGACGGATTTCCCGGGTGGGTGAAGCGGGGAAGGCGGCGTTCGAGTTGAGGCTGGAGACGGCGCTGCCGCTGATGCCTTCGTACAGGGTATGCCTGACGTATCCGGGGGAGAGGGAAGGTGGGCAAGGCAGGAGGGTGACCGTCGTCGTGATGTTCGAGGTGAGGGCGGGAGAGCCGCGGTCGGTGGCACGGAGGGTGAGGGTGTAGGACGACTGGACGGCGGCATCGAGCGAGCCTGCGACGGTGAGGACGCCGGTGCTGGAGTTAATGGCAAATTTCCCGGCACTGTTTCCGGAGACGATCGAATAGGTGCAGAGATCAAAGCGATCCGGATCGCTGCCGGTGAAGGCGCCAAGTGCGGTGCCGGAGACGGTGTTGGACAGGGCAACGATCGCGGTGTTGTCGCTGAGGGTGGGGGTCTCGTTGACGTCGGTGACGGTAACGACGACACGAAGGGTCTCGTTCTGGGCGCTGTTGAGTGAATCGGTGATGGTGACACTCAGTTCGAGGGCGGCAGGCACCAGCCAGTTGTTGGAGAGTGATTCGAAATTGAGGGCGGCCGGAGTGGCAACCGTGATCTGGCCGGAGGTCGGATTGATGGCGAGGGCGCTGCCGGTGTTTCCCGAGATGATCGAGTAGGTGAGCGTCGATCCGCTGTGATCGAGTCTCGGTGTGACGGTGCCGACATTGCTGCCGCCGGCTGAGTTTTCCGCGATGGAGAAACGGTCGGGCACCACCGCTCCGGTGACGGTTCCGGTGATGGTGTATTGCCCGAGGCTGCCGTAGTCGGAGTAGCCGTCCAACGCGACATCACCCCGTCCGACGCCGTCGACGCGGACGGTGTAGTCGCCGGCGGTGAGGGTGGTGGAAAGGCTCGCGGAGATTCCGGTGTCAGGATTGTTGGAGAGGATGAGGTTGTTGGATGAGTCGTAGAGTGAGGCGGAGATATCAAGATTGGGGCCGGGTGTGATGGTCGCAATGCTGAGGTTCACAGCGCCACCGGTGGTGGTGAACTTGAAGGCGTCGATGTCGTTGCTCGTGCCGCCACGGCTGATGACGCCCTCGGTGTCCACGGTTCCCGACCCGAAGACTTCGAGGGTGGCGGCGGTGGCGTGGTCGGCGCCGGCATCATCGGTGCGATAGGTCAGCTTTCCTGCGATGATGGCAAGGTCGTCCTGTGAGTTGTCTGCGGAGGCATAGTCGCCCTTGGACCATTGTGAGAGGTTCTCGTAATAGCCCGCTCCCATGATAGGAGCCCAGCCGACCGGATCGTTGCCATGGCCGAGGTAATAGCCTTCTGCGGGGGTGATCCGCCCGTCGTGGGCAAGACTGAGGGTGTGGCCGATTTCGTGGGCGATGACCTCGGCGGCGTTCTTTCCGGAGGAGTAGAAGGACCAACAGGGACGTCCAGCAGTCGAACCATAGTCGTTCAGATACGCGACCCCACCTGCTCCGGGCGCGGCGTCGGTGGTCGGGGTGATGATGATGCGCTGGCGGGAGGTGCTGGGGGCGTTGAGGAAAACCTGGAGGTCAGTGGTGATGTTGACGTTGAAGGGAGCGTAGTCCTCGCAGACGCGGACCCAGACATCCTTGATGGTGTTGTTGCTGGCACCGGAGGGGGCGGCATCGAAGTTTCCCCATCCGTCGAAGGGCCCCTTTTCGCCATCGAAATCCAGGTAGACGACGCGGGTGACGCCAGGGTTGCTTTGTAGGGGGATGACGCCGTTCTGATAGGCGGGGATGCCGACGGAGGTGGGGTGTTCGGCAGGCAGGGCCTCTTCGGGCGCGGTCACTTTCTCCGCCGGCGGCGGGGCGTAGCTGCGGCAGATGACGAGGTCGATGGGCAACTCGGTCAGAAGCGCGGTCCCGTTGGCTCCGGGCAGGATCGAGAAGGCGACCTCCTCCTGATCCAGGACGACGGTTCCCGAAAGGGGACCACGGTTGGCTTCGGGTGCCTCAAGGTAAAAATTGAACCGTCCGGACCCGGGGGAGGTGATGCGGCCGGTAACGCCGAGTTCCTGGCCGACAGGGTCGCGTTTCTGGATCTCGAGGGTGCCTTGGACCGTGCGACCGTCAGGAAGGGAGAAGGAAACGGTGGCGGGTCCGTTGACCATCGCCTTAACCTGTTCGACCGAGATCGGAATGGAGCGACGGTTGACCACGGCAGTCTTCGGACTGCTGGGTGGCAGACTTGATTGCTCCGAGGGCGGACGGTCGGGCTGGCTTGGTAACTTCGGGGCAGCGGCCCTCGAGGCCGCGACAGAAGAAGCGGGAACTGCGGGCTCTGGAACTTTGTCAGACTGACCGCCTTGCCAGGTTGCTGGTTTCCCGACCAGCAAGATCGCCACGATTCCCAGCAACAGGAAAAGAAGAACGGTAATGGTCGGGCGCTTCATGGTGATATGAATTCAAGCAACGCGAAGGATTTCCCGTGCTTTCCCTCGAATCAAGCAAGAAGTCGTAACATCGAAGCACGAATTCATTCCCGCTTGCGCCCTTAGAACCAGTCAGTCACGTGCGACGCAAGCAGCCCCGAACCATGCCCTTCAAAAGCTTCATTTCAAAGCTGAAAGGTAGTCTCGCTTCAATCGATCGGCCTCTCGGAGCGCCTGATCGAGGGTGGGTGAACTCGCCTCAATGGAGGTCTTGAACCCCACAACATCGGCCTCGGCCTTGGCGAGTTCGGAGCCCTGAGTGGCGACGGAGGCTTCCAGTGCCTTGAGCGTGGATTCCATTTCCTTCAGGATGGCGGAATCGCTCCCAGCCTTCTGCTTCTCGACCAAGCGGCTGGAAAGTTCATCGAGTTCCCGCCGCTTCTCCTGCAGTGACTTCATCTGCTCCTCAAGAGCCTTGGCCGCGGTTCTGAACGATGAAATCCGCTCGTCCCCCTCATCCTGCAACTTCCTCGAAAGGTCGGCAGCGATCAGGGCTTGGGTATTGATGGCCGCCGCCTGCCAACGCTTCTTCGAGGACTCGAGCGAGGCGGTAGCGGCTTTCGTGGAAGTTAAGGCGCCTTGGAGATTCGCCAGGGACTTCTCGGCGGCGGGCAGTTCGTTCCGCCGCGCAGCGAGCTGCTCATCGCTGGACTTGATTCGCCCTGCCGCTGCGGCGGTGGCCTTGACCGCGAGGTCGAGGCTGGAGGTCAGGTCTTTTTCCTGCTTTTCAAGTCCGCCGAGCTCCATGCGCTGATTGGCAATTCGGGCTTCCAGTTCCCCGCGACGGGTCTCCACCGCCACGAGGTCGGCCGGGCGACGCTGATCTTCCGGGAGCGTGGCGACGGCGAGTTTTCGGGCCTCCAGATCGCTGTTCGCGGCCGCAAACTCAGCGGTGAGCTTGTCGATCTCCGCGCGACGTGCCGCAAGCTGTTGTTGCAGTTCGTTGAGCTGATGTCGGAGATCGGCTTCGGATTTGACTGTGACTGCGTGGGCTTGCCGCGCTTGATTGGCTGCCTCCTCCGCTGCTCCAAGAGCCTTCTTCGCTTCCTCGACCTTCGCGCCAGCCTCGGCGACTTTCGCCTCGGCGGCGCCAATTGCAGCGGGCTGCCCCTGGATCTGCTGCGCGAGGGCGGCCAGCCTGACCTCGATCTTGGGAGGAGCTGCGGAAAACTCGCCGATCGCCTGCCCGCTTGCCAGGTCGTAGGCACGCACCACCCCGGCGGCATCCGCCACGAAGGCCCGGGTGTCATCTGCGGCAAGCGCCACCGAAGTCGTCAAGGCGGGAAGGTTCTGCGCGACCTCCTTGTCCAGGTTGAAGTCCGGCTTCCAGAGGCGAAGTTTCCCATCGCGACCAGTCGTGAGGATCGAGCCATTCCGCCCCAGGCTCACGGCGGTGACTCCACCCGGATGGGCGTCGATCTTCTTGACCTCCGAGCCGCCGTTCATTTCCCAGAATCGGACCGTGCCATCCTCGGAGGCGGTGGCCAGCAGGTTGGAATCGGACCGAAAAACTGCGGCGCTGATGGCGGCCTGATGGGCCCGCAAGGTGTGAAATTCATTGCCGCTCTGGGCCTCCCAGACCCAGACTCCGCCATTTCGATCCCCCGAAGCCACCAGGATTCCGTCAGGAGATATGTCGAGGGCGGTGATCCAGTCGGTATGCTTCTTGATCGAAGCAATGGCGCTGCCGGTCTGGGTATTCCAGAGCTTCAACAGTTTCGACGGTCCCCCACTGGCCACGATGTCAAAGCCCGGGCGGATGTCGGCGGCGAGAATGGAGTCGAACTCCTTCGCGACCACGAGGGTGCGCTCGCCGGTGCGGATGTCGAAGGTGACCGTGGTTCCTGATTGCCCAGGGATGCCGCCGACGACGATGAGGTAGCGACCGTCCGGAGTGAAGGCCAGCGAGACCGGGTCACCTTCGGGAAATGGCAGCAGTCCGACAAGTTCGAGGCTGAGGGCGTCGTGCAGCATTACCTGACGCTGGCCGGTGACGGCGAGCAGGGGAGCCCAGGGCGAGGCGGCCATCGCATGAACGGCGGAAGCGCGGGAAGTAGCGACAAAAGGCTCCAGACGCAGGTGCTCCGGCATCGGTGGCGGGCCGTCCGGCTTGGCCCCGGGGTTGGATCGCAGGGTCGTTTCAAACTTGGGTTTGGACGGCTTCTTTGCGCTTGAATTCTTGTTCTCGAGCAATCCGCCCTCGATCCAGCCCTTGAGGATCGCGATCTGGGCCGAGCCGAGCTTGTCGCCCTCTGGCGGCATCTTGGGTGTCCCCGTTTGGAGGCAGACGACCATCAGTTTGGAGGAAAGATCCCCTGGTTCCGCGATTTTCCCTCCGGATCCGCCCTTCATGGCACCGGAGTAGGTCGAGAGATCGAGGCCTCCCTTGGTCTTGTCGGGATTGTGGCAGTTCAGGCAGCTCTGCTGGAAGAGAGGGAAGACCTGGTCATCGTAGGTCACCTTGTCCGCAGCCATCGAAATGGCGGGAATGAGCAAGCCGATGAGGTGAAGTCTGGACGAGGTCAAGTTGGAGGGAGGTGGAGCGGATGCAATACGGCAAGGAACCTACTGGCTTTATCGGAAATTCAAGGTTCCCTCGAACGGACGCCTGCCTTTCCCCCTGCTGATCAGATGGACGTCCGGCACGTTCGGTCGGCCCTTTCAGGGATAGGAAGTGTCAGGCAGCGTCGATCCCTCAGCGATCGCCCAGACCGAGTTCAATCCTGGCCATCAAAGGCCCGAGATGCTCCAGGACCTTTCAAGGGTCTTCCACTCAAATGACCTGGCGATCCGAATGGTGAAGGCCCAATCTGCCGCTGAATTCCTGGCAAGATTTGAAACTCAGCGGGTCAGACCGGTGACGATGGTTTCAACGTTGGCGCGAACCATGGATTCGTAGGAAGAGGAACTGGTGCCATCCGCGATCAGGACTCCTCCGAGTTGAATGCCGGTGTCCCGGGTGAGGACGGAAAGCAGCTTCGGATTGGTCTCCTTTTCAGGGAAAATGGCCATCACGTGCTTCTCCTTCAGCTCGCGGATGAGGGTTGCGAGAGCGCTTGGGTCCGGCGATTGCTCCCGATTCACCCCCTGAACGGGAAAGGCCGTGAAGCCGAAGTCGTCGCAGAAATAGTTGAAGGCCGCATGGGTGGTGGCCAGTTGCCTTCTGGACTTCGGGATGACGGCGAGGCGGGCTCTGGCCCAGGTTTCCAATCCGTCGAGCGTTTCCCGGTACCGGGCTGCTCTCGTGCGATAGCTTGCGGCACCGGCAGGGTCGGCAGCGGCGAATGACTCGGCGACCACGGTGGCGGCCCGTCTGAAGCGATCGATCGAATGCCACCAGTGCGGATCGATCTCGTGGTCTTCGTGATGGTGCTCGGGATCGCTGCATCCGCCATGAAGGACGGGCAGGGTGGCGCCGACCTCGATGATCTTCACGTCCTTGCCGACCACTGATTCAATCGAGGAAAGATAGGGTTCGAGTCCGAGACCGGCTGCCAGGTAGATCTTTGCGTCGGCGGCGCGCTTCAAATCCTCGGCGGACGGTTCGAAATGATGGGCATCGCCGTTCGCTCCGATCAGGTCGACGACCTCGACCCGCTCTCCGCCGACCTCCCTGGCCAGATCCGCCAGCAGGGGATGAAGGGCGGCGACCTTGAGGTCGGACGCGGAAAGGATGCCCGGGCCGCACAGGGCGATCAGGATGATCCGGAGCAACTTCATGGCGCTAGGTTGGGCGCGACTGATCGAAACGCAAGTGAATTGCATTAGTGAGCCATCCAGAACCACGGATCTGTGGCATCACGTGACTGACACGGAAATCGTCTCCTATCTTGGCCACTGAGGACCTGAGGTGGAGTCGCGGAATTTCATCGCGGCCTCGGTGCGTGAGCGGACGTGGAGTTTTTCATAAATGCGCTTGAGATGGACGCGGACGGTTTCCACCGAGAGGCCCAGGCGGTCGGCGATTTCCTTGTTGGCGAGTCCCTTGGTGAGGAGTTCGAGGATCTCGGTTTCCCGTTTGGAAAGCTTCACCTCGTCACCGCCGGCGGGCCTGACCGGGGCATGAAAGGCCTCGACCACGCGTCGGGCGATTTCCGCACTCATCGGTGCCCCACCGGCGCGCACGGCCTGGATGGCCTCGCGGACGTCGGCGGGGGTGGAGCGCTTCAGCAGATAGCCGCAGGCCCCGGCCTTGAGGGCGGCGAAGATCTTGTCGTGATCCCGATAGACGGTGACCATGATGACCTGGGTCTCCGGCAGGTCACGCTTGATGCGCTCGGTGAGTTCGATCCCGGACATGCCAGGGAGGTTGATGTCCATGAGGACGACCTGGGGCTGGAAGGCGGGGATCTTGATCAGGGCTTCCTCGCCGGTGCTCCAGACTCCGACGCACTGACAGTTCTCGGTGCTCTCGACGATCTTCCGGAGATTCTTTCCAAGGGCTTCGTGGTCTTCGACGATGGCGACAGTGGTGGTCATGGCGTGGGGTTGGCGGAAAGGCGGCGGTCTTGAGTGGAATGGAGCGGCATGCGCAACTCGATGCGGCACCCGGAGCCGTGGGCACTGGTGATGGAAACCGTGCCCTGACAGGCTTCCATGCGCTTGCCGAGGTTGGCAAGCCCATCGCCACGCTGGATGTCCTTGAAGTCGAAGCCCACGCCGTGATCCTCGACGAGGATCACCAGAAGGTCATCGGTGAACGAGACGCTGAGCCGTGCCAGCTTGGCCCCGGAGTGCTTGACGATGTTGTTGAAGGACTCTCGCACGGCGAGGAACAGGGCGTGGCGACGCTCGGGCTCGATCTCCACATCGGGAATCTCGCGGGTGAGGTCGAAGCGCAGGAAGATCCCGGCGCGTGCCAGGAACTCCTGACCGGTGGAGGCGATGTACTCGACAATCGAACCGGAACTGTCGTGCCGGGGATCGACCGCCCAGACGATCTCATCGAGTGAACCGATGAGATGTTGCGCCTTTTCGGCGATCTCCTCCAGCGACTCCCGCGATTCGCCTTCGGGAACGGTTTCGGCGGAAATGGCGGCGAGCAGGGAGATCTCAGTCAGGCTGGCACCAAGGTCATCGTGGAGGTCGCGGGCGATTCGGGATCTCTCGGCCTCGCGGGCGTTGCGGACCTTGAGGGCCGCGATGCGTCTCTTCATCCTGCGGCGGCTGATCAGCCAGCCGGCGGCGACGGCGAGGGCGAAGGCCGCGATCAAGACGGCTGTTAGAAACCAGGGGGTCTGCCACCAGGTGGGCTTGACCTCCAAATTCAATGAGGCCGATTTCGCGCTGGTCACTCCGTCGCCGTTGGTAGCGGTGACTTGAAAGGTGTATCGGCCCGGAGGCACGGCTTCGTAGCTGACGCTGCGGTTGTGACCGAGATCGCGCCAATTGTCGTCGAGCCCATCGAGCTTCACCCGGAAGCTGACCTTCTCGGGGGCGCTGAAACTTGGGGCCGTGAAGTGGATTTCCAGCCTCTCTCGACCAGGGCCAGCGGTGACCAGTCCGCCTGGATTGCTGATCTCACCGTTGCTGGTCTTGACCGACTCGAGGATCACCTCCGGGGATACCTCATTGAGCAGGATGTTTTCGGGGTGGAGCTTGGCGAGGCCGCGCGTGGTGGGAAACCAGAGGCTGCCGTCCATCGCCTGCCATGCTGCGGGATGGGCTCCCCCGAAACATTCGCGGGTGTTCAGTCCATCCGATCGATCCAGCCGCAGCCAGGGGACGAATCCCGGTTTTCCAAGATTCTCGCGCTTCGCCCGGAAAATGCCGCCGAGCGAGCCGAGCCAGAGATCGCCCCGCTGGTCCTCGATGGCGGCGGTGATGCGGGGATCGGGAAGGCCTTCCGAGGACCCATAGCGCCACCAGCGACCCTTTGCATCACGATGCAGCAAGCCGCTGCCAAGCGTGCTGACCCAGAGATCGCCACTCTTTCCGGCAACGATCCCGGAGATCCTGCGGCCGGCGGCCAGAGCCGTGACGGCGGATTCGGTGGCAAAGGTCCGGCCATCGAAATGGACCAGCAGTCCCTCGCTGGTGCCGATCCACAGGGCCTTTCCTTCACCGAGCAACAAGGCCGAGGGGATGCCGGGCAATCCCTTGCTGGCGTCGAACTTCTCCAGCAACTGGTCCTTCCAGCGGATCAGGCCGTTGACTCCACCGAGCCAGAGTCCCCCGTCCCCATCATCCGTGATGGCGTCCACCTTGGCGATCGGAGTGGTGCCCGTTTGCTTGACGGAAAGAAACTTGCCGCCGTTCCAAATGAACAGGCTGCCGTCCCGGGTGGCGGCGTAGAAGCGGCCGGCCTGATCCTCGAAAAGGACGGAAATCGCCCGCTGTTCCAGGGAATCCGCAACCGTGAGGTGATGGGTGACGAGACCGCTCTCGATGCGATCGATTCCTCCCGACCGATCCCCGATCCACCACACGCCCGAGTGATCCTGAATGACGGAAGTTGGAGCCGTGGGTCCGATCCCGGGACGCAGGATGCTGACCCTCCGATCGCGAATGCGCACCAGGCCTCCGGTCTGGAGGGCGGCCCAGATGTTTCCCTCGCGGTCTTCGGCCAGTTCGGCGATGCCGTTGTCGTCCTTGAGGACGTCGATCGTTTGGCCGCCGTCTGGAAGGGTCACGGTGAGTCCTGAAGCAGTTCCGGAACTCCACAGGCGCCCCTGCCGGTCGATCAGCTTCATGGTGGTGAACCCGGGCAAGTCACGGCCCCTTTCGCTCCAACGGACCCGATCCTCTTCCAGTTTGGCCTGGATCGTCGGATCAGGCCTTGCCTGGATCGCCCCCTTGGCGGCCGTCCAGTACCAGGTCTCCGACCCACGAACCATCCACAGGGAGTCGCCACCGCCCTGGATGACCTGGCTGACGTCGTGGACGTTGGCCTGGCGTTGATCATCGAGGATCCGGATCAGCGAGCGACCGTCCCAGCGCAGCAGGCCGGCGCTTTCCGTGGAAATGCAGATCGAGCCATCAGGAATCGGGATGATGTAGCGGGCGGCGAGCCGGGCCAGCGACGAGGGGGCGCTTTCCGGAAATCCGCTGAAGCTCACGCCATCGAAACGGGCCACACCTTCCGCCGTGGCGACCCAGAGATATCCATCGGCCGACTGCGCCACCGAGCGAACGGCGTTTCCAGGCAGACCCTCCTCCGACTGCCAGACCCGTGTCATGAATTCCGGAGTCGCTGCCAAGGCCGGAAGACCACCCAGCATCATCGCCGCGATGAAGCGGAGGAGTGTCTTGGGCAGTGGAAAGGACATGGAAGGGAAGCATGGGCATTCCATCCGAGCTTGCAAGCAACCCGTCAGGGTGAGGCACCCACACGGCGGGCAAGGGATCAAGCTGGTCCCGAGACACGGAAGATTTGGCTCGATCCTCCACCGCGATCATTCAGGTTGGACGCCATGCGTGCCCCGAATTGTCCGCTCTGCCACCGTCGTGATTTCCTCCGGACCGCCCTCGCGGGTTCCGCCGTGCTATTCACCGTGCCGGGTGCCTTTGCCGAAGCTCTGACCGCCACCGCGCCTCAGACCGAGGGGCCGTTTTATCCGGATCGTCTGCCGCTCGACACCGACAACGATCTTCTGATCCTCAACTCCGCGATCACTCCCGCCGTGGGCGAGGTGACGCATCTCACCGGAGTGGTCATGGATCTCAAGGGCCAACCGGTTCGCAACGCGCTCGTCGAGATCTGGTCGACCGACAACAACGGCGTCTATCTGCATTCGAAGGCCTCCGAGCCGGAGAAGCGCGACAAGAACTTCCAGAGCTATGGACGCTTTCTAACAGGATCGAAGGGCGAATACTACTTCCGCACCATCAAGCCCGGCAAGTATCCCGGCCGCACGAGGCACATCCACTTCGCCATTTCGATCAAGGGCAAGCGCGTTCTCACCACCCAGTGCTATCCGGAAGGCGAGCCCGACCAGAAGGACGACATGGTGATCAAGGGCATCAAGGACCCGAAGGCGCTGAAAACGGTCATCGTGCCCTTCTCGCCGATCGAGGGATCAAAGACCGGCGAACTCGCCGCGCGATTCGATATCGTGCTGGGTCTCACGCCGGATGAGGGTGTGAAGTCCTGAGTCGAGAGCGCTGGATCCGGCCCAGGCATTTAGCCCGGCCAGGATCAAGAATGGCAGATGGAAATCGTCATGAGACAGCAGCGCGTGAACATTTCTTCACAATGGATCAAGGCAAGCATCGTCGCCGCGATCGCTGCCTTGGTTCTTTTCGTCGTTACCTCGACGAGGACGGCCCTCACTCCTTCACAATCTATAGGCTCCTCCAATCATGATGAGCGAGTCAAGCCGGGGGCGAGTGCGGAAAGGCTGCCGCATTCGAGAATCCCGGACGCTGAGCGCCTTCGCTTGCTTCAGGAGAATCTGAAACAGGCTTCCGCGTCGAGACGGCAGGGAGCCCAGATTGCATTGGCCTGGTATTACGCAGAGAGCGATCCAGAGGGAGGAGTGGTGTGGCTTCAAAGTTTGGACAAGGCGCAAGACGCCCATCCGGCAATCGAGACTTTTGCGAGGGTGCTCGCTCGTATTGACGTGGAAGCTTGGCAGAGATTTATGGAATTCTTCCCCGACCCAAAGGAGAAGGAGACCTTTCTTCGCGGGGCTATTTGGGGGATTGGACTCAATGACGCCAAGTCCGCAGTTGACCTGCTCGACAAGCAGCCAGCAGCCATCCAAAACTCAGACAATTTTCGCCTCCGCGCCCTTCAGGCCATCGCGCAAAGCAATGCCGATGGATTGGTCAGCGCACTCGATCTAAGCAAGAAAAGCGATGCAAAAGCGCTCTTCAACACAGCAATCTTCGACGACCAACGGAACGCACTTCTGGCACTCCAAAAAGTCACCGACCCGACCACACAAGGCGATTGCATGCACGCCTATCTGAGAGGTTGTGGCAGCGAGAAGCTCATGGAGTTCAGCCAAGTCCTTATTGAAAGCAATATCAGCGGCGTCACAAAAAGCGAAGGTCTGGCTTCGGCAACCGAAGTAATGACAATGGAAGGCGACTTCGCGAGTGCCTCAAAACTGGCGCTTAAAATCCCTGATCCCGCCTTGAAGGCTCAGATGATCGCCAAAATCAAGAACCAAGCCAACTCACTTGGCCCGGCAGGAAGTCAGCGGATTCAAAAACTTCTCTCGGAATGATTAGTGAACACGGAGGTTTGAAGTCCTGAATCGAGAGCGCGGGATCCGGCCCAGGCATTTAGCCCGGCCGGAATCAACAAAGTCACAGATAAATCGTCATGAAGGACCAACGCCTGAACCTTTCATTCAAGTGGATCGCTGCAAGCATCGTCGCCGCGATCGCAGCTTTGATCCTTTTGGTCATTGCCTCAACGAGGAGTGCCCACAACGCCTCACACTCCATTGGCTTCTCCAATTCTGATGAGACATCCAAACCACAGGCGAATTTCGAAAACCATGCGCATTCGAGGGCCCCGGACGCTGAGCGCCTTCGCTCTCTCCAAGACAGTTTGAGACAGGCTTCCGCTTCCACTCGGCAAGCAGCTCAATTCGCGCTGGCCAGTTATTACGCAGAAAGCGATCCAGATGCAGGTGTAGTTTGGATTCAGAGCTTGGACAAGTCGCGGAACATCCACCCGTTGCTTGAACTATTTGCAAGAGTCCTTGCTCGTGCCAGACCGGACGGGTGGCAGCGATTCATGGATTCCTTTCCCGACCCAAAAGAGAAAGAGACCTTTCTTCTGGGTGCCGTCCGGGGAATCGGATTCAATGATGCCAATTCTGCTGTTAGCCTGATCAATAGTCGTCAATCCACCATACAAGACCCCGACAATTTCCGCCTCCGGGCCCTTCAGGGTATCGCGCAAAGCAACGCTATCGGACTTGCCAATGTACTCGACCTCAGCAAGAAGAGCGATGCAAAAGCGCTCTTCAACACAGCAATCTTCGATGACCAACGGAACGCGCTTCTGGCACTCCAAAATGTCACCGATCAGGCCACACAGGGCGATTGCATGCACGCCTATCTGAGAGGTTGTGGCAGCGAGAAGCTCATCGAGTTCAGCCAACTCCTAATCGACAGCAATATGAGCGGCATCACAAAAAGCGAAGGCCTCGCTTCAGCAACCGAGGTGATGGTGATGGAAAGCGACTTCGCGAGTGCCTCAAAACTGGCGCTTAAAATCCCTGATCCCGCCTTGAAGGCTCAGATGATCGCC
>JAIXPW010000125.1 GCA_027485995.1 Verrucomicrobiaceae bacterium
ACGCACCAGGCCCCGCCGAAGGCCCGCAGCGGGCTCCAGTTCGGATGGAGCGCCCGCAGGTTCGACTGCACGGCGCGACGCTGGGATTTCGCGATCAGGAAAAACACCGACGACCACGCCGCGATCAAGGCCGGCTCCATGAACCACGGCGCGACCTTCAATCCGAACCGCAGGAAACGCGTCGGCAGATCGCCGAACAGGCTCAGCCGCTTTCCGAGTTTGGAGGGGGTGGGATCGGACACGTCGGAGGGAGGAAAGCGCCGGAGGGGGATGGAGGCAAGCGGAGTTGGACGGCTTCCGCTACTCGTAGTGGCCTCGTGCTTGGGCAATGATCAAGGCCTCGCCTTCTTATTGTAAATGAGCCGATGCTCGCCATCGATCCGCTTGGACCACCAGCCGGAAAGTTCGTTCTTTAATGGCTCCGGCTTGCCGATGCCGCCAAACGGATCCTTCAAGGTTTCCTCAATCATCCGCAGCAGGCGCTTCGCAACCTTCGGCTGATGTTGCACCCAATACTGCAAGTCCTCGAACGCCTGGGGCTTAAACTCCAAGCGCATTTTTCAGATCCGTGAGGGATTCGAAAACGACATGCTGGGAGGCTGGCGTATTGACGGAAGCACGCAGACGTTTGGCGTTCTTGGGAGATGAAAGGAGCTTTTCGGTTGAGTCCGACTCGACGCTCTTGGTCGGAAGAGTTCGTGCGAGAATGTAGTCCTTTAGCGACATCCCGGCGAAAGTGGCCAGAGTCTTGATCTGACGGTGCTGGTCTGGATCGATTTCGATGCTCAAGCGGCTCATGGGTGAAGGCATACACAGATTGAACATTTTGTCAATTTTGGGGATCGCTCGAACGCTCGCCAGAACTGGATTTCCTGCTAGAAAGGCTGGGTGTCCGATGCTTCCGAACGCTTTCTTGAGCGACTCACCCAGTCGATTCTGCCCAATCATGAACTGGCGGCTCATGCCCGTTCGGAGGTCGAGGCCCGGTTGAAGCCGGATCAGGACAAGGCATTGGAGGCGGCGGCTATCCGACTTGAAACCGTTGATACATCGAAGTGGAAGCCCGGCTGGACGAAGTGGGTGATGTTAGGAGTGGTCCTCATCGTTTTGGTGGTTCTCGGACTGGTGGGCATGCAATTTGCATCGCTCAACGGCCTGATGCCGGACTTTGGAGGGCCTAGCCGCGATTTTGGGCGGGTGTTGGCCAAAAAAACCACTCACCTGTCTGCGGAAGAGCGGCTGCTGCTGGTTGGCGATGTTTCGAAGTCATTGGGTTCGGATCGGGCAAAAGCGCTTTGGGATCACGATCCTGCCAATCCTGCCTACTTCGAAGACTACGCCATCGCCTATCTGAGCAACCGCAGCAAGCTCCCGCCAGATTTCCTCGAAACCGCTGAAAAGCTGGATCCTGAAAATGGCTGGTTCCATCTGCTTGCCGCCGCCGTTGCCTCCAAGGATGCGGTCAAACAAGTGAGCCAGACAAAGCAGGAGAAGGAGAGTCGCCAGGCCCCCAAATGGACGATCCTGGACCAATTACGGATGGATGAGGCTCTCTCCCTGTTCGAGAAAGGCTGCTCAAAAGCGCGCATCCAATCCTACGAAACGGAGCTGCTCAAACGGCGTTTGGCACTCCTGCCAGAACCCGAGGACTTTCAGAATTCTCTGTTGAACATTTCGTATGTCGCCTTCCGGCCGACTTACTCCAGTAAGTTCATTGACCTCGCCAAGGCGGTTTCCGCGCAGGCCGCAATCCTCGCGGCAAGAAAGGATTCCTCCTCCTTCCGGGCCTTGTTGGGCAACTGGGTCAGATTTACGAAGGTCCAGCTGATTGCTTCTCCCATGAATGTGATCGAGCCTCTCATCAGCAGGGTCCATCTTGATCAACCCAATCCCAATTTTCTCGAAGCCGCCAAGGAGATGGGCATGGCTGAAGAGGCTGTGCTGCTGGACGAATTGGGCCAAAAGCTCAAGAAGGAGAAAGCAGAAAGAAATGCCCGCAAGTCCGTAGCAGCGGACGAGCTCATCGAACTCCACGGTGCCGTCCTCCAGGGCTTGACGGCTGCCACCCTTCTCAGACAAGTCGCGAATCCGCCGGAACTCACGCTCGCGCACCTCACCCCCAGCAGAAGAACTGATCACGCCCTTTACGCCCGTGGGCTTTCGTGGGCAATGACCATCTTGCTTTTGCTGTTGGCCGCCGCCCTCGCCACCTACCCGTTCCGCCATGGCGAATTGTGCCGGAAACTTTCAAGGAGGCACTTTTCGCTGCTGGATTGCAGGGACTGGGCCATTCTCCTGTCGGGTGGCGTGGTGCTTCCTGTTATCTATTTCGGAGTGATCCGCTATCTTACCCCCCTGGGAGGGCTGGAGTGGAGCGTGCGATCCACCTTGTTCTGTTTGCCCTATGGACAGTTCTCCCTGCTGCTGCTGTTGGTGATCTCGACTTCCTTGCTGCTGGTGCAATCTCGAATGGTTGGAAGACTCGACATCTATCAGGGTTTGAGCGGTGTTTCAAAAGTCGGGCTGGCTCTGACGGGAGTCGGCTACGTGGCATTGCCGCTGCTAGGTCTTTCCACCTCGAAGCCGCTGCTCATGCCGGTCCTGATCGGTGGCGGAATCTTCCTTGGCCTACTTCTGATCTGGTTACTGTCGCTCGTGATCCGTGGGGTGTTCGGTAATGCGCGCCATGCGCTGGAACGTCAGGTCGTCGCGCGCCTTTTGGTGCCGGTCCTGCTCTTCGCCGCCCTCGTGAATTGTGTGGCGATGCCGCTGCTCCATCTGGAGGAAATCCACTGGGTCAAGCAGGACAGCCTCTTCAGGCCCGATCCTGCCAAGCCGGCCATGACCGCCTTTGAAGCGCGGGTTGCAGAGCAGATGAAGGCAGAGCTTCTCGAGATGATGTCGCCGCTGGAATCCTTGGAGCGTTGAGACTGAGATTACAAATCCGTGCTCTCTTGATCTCGCCAGAACCGGATTTCCTGCTAGGAAGGCAGGGTGTCCGATGCTTCCGAACGATTCCTGGATCTGGCGATCAAGCCGCTTGAGGGGAATCCTGAGCTGCAGGTTCATGCGCGGTCGGAAGTAGGTTCGAGGATTAGGCCGGAGGCAAATGAGGCTCTGGAGAAGGCTTCGCGGATTCTTGAAGAACGCGATCAAACGGCATGGAGAACGATTGCTTCTCGATGGATCGGCTGGGCGATTGTAATAACAATCCTCTTCTATGTGGGGATGCAGGTCCGCAGTTTGAGTGAGTCGCGTCAGGTCTTCTCGTTTTTTATCAATCCGTTCGACTACATGGGAGACTGGAGCAAAATCAATTTGGCCTATTTGGAGAGCTCCTCGAAGAATCAGAGTTCCATGGACCGGCTCTTGTTGGTAGCGGATCGAAAAAAGGCACCAGAAGCCGCGAAACAACTCTGGGATCTTGAGCCGACCAATGCAGCGCTATTTGCCAACTATGCGGCCTGCTACTTTGGGGAAGGGGACCGACTACCGCCGGACTTTATGGAGACTGCGGAAAGACTGGATCCTGACAACGGATGGTTTCCTGCCTTGGCTGCGGCGGCCTTTGCCCAAGGTTCGGTGAAAGGCGAGTCCGTCGCCACCGCAGGGAAAGGCACCCGTGATCCCAAACTCTGGACGATCCTGGATCCAGCAAAGCTTGAGCAGTCGATCGGCTTTCTTCACCGGGCGGTAAGCCTTCCAAAGTATGAAAGCTACCAAGTGGCACTTGAGAAACGGAGACTCGCCTCTTTGCCTCCAGCTACCGATGTCCGCTCGGCTCTGATGGACGCCAGTTGCTGTACCGAGGCAAGGCCATCCTCAAACTATGAGATCTTGGAGCTTGCGAAGGTGATCGCCGCGAAGTCGCAGATGATCGCAAGTTCCGGTGATCAGGATGGATTCAGAAGCTTGCTTAAAGACTGGGTCTCCCTTTCGAAAGCCATGATGTCTCAGAAAGACTTGGGGATCATGGATCTCCTAGTTCAACGTGCATTTGTTTCTATGCCAGTAAGAAATCTGAAGGCGACGGCTGAAGATCTGGCTCTGGCGGAGGAATCTAGGTGTCTCGACAAAGTCGATGCCTTGATTCAGTCCAAAGGGAAAGAACGACGGGCACGTGACCTGAGCGAGGTCGAACGCTTGATCGAAGACCGTGGAAGCCTTTTTGGAAAAACGAGCCTCGACATGACTAATCTTGCGCTGGATCACCCGCCGATCTTGAACGAAGTCGATCTCAAACCCGGTCGGAGAATTGATCATGCCCTGTTCTCATCGACAGTATCTGTTGCCCTGGTCGCCATGTTCCTTGTCCTCGCCGCCGCAGTGGGAGCTTATCGGTATCGGCATGGAAAGCTTTGTCGGGATTTGGCAATACGGCTTGCGGCGCTGTTTACCATGCAGGATTGGTGTTTGGTCCTCAGTTGCGGCCTGATTCTGCCTTCACTCTATTTCGTGGCCATCCGTTACTTCACGCCGATGGGTCGGCTTGGCTGGAGTTTGAAAATGCCCTTTCTCCTGATTCCCGCTGGCCAATATGCGCTGTTGTTCTGCCTGATTCTTGCCACTTCGGTGCTGATGCTTCGCCACCGATTGTACGAGCAAACTTCCTTTTTCGAAACGCCTTGCCTCCGCCAGAAAGTGGGCATTTCCATCACGGTCGTCGGATTTGTTGCTCTTCCGGCCTGGGGGCTGTCGGAAAAGGCTAGTTGGCTTGAGCCCACATTCATCGTGGGAGTGGTCGGCCTCGGGTTGCTGCTGGTGTGGCTGCTCGGTCTGGCGACTCGGTCCATGTTTGGACGAGCTGATCTAGCCCTGGGTCGTCAGATGGTCGGCCGTTTACTGGTTCCAATCCTGATCACTGCAGCCGCCGTATTTTCAGCCCTCATCCCGCTCCATCATGCCGAGGAACGCTATTGGATGCGGAAGGACAAGGTCGTGGGACTGAATCCAGAGAATCCCAATTCCAGCGAGCATGAGACAACCGTGAAGGACCAGATGCGCGCCGACCTTCTCGAAGTCCTCGCGCCGCTGGAGGCCATTTCCCGCTGATTTCTGCGGAAAGCTCCTCGATTTCCCCTTGGCGGACGGCGATCCCGGGCTTACAAACCCGCCGCCATGACACGCACCTCCATCGAACGCTGTGCAATTGCCTTCATCATTGCCCTGAGCGGCACCTTCTGCTGGGCGGTCTTCACCGTCTTGAAGACGATGGGAATCCTTTGATTCCCGGGCGTTCCGGTCATTTCCAGTCGACCTCGACCTGCTGGAGCTGGCCGCCACGGTCCTCGTATTTGAGGTGGCCGTGTTCCAGGGCGTATTCGTGGACGCACTTGGTGACCTTCACATCGTAGGCACAGTATTCGGCGATTTTGCGGAGCACCGCGAAGTCGCCGGTTTTCTTGTACTCCTGCCACCAGCGGAGGGCGTCGAGCCCGTCGGCGGTCTTTCCGGTCCCGAGAGTGGCGGAGGCGGCGGAGTCGAGCTTGAGGCGGAAACCGAGCTTCGTTTCCAAATCCATCATCATGTCGAGGTTGATGGTCTGCTCGGCGAGGGTCGGGAAAATGTGCGGCTGGAGGACGGGGTAGTCGAAGTAGAGGTGGTTCCAGCCGACGACGAGGTCTGCCTTGCAGAGTTCCTCGCCGAG
>JAIXPW010000177.1 GCA_027485995.1 Verrucomicrobiaceae bacterium
CATGACGACGATGTCGCGCACGTCCTTTTTCAGGATCTTCGCGGTGATCTTGATGACCTCCTCGGTGGGGGCCTCGACGCTGATCGGCAGCGAAGGATCGGCCATGAAGGCTTTTCGAACCGCTTCCGGATAGGCGAGCTTTTCGAGATAGAACGCGGGGATGTCCTCGAGGGCATTGGTCACGCCCTCGGCCGGGATGGCGGCGGCGATGCAGGAGACGGAGTTCGCCATGCCCTTGGAGACATTGGTGGTGCCATCGACCGGATCGAGCGCGATGTGGAACTGCGGCGAGCCCTCGGCCCAGGTGCCGACCTTCTCGCCTTTGAAAATCCCCGGGGCCTCGTCCTTGATGCCCTCACCGATGACGACCTCGCCGCGCATGTCCATCAAGTCGAACATGCCGCGGATGGCATCGCAGGCGGCCTCGTCGGCCAGTTCCTTTTCTCCACGACCCATCCAGCGGTGGGCGACGAGGGCTGCGCTTTCGGTGGCGCGGAGGAAATCAGATTCAAAGACGCGTTCGGGATCGATCATGATTGTAGGAGTTTCTTGAAGCGTTCGTAGGCGGCGTCCCAGGCATCCTTGTCCTGGGGCGTGTAGGTTTTGAAATCAAAGGAATCGCGGATCAGCTGGCGGCCGGCCTCGAAGTTCGGGATGCCACCGGTGGCGACCATCTGGGTGATGATGTTGCCGCAGGAGGTGGCCTCGACCGGACCGGCGACGACCTCGATGCCGAGGGCGTTGGCGGTGGCCTGGGTGAGGAGTTCGTTCTGGATGCCGCCGCCGCCGGCGTGGAGGCGTTTGAAATCGTGACCGGTGAGGGTGCGAAGATGATCGAGGGTGACGCGATACTTCAGCGCGAGCGATTCGCTGGCGATGCGGAGGATGCAGCCTTTCTTTCTCGGAACGGTCTGGCCGGTCTTCGCGCACCAGGCGGCGATCTTGTTCGGCATGTCGCCAGGGCTCGAGAAGACCGGATCGTCGGGATCAATGAAGGCGGTGAAGGGGTCGGCTTCCTTCGCGAGTTCGGCGAGGGCGGCGTAGTCGAGGTTCTCGCCATCGAGCGACCACTGGCGCTTGCACTCCTGGATCAGCCAGAGGCCGGCGATGTTCTTCAGGAAACGCACGGTGCCATCGACGCCGAGTTCGTTGCAGAAGCCGATGCCGTAGGCGTCGGGTCCGGTGTAGGACTCGCGGGTCTCGATGCCCATGATCGACCAGGTGCCGGAGGAGAGCCAGAGCTTGTCCTCGGCCCCCATCGGGATGCCTGCGACGGCGGCGGCGGTGTCGTGGCAGGCGGTGGCGACGACGGGAATGCCGGCCATGCCGATGTGTTTCGCGACCTCATCGCGGATCGATCCGAGGACCGTGCCGGGCGCGACGATTTCGCCGAAGATGTTAGAGGGAAGTCCGAGCGCCTCGATCACACCCCAGGCCCAGTCGCCACTGCGCGGATCGAGGAGCTGCGAGGTGGAGGCGACGGTGCGTTCGACAGCCTGGCGACCGGTGAGCCAGTAGGCGAGAAGGTCGGGCACGAAGAGCAGTTTCTCCGCGTGGAGCAGCGAGGGGCTGCCCTTTTTCAGTTCGGCGAGGAGATGCAGCGAGGTGTTGTAGAAATTCGTGCGGACGCCGGTGTGGGCGAAGATCTCCAACTCGGGGAGGATTTCATGAAGCGTCTCAGGCATCCCCTCATGACGGGCATCGCGATACTGATGCGGCATGCCTAACAGCTGGCCCTTTCCATCGAGCAGGCCGAAGTCGCAGCCCCAGGTGTCGAGCCCGATGGAAACGATGCGGTCGCCATAGCGGTCCACCGCGATGCGCAGGCCTTCGAGGATCTCACGGTAAAGGCCGATCAGGTTCCAATAGGAGCCGTCGGGGAGATCGGTGCCGGGGTTGTCGAAGCGATGGATTTCCTCGAGTTCGACGGTGGAAAAGTCAGTTTTGGCGGCGATCAGGCGGCCGCTGCCGGCACCGAGGTCAACGGCGATGAATACGTTTTTCGACATGGAAATTGAGGCGCGATGAGTTTGTAAAGGAATCGTTTCCTATTGGATCGGTTTGGGCAACCGCAAAAGCGGACCAGGCAATTGATAGGCAGCGGGCGCGTTGACCTCAATGGATTTCCGGGACTAAGATTCGGGCGCCGATGAAGGAACTTCCGCAGGATCGACCCTATCGCTTCAGACCGCCGACGCCGAGGCGCTGGCTGACGCCGCTTTTGTGCTGGTTGAACCGGGCCTGGTATCTGGGTCGCGCCTATCGGATCCATGGCATCGATTGTCGTGGCATCGAGGCCGTGGCGGCGGCGGTGGAGGCAGGGGATGCGGTGCTGCTGGCTCCGAATCACGCGGATCACGCCGATGTGCATGTGATGATGGAAGTGCTCACGCGGGTCGGGGTTTCGCCGAGGTTCATGGGGGCGAGGGAAATTTTCGAGGTTCATCCGGTGGTGTCATTCGCGCTGCAAAGTGCGGGGGTGTTTTCGGTGGATCGCGATGGCGCGGACCTTGCGGCGGTGAAGATGGCGCTGGGCATTCTGGAGGAGGGCAGGCATCCGCTGGTCATTTATCCGGAGGGGGAGATTTATCATCATCATGAGTGGCTGGATCCGCTGCATGATGGTTTGGCGTCGATCCTGCTGCGCGTCGCGAAACGACTGTCCGAGGGTCGGAATGCGCGGGTGTTTCCGGTGGCGTTCCGTTTCATCTGCGAGGAGGAGGTTGAGGCGACCTTTTCCACACGGATGGCGGAGTTGGAGCGGCATCTTGGCTGGAAACCGCGGGCGGATCTGCCGGTGGTGGAGCGTTTGACCAGGCTGGGGGCCGGGGCGCTGGCCTTGAAGGAAACGGAGTTTTTCGGAGATGCGACGGGAGGGACCATCCCCGAGCGCATCGCGGCCTTGCGGGATCGATTGCTGTTAGATGTGGAGGCCCGACATGGTCTTGAGGACAAGAAAGCGCCGACGGTGCCGGAGCGGGTGCGTGCCCTGAGATATCGGATTCGTCGGGCCCTGCTGGATGAGGAGAATCCGCCGGATGATGGGATGCGGCGACGCTTGATGGATGACATTGATCGGGTTCACGTCGCCTATCAGGCCTACAGTTATCGCGCCGGATATCTGGAGGAGAGTCCCACGCCGAGCCGGATTTCCGAGACTCTAACAAAGCTGGAGGAGGATCTGCTCGGGCGGGCCACGTATCCGACGAAGCGTCGGGCGAGCGTGACCTTTGGTGAGCCGATCGACGCCACGGATCTTCTGAGAAAGGGCGGACTGCCTGAGAAGGGTGGGGCGCTGCAACTGACCTCGATCCTTGAGACCCGTCTCACCGAGTTGCTGAGGCAGTCTTCTCCCAGGGACTTGCGGAGCCCGGGAAGCGAGCCCATCGTCGCGGCGGACGCATGAATGATTCCTCTTCGAAAGCCTGGCTGGCCCGACCGGACGGCAGCCTGATCCTCGGCCACGGGCCGTTCATCGCGTCCGAACGTCCACCGGAGGATGGCGTGGCGTTTTTTCTCCAGCGCTATGGACTGGATGAAGCGAAGCCGTGGCAGGTTCCAGCAAGCTTCGAACGTCTCGATGCCCATGAGTTCGCCGGGCGCAACCGCAGCCATGCGATGCCGGGATGTTCCTGGAACGAACTGGATGCAGGCCCATTCGCAGGTGTGTTTCAGGAAGTGATGGATGCGATCCGTCGCGGGGTGTTCGAAAAGACCGTGCCGGTGGTGGTGGAGGAGGGTCATCTCGAAGCCGGCACCACGGCGGACCTGGCTGCGGCCATGACGCAACAGGGCCAGCCGAGGCTTTCCTTCGCCTGGATGGCCGGGGAGCATGGCTTTGCCGGTGCGACGCCCGAGGTGCTTTTCTCGTTGGAGGGATCGCGTCTGAAAACAATGGCCCTGGCTGGCACGGCGCGTCGCGAGGAGCGGGCGGTCTTTGCCGTCGATGAAAAAGAAATCCGCGAGCACGAATACGTCGCGCAGTCACTCGTCGCGAAGCTTGGTGACATCGGCCATGTCCGTCGTGGGGAACGCACGATCCTCGACCTCGGCATGCTGGTACATTTCCTGTCGCCGATCGAGGTCGATCTCGATCATCCGCATGGACCCGCCGAGTTGATCCGCCGTCTGCATCCGACGCCTGCGCTGGGGCCACTTCCGCGCACGCCGGAGACGCTGGCGCAACTGATCGGTTGGCGACGTCGGCTTGGATGCCCGGAGGAATTTGGAGCGCCGTTCGGAGTTTGGGATGCCGGACGTTTCGATGCGGTGGTGGCGATTCGTGGAGTCTGGTGGGCGGGCAGAAAGCTCCGCTTGCCGGCCGGCTGTGGCGTGATCGAGGCCAGCCGGCTGGTCAATGAATGGCGCGAACTCCGCCTCAAGCGCGAGGCGGTGAAGCGGGTGATTTCCTGATCCGTGGTTTCGCTTTCAGAAGGGATCGCCTGGCTATATCCTGCAGGGCCCGTCCTCAGGAAGGTCACATCAAATCTGACCAGATCTTCAGAACCGAAATCTTCGGTCCGACGACTAGCTGAAGAAGATACCCGACCATAAAAACCGGGCACTCATCGGACGACCCGCTCAGATTTCAGGGGAAACCTGTTCCTTGTGCTTCGAGCGGACCTTGAGGTTCACCAGTTCCACAAGCAGCGAGAAGGCCATCGAGAAGTAGATATAGCCCTTGGGAATGTGGAAATGGAGTGCCTCCGCCATGAGCGCGGTGCCGATCAGGATCAGGAACGAAAGCGCGAGCACCTTCACCGAGGGGTGCTTCGACACGAAGTCGCTGATGAATCCGGAGGCCAGCATCATGACGCCGATGGAGATCACGACCGCCACCATCATCAGCGACACGCGGCTCGGGTCATTGACCATGCCGACGGCAGTGATGACCGAGTCGAGCGAGAAGATGATGTCGATCATCGCAATCTGGATCAGAACCGCGCCAAAGCTGGCGACCGCGCGGCCGCCGTGTGAGGCCTCCTCCTCGCCTTCAAGCTTGTGGTGGATTTCCTTCGTCGATTTCCAGATCAGGAAGAAACCACCGCCGAGGAGGATGAGGTCCTTCCAGGAGAATCCGAGCTGTCCACCGTGTTCTGCGGCCTTGGGCATCATGTCCCAGAGGGTTGGATGAACGGCGAGATGGAAGAGCGGCTCCTTCAGGCTCATGATCCAACTGATCGAAAGCAGCAGCATCATCCGCGCTCCCATCGCGAGGGTCAGGCCGATCAATCGGCCCTTTTTCCGCTGCTCGACGGGCAGGCGATCGACCAGGATCGAGATGAAGACGATGTTGTCGATGCCGAGGACGATCTCAAGCAAGGTCAGCGTGAGCAGCGCGGCCCAGGCGTTCGGATCGTTGAACCAGCCGAATTCGAGAATGGACGCAATCATGAGTGGGAGGCGAACTGGAGCGCGCGTTGTTTCATCTGGGTGGCCATCAGGTTGAGCGCGTTCGCCCGCGTCGGGGCGAGGTGCTCCTTGAGGCCGGTCTGGTCGATGAAGGAAAGGTCGGCGGTGAGGACGGAATCCGGGGTCTCGTCATCGAGCACGGTGACGAACAGGGCGATCATGCCCTTGGTGATCACCGAGTCCGAGTCTGCCACATAGCGGACCTTTCCATCGACGAACGAGGCATCCAGCCAGACCTGGGACTGGCAGCCCTTGATCAGGTGATCGGCGTCCTTCGAGGAATCGGGCATGGGCGCGAGCTTCTTGCCGAGGCCGATCACATATTCATATCGCTCGGTCCAATCCTGGAACAGCGAGAGGTCATCGAGGAGTTGTTGCTGCTTTTCGGCGATGCTCATGCGCGGGCTTGGTGAAGCAGGAAAAAGGAGGAAGAGGAAATTCTAAATTCCAGGCACTGATTTCGAAACGAAAGTTCGAGCTCTGCCCACCGTTTTTTACAAGGTCATGAAATTGCGTCGGTGGTCGGGCTTCCGGAAGTTCTTCACGTCGCCGGAACCCAGCGCTGGAGGCGTCGACCCAGGATGTAGGCGAGCCCGGGCAGCACGAGGGTGAGTGCGGGCACGGGTTGTTGGGAAATCTTTCCTCCGGGATCGATCTGGGCGAGCAGCGAGAGAGCCAAGGGAAATGAGGCGCAGCATTCCACCAGAGGAATCGCCGCGAGCAGGGCGGCGACCATCACCGGGATCGGCTGCTTTCTCAAAAGGACTGCGACCAGGGTGGCCACAAGGGGCAGTGAGCCGAGCAAGGTCGGGTAAGGATACAAGCGCGCCCACCAGGCTCCCATGCAGAGCAGCGGCAGGCAAAGCAGACCCTTCGCAAGCAGGCGTGGACCAGCCGGAGGATTCGGCATGCTTTCATAGCGGGCATTGAGCGAAAGGCCGACGATCCAGAAGAAAAGTCCGGCGGCATGCAGTGCCAACACGCCGATGTATTCATGTTGCTCCCAGAATCCCTGCGTGGCGGCCACCGTGCCTGCAAGACGCATGCTGTAAACCTTTCCGGAGACGGCGACTTGTTGATCGACCGCCAAAAAGCCCATCACGATCAGAAGGGCGCGACACAGTCCCATCGGAATCACCGACCAGGCCGTCTTCTTGTGACAGACCGTGTAGAGGACCACACAGCCAGCGATGGCCGCGGCCGTGATGCTGCATCGCACATTGATGAAATAGGCAATGATGACGGCCAGCCCCAGGAAGCGGATGGCACGAAGTTGATAGGAAAGCGGCGAGAACAACCCACGCGGCAAGGCACGCTCCGGCCGCTTCTCGGCATCCCACTCTCGGTCATGCCAGTCGTTCAGGAAATTTCCACCGAGATAGAGCAGCACGCCACAGAGGGCGAGCACCGCGCCCTTGATGAAAAGCGCTCGATCACCGTCCCAGCTTCCCTGCCACGCACCCAGCGCGATACCGAACCAAACGTTGCTGATCACGCTCGGGATGTTAGGCAGGCGCGAGGTCGCGAGGAGTGCGCGGAGTTTTCCGGTGTCGTTCATGCGTTCGCTTCTACCCATCCATACTCCGCCGCGATTTGTTCCACCACCGGACGCTGCATCGCCTCCGGCAACACACCCCAGGTGTAGGTCTCGATTTCGTAATGCGTGCAAGTCTCCGGATGATCACGCCGCCAGGCCAGCACATCGATGACCTGCTGTCGCGTCGAACCCAAGGGCGCGGCCGGCTGCGCATCGAGCGGGATATGGAAATGGACTCTCCATTCTTCCGCCGGTTCATGGGCGGCGAGGGCGTCGGGCAGGTCGAGGAAGCGCTTCAGGCTTCCATCTTTCGATCGGGCGATGACCTGGTGGAAATATACCGGCTCCTGGAAGCGCCCGATGGCCTTGACGGCCTCAGCGTTTCTCGGATCGAGCGAGATCGCGGAGGAAAGGTGGATCTTCGAAATCCTCAGCCCCGCTGCGACCAGCGCATCGAGCGAAGTACGGGCATCCTCGTACTGAAGCGCGAAATGGCAGGCATCGTAGTTGATGCCGAGCCGTCTGAGCAGTCGGTCCGGGTCCGGGGAGGCCGCTTTCATCCGCTCGAAAAAGGCGATCGTTTCCGCCGTGTTCTCGAAGTGCCCGAGCGGCTCGGGTTCGAGTCCGAGATGGAAATCGCGGCCCGTGGTTTCCGAGAGCTCGTCGAGAAACTGGGCCAGTGCTTCAAGGTTGGCGAAGATCGCCGACTCATCCGCACCGAAAGTCTTATGCGAGCCAGGCAGGGTCGAGACCGAGCCGTCCACGCCCTCCGGCAGGATCGCAGCGAGGATTGTGAAAAGTTGGCGAGTGTAGTTGAGCCGCTCGACCGTGCTCCAGTCGGGCTTGAAGACGTTTTCCTTCACCCGCGTGCCATGGAAGTCGCCGTAGGGAAAGCCGTTGATCGTGAAGACGTAGGCATTCTCATCGCCGAGCCACGTTTTGAAGTGCTCCAACCGATCTCCCTCCAGCAACTCCCGCGCCGCGCGTGCGGAAAGCCGCAGTCCGATCGCGTAGGGTTCACCTGCCTCCACCACCTGATCGCGCACCTCCAGCGCATGGGTCGAGATCGCCCGGAAGGTCTCCTCCCAGCTTTCCGCCGGGTGGATGTTGGTGCAGTAGGCGAGATGTCCGTGGCCGAAGCGCATGCGGGAGATTGGATCAGGTGAAGCGGTCGGGCAAGCGAAGGGGTGAGGATCATCTCGGGAAATTGATTCGACTGTTCACCGGGAGAGGGACCATGCAGGTTCGCGTCAGATGAAACGTCGCGGACCGATCCTGATCGCTCTGGTGCTGCTCGGGTGCGCAGGTGGCTGGCAAATGCTCAGAACGAGGACTGAGCCCGAGGTCGCTCCGACTGCTGCCCAGATCCCGAAGCCAAGGCCGGCACGCGACCGGGTGGTTGCCAGCACGGTCGAGCAACGAAAGGCCAAATGGGATGACCTTTTCAAACAGGTCGATCTCTGGAGCGTCCAACAGATCCGGGATTTCCCGAAGACCTTGAAGCCTTCCGAGCGAATGGCGACCTTGGATGCGCTGGCCTTGAAGTTTGGACCCGAGCGGATCGACAATCATGGGAATTGGGCCGTGCAGATGATCCTTCGGCAATGGGCGGAGGAGAATTTTGACGATGCGTGGGAGAGTTGCCAGCAAAGCCCTGAGGGAAAGGTAAGAGGGCAGTTGCTGGGGATTCTGGTCGATATCCTCGCGAAAACCGACCCGAAGAGGGCACTGGACCTCTATTCAAAGGCTGCAAAGGAGGAGCGGAGCATCACCTGCGAACTTCCGATGAAACTTCTCATCGAACGCGCGGCGACCGGCACCGAGGCCTATCTGGATCTGATCGATCGTCTGCCGTTCGTCGAGACCGGCGGGGGCAATTCGCTGGTATTTGCCGAAGGCTTCGATTTCCAGAAGGTTTCAAATCGCTACCGCGAACAGATCGCGACCAATCCTCATATTGACACACCAGGTTCACTACCGAGCAATTTTCTCCGGGCATGGGCGGAGCGTGATCCAGATGCCGCGTACGCGGACTGGTTGAATCGAGGGCCTTTGTTTTTTGACAATTTGTCCGGCCTCTATGAAGGCGTGAAAACGGCTGTGGGAGAGGTCGCCGCCGCAGAGTGGATGGCCGCCCGCTTGGGCGAATCAGCAGGGGCTCGGGAAAGGGTGATCACCGACCTCGCGATCATGGGCGTGAGTGAGAAACAAGCGGACATCATCCGAATGGCCGGTCATTTTCCTGAGGGTGAGGCGAGGGATGGATTCTACACGGAGATCCTCGTTGCGGGAGGGGTCCGTGATCCCTTCGACCGCTATCCGGAATTGGTGGCCGAGCTTTCGACGCCTGCGGCACTGCTTGAAACCAGCCGACAGATGGCAGCACATCGGAAAGTGCCTGATATCGACAACATGACCGACGTCCAACTGCAGTCCTGGGGAGTTACAAGAGAGCAGCTCAAGGCGATCTTCGAGAAGCCGACTGGTCCATGACGAGGTCAGCGTCCGTGGGGTCGAACGGACCTTCATGGACCAGAGCCATCACGGCATGTGCCCGTGGCTCCAATTCCAAGAGCTACGCCGGGCACAGCCGCCGCTTTCGAGGACAAAGCTTCAATCCCCAAACAAATTCCCCAGCCCTCCAAGCACCGAGCCCTCGCCTTTTCCGGTGGCATACATGCTGGTGATGCGCTGGGCGAGGCGGGAGAAGGGCATGCTCTGGAGCCAGACGGTGCCGTGACCCTGGAGGGTGGCGAGGAAAAGTCCTTCGCCGCCGAAGACCATCGACTTGAGGTTTCCTGCGCGCTGGATGTCGTACTGCACTCCCTTGGTGAAGGCCACCAGACAGCCGGTATCGACGAAGAGTTTCTCCCCCTTCAGCTCCTTGCGGATGACCGTGCCGCCGGCGTGGACGAAGGCCATGCCATCGCCCTGGAGACGCTGGAGGATGAAGCCCTCGCCGCCGAACAATCCGCTGCCGAGCTTCTTGTTGAAGGCGATCCCGACCTGTGTCCCGAGCGCTGCGCAGAGGAAGGCGTCCTTTTCGCAGAGCAGCTCACCGTTGACCGAAGAAAGATCGATCGGCACCACGGTTCCCGGATACGGCGCGGCGAAGGTGACATGCTTTTTCCCGGAGCCCCGGTTGGTGAAATGGGTCATAAACAGCGACTCACCTGTTAGAGCGCGTTTGCCGACGGCCATCAGCTTGCCCATGAAGCCGGTGTCGGGCGTCGAGCCATCGCCCATCTTGGTTTCAAACTGGATGCCGTCCTCCATGTAGTTCATCGCCCCGGCTTCCGCGATGACGGTCTCGCCCGGATCGAGCTCGATCTCCACCATCTGGATCGATTCGCCGTGGATCTGGTAATCGACCTCATGCGAGCGCCTTGAAATCGGTGGCGGTCCACCTGAGGGCAGCGGGGGAGGGGTCGCGGCGGCTTTGAAGAAATCCGGCAGAACCTTTCCGGCGGGCTCCCAGCCGGGCATGCCGTCGGTCCAGACGATGGTGTCGGCGGAAATCGTTCCGCCTGCGATCAGTTCGGGGAGGTTTTCATCGGAAGTGGTGGCGGTGCTGCCGGAAGCGGAGTGGTAGTGCCAGGTTTTCATAGGGTCGGCAGACTACCAAGCGAAGGGATCGAGGCAAGTGGGACAGTGGCTGGATTTTCCAATGGGACGGGTCGCCGTCGTCGATTCGTAGGAAGTGATGTTTCAGATGGCCGGAGCCTGGGAAAGCTGCTGGGATGTCGAGCCTCAGACATGAAAAGCCCTGTTCGATTCATCCTGCCCCTGCTGCTTGCAATCGGTGCGCTGCCGGCAGCCGCCGAGCAATCCAAGCCTGTAAAGCCCCCCAACATCCTCTTCATCATCGCCGATCAGTGGCGCGCCCAGGCCTTCGGCTTTGCGGGCGATCCAAATGTAAAAACGCCCAATCTTGATCGATTGGAGAATCAAAGCGTCAACTTCACCCAGGCCGTCGCAGGCATGCCGGTCTGCTCACCCACCCGGGCCACCCTTCTCACCGGCCAGCGTCCCCAAACCCACGGCATTTTCTTGAACGATGTGCCGCTTAACCCGAATGCGGTCACCTTGCCGAAGGAACTCAAGGCAGGTGGGTATGACACCGGCTGCATCGGCAAGTGGCATATTGATGGTCATGGCCGCACCAGTTACATTCCGCCCGAACGCCGTCAGGGATTCGACTACTGGAAAGTCCTCGAATGCACCCACGACTACAACAAGTCGCCCTACTACGCGGACGGACCGGAGAAGCTGATGTGGGACGGCTACGACGCCATTGCGCAGACACGCGACGCTCAGGACTACCTCAAAGGCCACGCCAAATCGGAAAAGCCGTTCCTATTGTGGCTCGCGTGGGGACCGCCGCACAATCCCTACGAAACCGCTCCAGCCAAATACCGGGCAATGTATCCGCCCGACAAGATCGTGCTCCGCGACAACGTGCCGGAGTCGGATCGGGCTGCGGCCCGCAAGGACCTCGCGGGCTACTACGCGCACTGCGCGGCGCTGGATGACTGCATGGGGGAACTGATTGCCACCCTCAAGGAAACCGGTCTGGATCAGAATACCATCCTCGTCTTCACCTCTGACCATGGCGACATGATCGAATCGCAGGGCCAGAAGCGGAAGCAGCGGCCCTGGGAGGAATCCGCCCGCGTGCCGATGTTGTTCCGCTTTCCTTCGACGCTTGGCATCAAGGTGCGTCGCGTGGAGGGAACGATCAACAGCGAAGATCTCATGCCCACCCTTCTTGGGCTCTGCGGCAAGCCGATCCCGAAGACGGTGGAGGGCTTTGATTTCACCGGCTATCTGCGCGGCGGGGCTGATCCATCCGAGGGCGCGACAATCATCCGCTGCACGACACCCTTCGGGGAATACACCCGCGCCCAGGGCGGCCGTGAGTATCGGGAGGTGCGCAGTGCGCGCTACACCTACGTGCGTGACCTGAGCGGGCCGTGGCTGCTTTATGACAACGAAAAGGATCCGCTTCAGCTCGTGAATCTCGTCAACAAGCCGGCGCACGCGAAACTTCAGGCCGAGCAGGAAGCGCTGCTCAAGCGCAAGCTGGCTGCCCAGCACGATGAATTTCTGCCTGGTCCGGATTACATCGCGAAATGGGGCTACAAGGTGGATGCCACCGGAACGGTCCGATACAAGAACTAGCGGACAGCGATCGCTGAAGTCTTACGCCCAATCGATCCGCTCGAAGATGGCCCTCAACTTCGCTGCTTTTCCCGGATGAATGAAACCCACCCACGCCAACTTGCCTTTCAGGTGGGCGGCGAACTCCGGGTGGTTTTCGCGGTTCTGTGAAGCCGGACCGTGGCGGACGCAGTTGGTCAGGATCGCCTTGAGTCGATCAAACTCGCGGCGATCGATGTTCGGCTTCTCATTTAGGACAAGCCCGGCTGCGTGCTGTTTGTGACCTTTTCGCAGAATGCGGGTTTTGTGGTGATTCGGCCGGAACCCTTCCTCGAGAAGGATCGCTCCCACCGCCACCTCGAAACGCCGAGCTTGCCGTGCAAAACCGGTGCCGCTGGAGAAAAGAAGATCGTCGGCATATCTCGTGTAATCCGCTCCCACGGCTTTCGCCAGACCCGCGAGGCGACAGTCGAGGCGGAAGGCACTTAGATTGGCCAAGGCCGCAGACGTCGGAGCACCCTGCGGCAGATGCGGAGTTGCAAGTCGGCGGCGTTCAGGCCAGGCGAGCTCTTTTTCATCCAGAACCGACGCAGGTGCGGTGTGGGTGGTCAGCCGGGTCAACGCCCTCGCAACGGACTCGGGATACCCTGCTGTTAGAAAAATCGACATCACCCTTGCAGCGGTGATCGATGGGAAAAAGTCCTCCAGGTCAAAACGGACCAACAACGTCTTTGCCACATGCGGCCCCACGAAATCGCGGATCGAGAATCCAGTCCGGAACCCCCGTGCCGCTTCATGCGGCGGAATGGCGTGGAGGATTTTCCGCAGCACCTGTCTCTGCGCGAACTTCAGCAGCACCTTCGGGCTTTCGATCAGGCGGAAGCGCCCGCTTTTGGGCTTCGTCCGCCAGGCATGGCGATAGTGCTCCGGAGTCCGAGAAATCATCCAGCCGAGGTCATCCGGGTGCAGCCGCAGCGTGTCGGCAAGATCTCCCAAGGTCGTGATCTCGGGAGTTTCCCAAGTCCTCGGAGCCCCTGCGGCCGGGGCCATCTGCGGCGCGATTTGTCCGATGGAAATCCTGCCATGGCCAGCCGCCCAGGCCTTGACGTATCCGTCGTGCGCCCGGATCCGCTCGGCGATCTGTCGCGCCGTGGGTCGAAGTGCCTGGTCGAATTCGACGATCAACTTTTCCACCAACGACGCCAGCCAACGAGCCTTTCTCAGATCACCCACCAAGGGCCTGGCTCGTTCCATCAGCGCCACGTGATCCCCCATCGGCCCTGCCGTGAGGGCCTTCGCGAGGCGACGGATGTGATGGGCTTGCGAGGACATCGGAAAAAGCGCGAATGCGGAGAAGCACCGCGCCCCAACGAGTCCTGTCCGGCGCGGGCCTTTTCACGCGGAAGCGTGATGGCGCCCTCGCCTCGTGATGCCTTGGTAGATCGATCCCCCGGGGTAACCCCGGAGAGGCCGCATGATTTCCACACGACCGGCTTGGAGCACGGACTTCCCCGCGATTCGCAGGCGAAGGTTAGGCTTGCGACGAAGGAAACGTCAACACGTCCCTCCTCCTCGCGGAAGCGGGTTTTGTCTTTTACGACTGTTATTCGGCAATAGCATTGGAAGCGATGAACACTTCGCGGTTGATGCTTCTTGGCTTGGTTTTGATGCCGATGCTTTCCTTTGGAGGGATCGAAACGGGAATTCCCGCCGGCAACCAGGTGGTCCTCCCCTCAGATGCCAAGTGGCCTACTGCAGAGGAAACCCGGAAGGCGCTGGTTGCAATCCACGCGTTCCTGGAGAAGCCAGCCCCAACCAACGAGCACGAGGCGGCCGCGATCAAAAGGATTCTCGAGAACCTTGGGACTTATCGAGTCCAGTTCTTTGAGAAAGAGACCGATGGAAAGAGACTGATTTGGTGCAACTTTTTTCCGGCTGCATTGAAGGGGCAACGGGATGTTTTTGACTACTGGCGCAAGGGCCAGGTTTTGGTCAATGACGGAGGTTCGGCCTTCTGGAACATCAGTTACGATCCAAGTACGGGGAAATGCTCGAAGTTCCGTTCAAACGGAACGGCTTGAAGTGACCGGAGCGTGCATACCCTGGAGAAATAATTCATTTTTTTGAACTGGCTATTGACTAACCGGTTTCAAGATTTATATTTCATCAACGCTGGGCATAAGTTGTAAGCGCAGATTCAATGCTTATGAAAAACACCTTTCGTTTTTCGCATCGAATCCTCTTTCATCATGCTCCGCAGCCTAATACTCCCCGTCATTTTTTCTCTCTCTGCCCTTACCAGTAGCGCGTTTCCACCCGCCCCGAGTTATACCATCTATGGGATCGTTCGGGATCAGGTCGGGCAGACACTCAATGCCGAGGGAGTGATGATCGTGCTGCTCAAGGGGACTGTCGAAGTGGGCCGCAGCCCTGTGAGTTCCGGCTTGATGCTCGATCAAAACTACGAGTTGGCCATTCGCATCGACCAAAACCGCTCCGGCACCACCCTCTACTCGGAGAAGGCTCTGCCCGCGCAGTCGCCCTACAGCCTGGCCGTGGAGATGAATGGTGAGCGCTTCTATCCCATCGAGGTCAGCGGCAATCTTACTACCGGCAAGGGCGGCGAACGGGTCCGGCTCGACCTCAATCTGGGCGAGGATACCGATCATGACGGCCTGCCTGACGTTTGGGAATCCTGGCAGCTCTATCAGGCAGGCTACTACCCGGACGAGAATGGCCGCTGGCCACTCAACCTGCTTTCCAGAAATGGCGACCTGGACAAGGATGGCACCAGCGATTGGCTGGAATACGTCGCAGGCACCTTCGCCGGGGATGCCACGGAGCGCTTCTCCCTGGCGATCAAGGAAAAGCTGGCCACTTCCGTGCGCCTCGAATTCTACGCCATCACCGGCAAGACCTACACCATTGAGAAGAGCACGGACATGGTGAACTGGACTCTCGCCAGCTTCAACATGGATGCCCCCGGCACCGGGGTGCAGGCCTGGACGGCGCCGGAGATCGGCATCCGCTCGGTCTTCACCACCCCTGCGCCCGGTGTGGGGAGGGAATTCTACCGCCTCACCGTGCGGTGAGACGCTGGCAGCGGCACCCATCCAGCCAGTCAATCCTACTTCATCACAGAGTCATGACTCATCTCTCACTCATCATCAGCTCCCGTTCCGTTTGCGGCTCCCTCGGGCGTCTCACTTTTCCCCATCTCTTCACCTTGGCTCTCGGCGTGCTGCTTGTCCTCGCACCTCGGGCGCACGCCCAATGGCAAACTACCAACTTCACCCTCAAGGGCGGCTGGAACTCCATTTACCTGGCCGGAGATGCCACCTATGCCACCATCGAGGAGATTTTTCCAGCCAATGGCTCCACGGCGAACATCCAGGAAGTTTGGCGCTGGAACCCCAACCCCAGCCAGATCCAATTCACCTCTTCCCCGCTGACGCCCACCGCAGGCACGCCCGAGTGGAGCACCTGGACGCGCGGCGGCATTTCCAACACCCTCAACAGCCTCACAGGCCAGACCGCCTACCTGGTGAAATGCGCTGGTACGATTGCCAATACCTACAGTGTCTCGGTGAAGCACTCGCCCAGGCTTCCCAGCACCTCCTGGGTGCGGAATGGCGCGAACTTCCTCGGCTTTCCCAGCCGCCTCAGTGGCAGCTACCCGCTTTTCTCCAACTACTTCGCCACCTTTCCGGCGGCCATCGCCACCAATACCAAGATCTACAAATACGTGGGCGGTGATCTGGGTCCCGCCAATCCCTTGCAGATTTTTTCTCCCTCACAGGAGCGCTTGGATGCCAATCAAGCCTACTGGTTCTCCGCCGAGGTGGTGAACAGTTTCTACGCGCCGTTGGATGTCAGCCTCAGTGTGGCGGACGGCTTGGACTTCGGCCGGAATGGCTCCGTCATCACCATGCGCGTGCTCAACCGCACCGCCGCCGCCATGACCCTGACGCTCGCCCCCGTAGCCTCGGGCTCCGCCCCGGCCGGTCAGGAAGATCTTTCCGGCAGTGTGTCGCTCACCCGCCGCACGTTCAACAGCACCACCGCCACTTGGCAGGAGACGCTCATCAGCGCCAGTTATACCGAGACCATCGGCCCCAGTGCCTCAGTGGAGTTGAGCTTCGGCATTGATCGCTTCGCCATGACAGCTGCCAACCCTGGTGCCCCCTACGCCTCTTTCCTCCGACTGACGGATTCCTCAAATCTCTCCGACATCCTCGTGCCAGTCCGCGCCCGCAAGACCTCCATGGCTGGCTTGTGGGTCGGCGAGGCACTGGTGAAAGCCGTGGAAAGCAAGCCCGAGGGCGATGCCATCACTCCCACGGACCGCTCCTACCCGCTGCGCTACATCCTCCATGTGGCGGATGACGGCACCGCCAGGGTGCTTTCCCAGGTCTTCCTGGGCACGCTCAACTCACCGGGAAATCCTGTAGGTCTCTGCACCAACGAGTCCGCCCTGCTCAGCACTGGCAAGGAAAACGCCCGGCGCCTCGCCGCCGCACACATGCCGCTGGACCGCGTGCTCAGCTCCGGCTCGGGCAGCGTCGCCTTAGGCAGCTCGCTCACCCGCAGCATCAGTCTGCTCTTCAATGATCCCACGAATCCCTTCGTCCACCAGTTTCACCCTGACCACGACAACAAGGATGCCCAAGGCGGTGCCCTCGCTGACGGACAGGAGAGCCACACCGTGACCCGCGCACTCACGTTCAACTTCACCGCCGCGCCACCCGCCGGCAGCACCGTCACCTCAGGCTGGGGCAGCAGCGTCATCGGCGGCACCTACAGCGAGGTCATCCAAGGTTTGCACAAGGACAGCATTGGAATCGGCAACGGTGATGGCCTTCGCCTCAGCGGCACCTTCGAGCTCCGCCGCGTCTCAGAACTCGGCACCCTTACACTCACTCCTTGATCCAACCTCTCAAGCACCACCTCTGATCGCCTATTCATGAAAACAAAGATCCCTCGTCACCTGCTCATCGCCGCCCTCCTCTTGCTGCCCACCTGGGCGGCGGCGCAGACGTCCACCATCCCCAGCATCATCAGCTATCAGGGACGGGTCTTGGATTCCTCCGGCAACCCCGTGGGCACCGGCGCACCGGTGAACCGGACCGTCATCTTCCGGATCTGGGATCATCCTTCCAGTACGCAGGTGGCCAATCTGATCTATTCCGAGCAGCAGACCGTCACCATTGCGGATGGCGAGTTCAGCGTGCTCCTGGGCCAGGGCACGACCAACGGCACCCAGACCTTCTCCTACTCGGAGACCGCCAAGGGGCCGCCGACGGTCATCCTGTCGAATGCCTTCAATGGGACCTCGCGCTACCTCGGTGTCACCGTGGCCGCCGCCGCGACCATCGCCACCACGGACAATGAAATCACCCCGCGCCAGCAGATCGTCAGCAGTGCCTTCGCCCTCCGCGCCAAGGAGGCGGAGACCCTCAGCAGTGCCGTGAACATCAACACAGGAACTCTTGCAGATGCCCGCTTGTCCACCAATGTCTCCCTGTTTGGCCAGTCCATTGAGGCGGCGGAAATCACCAATGGCAACGTCACCGCAGCCAAGCTGGGCTCCGATGTAGGCGTCTGGAGTGTGAGTGGGGGCAATGTTTACCGTGCCAGCGGGTTTGTCGGTATCGGCAAAAGCAACCCCAGCACGGAACTCGACGTCGAAGGTAGCATATTTGCCCGTGGGCTCGATGTGAGGGCGGGCGGAGGCGCCCCTTATGTGGATTTCTCTTCATCTACCAACGACTACGATGCCCGCGTCCAGTGGAATCCGGGCTCGAGTCACTTGGATTTCAGCGCGCCGAACTTCTGGTTCAGCAGTAATGTGACTGTAAATGGTAGCATGAGGTCGGTCGGCAGCGCTGTCATCGGCAGTGGCAGCCTCCAAGGGAAACAGGCTCTTGATGTGAACGGAGCCATAAATGTAAGGGGGGCGCACATTGTTTACGACAGCTCAGGAGGAGTTGTTAACTGGGGGCCTGGCGGAAGTTTGCTGTTCCGGACGCTAATCACCCAGGGGGAAATCAGTAACTACACAGACCGCCTCGCCATTACGGGTACTGGCAATGTCGGCATCGGCACCACCACGCCCGCGTCCAAGCTCGATGTCGTGGGAGACATCAAGGCTACGGGTGATATAGTCACAACTACGGGTAACATTATATCAAGTAGTCTTTTTGCTGGTCAAGCGTGCGAGCTTAAGGTTCCGGGAGGGACTTCTTATATCGACTTCACCACGGATAACAATGCTGCCACCGATTACAATGCTCGGATTGAATATTCCGGAGGGGTTAATGGCATTTTGGGCTTTAACTCACCAAAATGCTATTTCGCTCGGAACGTTGCCATCGGGAATAACTCTGATGTCAATAATACCGCTCCCCTGCATGTCTCCGGGACTACCAGAGTCCTCAACACTGTCGCGAAGTATTTCGATACGGCGAGCAGCGGCCTCGGAAACAAGGCCCTTCATAACTGGAGTCCTACGATCTATTGCGAGGGCACCATGAAAGCAAACGAATACTATGCAGTTTCGGACAGTCGCATCAAAAACATAGCAGGTCTTTCCGATGGTGGTCTGGACCTTGGCTCGCTGATGGGCATTGAAATCACCAACTATTCCCTCAAGGACACAATCGAGAAGGGTGCAGGCAACTACAAGAAGGTCATCGCCCAGCAAGTGGAAAAGGTGTATCCACAAGCGGTGAGCCTGAGCACCGATGTGATTCCGGACATCTATCAGAAAGCCGACATCAAGGACGGCTGGGTGGAACTCAAAACCGACCTCAAGCCGGGTGACAAGGTGCGCTTGATTTCCAAGAAGGGAGATCAAGACCTCCATGAGGTGGCCGAGGTGAAGGAAGGAAAGTTCCGCACGCTCAACGCGCCCGAGGGCAGTGAAGTGTTCGTCTATGGCCGTCAGGTGGATGATTTCCGCTCAGTGGATTATGAGGCCATCGCCATGCTCAATGTTTCCGCCACCCAGCAGATCAAGCGGGAAAAGGACAGCGAGGTAAAGGCCCTGCTGGGGGAGAACGCCGCCCTGAAAGCCCGCGTTGTCGCACTGGAAGCCCAGTCTGAGCGAGTCGCTGCCCTCGAGAGCCGAGACCAAGCCATTACCGCCAAACTGGCCGCCCTTGAGAAGCTGCTCGCGTCCTCAGGCAAGGCGGATGTGCTCCCTATATCTGTGAACAAAAGCACTGCCAGCGAACCGTGAGTCATCCCGACGGCTCTTACTTGATGAAATCGGGAATGCCCGCCGCGCGAGATGCCAGCTCCGGTCCCCGCCAGTTTCATCCCTCATCCTACTAACTTGATTCCTCGCTTCACTGTCATGAACCGCTTGCCACTCTTCGCACTGATCTCTTTTTTCCTGGCTGCCGCCGCGCAGGCTCAATTTGAGATCAAGAGCGGTTCCAGGAACGTGCTGGATCCCCGCCGCGCCGGGGGATCCGCCACAGTCGCCAACGGGGGAGTGAATGGCATCACCGTGCGAGGCGGTGGAAAAGGATATGTCACGCAGCCACTCGTCACGCTATCCGCGCCCCCAGCAGGGGTCACCGCCACTGCCTCCGCCATCCTCACCGGGGATGTGGTCACCGGGTTCATCGTCACCAGCGCGGGATCAGGCTACGACACGCCGCCCGCCGTTACGATCCAGCCGCCGACCACCCCGTCCGGCTCGCCGGTCACCACGCCGCAATTCTCAGGCCTGGCGAGTACCTCCGCCACGTCCGGAGCCGACAACACAAACGGAGCCAGTTTGGGAGTTTTGCAGGGCCGCTATCCGCGAGCGCTCACGCCCGCTCCGGCCAGCCAGGTGACGGCGGTCCTCGTGCGGGCGAGCTTTGGCTACAGTTTCGCCTCCGGCGTGCCACGCTACCTGATGGGCGATGTGATCGAACGGCCGGCGGTGCGCTGGGATGGCAGCGTCGTGACCCAGAGCTACTGGCGGGCTCAACCATTGCAGCCAGGGGAGACCTTCACCGCGCAGGGCACCAGCAATCTCGGGCCACTTAGCACGCCGGCTTATGGGACGGAAAGCGTCATGGTCGCCAGTAGCTCAATCACCAGCAAAGTGGTCACCATTTCGGGCACGGTTCCGACCTCGCTCATCAGTGGTGCCCGGTTATTGGGTTCGTACGTGGCGAGCGTCAGCGGGAGCTCCATCACTCTCCAGACCAACGCAAACGAAACCATCAACAGCGCGTCGTCAAGAATCGTCACCCCCTATCAGCCTTATTACTACAGCCCCCACGCGAATCGGGTATTCGCCACCCAGCCTGGTCGGGTAACCATCACCTGGGTCTCCGCATTTCCAGACACCAGCAGTCCAGGCGAGGTCACACCCACCTACAAATTCCGCCGCGAGACCTTTGCCGTCTCCAGCGGCAGCTCTCGGCCAGTGCGCACCCTGTTCTGGACCGAGAAGAGCTTCGATGGCACACCTGTTTACATTCCCCAAGGCCGCATCGTGCGCGTCAATCCGGTGTTCAATACCTTCTTTCCCAGTAACGTGGTCGATGAGTATCTGCCGATTGGTACGAATCCCGGAGCTATCGGCAGTAATGCGGAAAACCGCACTGTCTGGTATGACGACCTTAATGGCCCCCCTACTCTTCGCGCCTACAATGCCGAGGGGCGGCTCTTCGTCGAGTATCTCGGGGCGGAAAACCAGGGCACCAATGGCGTGCATCAGTTCATCGGCGCGGACATCGTGGAAATCAAGCGGGTGGCGGAGGTGGAGACCATTACCGCACTACTCGGCACCGAGCTGCGCCCGCGTGACGGCTCTGCCCAAAACGAGGACGACTTGCTTGTTCCGCAAACTCAATTGAATTCCGACAGCACTTCCACACTGCCATATGGCACACACGTACGACCCGACGGTGTCATACGCTACTTCGCAGAACGTGAGAACCTGGATCCGGACTTAGTGACGCTTTACTGGAGCGAACCAAAAGATGCCTCCATCCATTTTCTCGCCGCGCCATCCGCTCCCGGTGTGACCATCCTCTGGCCCAAGCTGAAACGGAATTACCGCTTCGTCTGGCCGGACAGCATCGCCCAGTTTGAGCCAGTGAATGTCAGCGATGCCGGCAATGGTCCTGCCACTGCGATGCAATTCGCCCCCAGCGGAATTCCACAGGTCATTTATCAGGACGATCCGGCGGAAAGTGAAGCCGAGATGGACAACTCGACCCAACGCCTGCTCGTCGATTTCACGGCATCGGCAGACCGCACCAATCGTACGCTGTTGAAGTTCGGGTCCGTGGAGGGTCCTTGGTATGTGCGGCTCTACATTCAGTCCCAGGATGTTCTCGGAAGCCCCGAGGTGGCGGATCCCGACGGGAGTGGCCCCCTCACCGCCACCCCTCCTGTCTATTCGCTGAACGACCAGAATGCTGACGGCATCGCGGATGTATCTCCTACGGGCAGCATCTCCACCACTGCCACCGTAGGCACCCGCCTTGAGCCCCCTGCTGCGGGGCTGGAACTGGGCGGCTACGTGGCGGAAGGCCGTTGTTTCAGCGAGGCGGCCTACATCAATCCATTCACCACTAGCGTGTCTGCAGCCGCCGCCGGGGGCATCATCCCGGTGAACGCCATTCCGGGCCAGAACAGTCTGACCGTCTGGTGGATGAAGAAGGTGCCCGCACCATCGGACAAGTTCCAGCCCTTCTACGTGCCGGCCGTGGCGGCCCGCTACACGGTGGCCTACCCCACCAACCCGCAGGAACTTGTCATTGCTTCGGGCAAGGGCATTGAGAATCCCGGCCTGACGCCCGCCCAAGCTGCCGGGAGCATTTATGCCCAGAATGACCCCACGCTCATCGGCTACAATCCGAACGAGGAGCACGCCCTCATGCTCACCGGCAATGCCTATGCCCTAAGAACGGATATGAACATCACCAGCGGCGCGGATTACACCTCACAACCCTACGCCCTGATCGCCTACACCGATGCCAACAGCCGTCCGGCGATGCGTGTGGCCCGGATCGTGGCAGAGAATGCGACCTATCCCCTCCGCTTTGTCAAAGCGGCAGGCACTCCCGTTCAACCGCCCATGCCCCTCACGGCCCTCCCGCTGCCGCTCCGAACTGATGGCAGTGTGAGAAACGAAGAAGCCGCCGGGGTGACAGACAATCCGGTGACAGGGGCACCTGAGGAATACGGCCGTTTCACCTTCGAGGATCGCAAGGGCCAGCATTGGCTCTACCGCGGTCCCCATGGAGCGGGCGAGCCCACCTTCATGATGCGTTTTTACTATTACAGCCTGCCCGGATTCTTTGTCCCAGGTGCCGTGCCGCAACCCGCAGTGGGCACCATCATGCCCTTCATTGCGGCCACCGGAGATAAAGTGACCGGCACCGCTGCCGATGTGACCTATCTTCCGAAATGGCCGGACGACGTGGCAGCCTTCGGTGCCCAAGCCTTGCAGCTCGGAACGCTCCACACCGCAGAGACACTCGCACTGCCCAAGGCCGGCCTGCCCCAGGTGCGCGGTCAAACCAGTGCCCAGGTCCTCTACCAGCAGTCGATTGCCATTGCGACGGGAAGCCCGAAGGCTGTCGTCCTCCATGACCCCACCCGGGCCAAGACCTATCTTCTCGGCGCGGCGAACGGGCTGAACTCCCTGCCACCGTCAGTGCTCACCACCGACTACTCCGGGCGTACCTATTTCCAGAATCTGCCGCCCAGTTTGCAGAATCGCTTTTACTTCGACAAGACCCTCGGCACCTCCGGCGGCCTCGTGCTGATTGGCGAGTTCGTGGATGAAATCAGCGGAGAGGACTATTTCAACCTCAACGCACTCACTGAAGATGATGTCATCGCACTCCAGTCCGTCTGCCCGAGCGAAGATACGATCAACAGCCCGCTTTGGAACAAAGCCATCTCCCAACTGAGCGGCAGCACCCAGACCAGCGGACTGGCCACCACGCTTGAGACCTGGCGTGAGTACAAGGCGGCGCAGATCATCCCCACGGTGGCCCGCACAGCCACTGCCCGAGCAATCCTCACCGCCTTCGATGCCAGCGTTGGGAACAGGGTGGGTTCCGTCCAGCTAACGGATACCGGAACAGGTTACGAAAGTACTCCCACCGTCACCATTGCCGGTGGAACCTTGGACCCAGCCGTCTATTCCCGAAATCCGCCTTCCCTGCAACTCACGGCTGCCAGTGGCGCCGCCAGTGTCAACAACGGGAGCATATCGAGCATCTCGCTGACGAACGGCGGCGGGCGCTACTACCAGACCATCGCGCCTGCGGTGACTATTTCCGCCCCGGAAAAGGCCGGGCAGATCCTGAGCCTCACGCTGATTTCACCCGGCTCCGGCTACAGCAGCATCCCTCCTACCATCACCATCTCCCCGCCAGCGGGAGGCGGAGTCAGGGCCACCGCCACGGCCATCGTAGCCAATGGAATCGTTACTGGCGTCACAATTACCAATCCAGGGTTGGGCTACAATTCCGCCAATCCGCCCACCATCACTGTTTCTCCGCCTCCGAATCTTTTGGCCATCGACACCAGTCTGAATAAGCCCATTGCCCTTCGTGAAATCAGCGAGGTCAGCAACCCTGACACCGCCGTGGACAGCTACGCGCTCAGCTCCACCGGCGCGGGCAGCGGCTATGTCACGCTCGTCTTTGGAAATGGCAATGTTTTCACCGATGAGGGCGACCCGGTGGTCATGCAGATCCTCAAGGTCAGCCCCACGCTCTACAAAGGTGACCTCAAGGTGATCCCAAGCAGCAATCCATTGGATGAGCAGGTGGTGCTCCGCCACAGCGGCGATTACGGCGCTCAGCCCGAGAATTTCGAGTTTCAATGGCGCTACGCCTACCCGGACAACGGTGCAACACCCGCCATCCCGGTTGGCTCAGCCAACTCAACAAGCGACACCATCAACACCACTGCCAGCACCTCCACCTGGCTGAAGCCCAACGGCACATGGCCGGGCAGCATCCTCGTCGGTGGCTCGCCCAGAGCCGCCATCAGCACACCCGCCGTGATCATGGCGGACACCTATTTCACCATGTCCTACCGCAAAATCGTTTCCGGCCAGGCGGATGATGCGGGCTGGTCCGAGTGGATGACGCCCAAGCTCGTCGAGGGTTGGATCAAGCGCGTGCTGGCCAAGATCACCCCATTCAATCAACGGATGGAGGATCTCTATAACAATTCACTCAACACGGACGTTTCTGTTCTCACCCAGGCAGGCACCCGTTGGGAGGGCGACATCGCCCTCAATCTTGAAAACATCAACGACGCCGGACTCATCGAAATCTATGAGACCATCCTGAACCGGGGCAAAAGTTTCACCATCGGCTCCGGCATCGACTTCGCCCCGTCGAATGATGCGCTGATCCTAGCCGCCGGATACTTGAACGATCTCTACACCGTGCTCGGCAACGAGGCTTACGCGGATGCGGCCAATCCCACCATCTCCATCGACGACCAGACCACCGTCACCGAGGTGAACACCAGCCGCTTCAGCTTCGAGGCTCAAGTGGCGAGTTCTCTCGACGAGGAGTTGGCTCTGTTGCGCGGACGGGACAACAGTGCCAGTCCAGGCACAGGCATCGCCCCGGCCTACAACCGCCTGTATTGGAACTACACCCGCGGTATCAACAGCGGGGAGGTGTTGTATGCCGTGAATTACAACATCAAGGAGAAAACCGGCAGCGCCACTGCCAATGGCATTCTCGATGCCGCCGATGCCCAACGGATGTTCCCACAGGGCCATGGCGATGCCTACGGCCATTACCTCACTGCCCTCTCCGGTTACTACAAACTGCTCACCCACCCTCAATTCACTTGGGTGCCCCGCTCGGAGGCTGTCACCATTCTGGGCCAAGCTGTGCTGATTGATTACAAGGACGAGCGGAAGTTCGCAGCCTCTGCCGCCAATCTTGCCCGCACGGCCAGGGAGATCGTCAGCCTCACGCATCGCCAGGTTTACCGCGACGATCCCTCCCTGGGCTGGCAGCACCTGCGCGACAGCGATGGCGCGCGCGCCTGGGGTCTTGATGAAACAGTCTCCCGCAGCGCCCAGGGCAGCTTCTTCCACTGGGTCACTGGAAACGCCATGCTGCTGGATCAGGACTCTGCCCATACCGGCGTGCAAAAAATTGATCGCACCACCGTGCCAGAGTTGAACGAACTCGTCACCGCAGCGGACAGTTTCCAAACCAGTCTGGACAACGCAAACGCCCATCTCAATCCGCTCGGCCTCAGCCCGGGGGCCATCGCTTTCGATATCTCCCCCGCCGAGATGCAGAATGGCCAGTCCCACTACGAGCAGATTTATGGACGTGCGCTGCGCTCGGTTTTAAACGCCAAGGGCAGCTTCGACCAAGCCGCCAAGATGACCCGGCTTCTGCGCAATCAGGAGAACCAAGTCACCGATCAAAACACCGCCATCGTCGATCAGGAAGATGCTTTTGAAGGCAAGCTTGTCGAAATCTACGGCACGCCCTATGCCGGGGAAATCGGTGCGGGGAAGAATTTCCCGCAGGGTTACACCGGCCCAGACTTACAGAACTGGTTTATCATCGACCGCCCAAGCGACTTGGTGAATCTCTCCGGTCCTGCCACCACCGTGAGCCTCAATGTGCCGAAGGTGGTGCCGGAATTCGGAGCACTATCCGCAGGCGAAATAAAGGATCTATACGATAGCAGCGCGTCCGGAACACAGGTGGTGACCAAGACCTACAGCATCGCCCCCAACCAGTGGGCGCAATATGCCCAGACCATCGCGCCGAATGGTTCTTTGGGTCGTCGGAGTCAGACTGGTTCTCTTCAGAATGCGCTGATGGACATCGAAGTCGCCCGCACCGAGATGCTGGAGGCGAACTTTCAGCTACAAGTGATGGAGAAACGCTTCGCACGAGAAGCGACATTGGCAAGAGACCTTGTCGCCAGCCATGTAAAGTCCCTTAGCCGCCAAGCCGAAACCACACGCAACATTGATGCCATCCAATCTGCTGCCGCTGTGCTCGGCGAAATCGCTGAATCGCTAGATTGGACAGGTAAGTTCATTCAGGAAATGTCAGCGATTTATGCGGAAAGCTTGCCGCAAAACTTCGTAGTGGGCACTTCTGTTGGAGGTGATTTAACCGCCCCGGGTCGAAGTTTCATCAGAGGTGTCGGTCATACCATTGGCTCGACTTTTACCATTGGCGGTATTTCCGCGAGAGCAGATGGTAAACTGCTCACTGCCAGCATTGCGGGTGTCGAAATGGAGTTGGAAGGCTATCTGATGGAAATCGGTTTCACCCAGGAAGAGGCGCAATCACTCTACGAACTCCAGCTCCTCTACTCGGAATTGGTGGGCCAGCACTTCAACATGCACAAGCTGGCAACCAGCCTGCAGACGGCCACCCAGCAGGCATCGAATCTCATCGCCGCAGGCGATTCCATCCTTCAAGAACGCGAGAGCTACCGCCAGCGTGCCGCCGCTGTCATCAGTGGCTACCGCACCCGCGACCTCACCTTCCGCACCTTCCGCAACGAGGCTTTGGAACAGTACCGGACGCTCTTCGACCTCGCCGGACGCTACACCTATCTGGCCGCGAAGAGTTATGACTATGAAACCGGACTGCTCGGCACACCCGCGGGACAAGCAGTCATCTCCGGCATCGTCTCATCCCGGGCCCTCGGTGACCTTACGGGTGGCACGCCGCAGGCCACCACCAGCACGCTGGGCGACAGCGGCCTTGCTGGAAACCTCGCCAAGATGACGGCGGATTTCTCCGTCGCAGAGGGCAGGCTCGGAATCAACAACCCGGATCCCTACGGCACCCTCTTCAGCCTCCGGCACGAATTGTACCGCATCACCACGGATGCCGCCTCATCGGAGGATGATGATGCCTGGCAGCAAAGCTTGGAGCAAACCATCCGGCCAAATCTGCTCAGCGATCCCGACGTGGCCCGACACTGCAACAACCTCCGCAAGCCCGATGGCAGCAATGTTCCCGGCTTGATCATTCCCTTCAGCACCACCATCGAGCACGC
>JAIXPW010000220.1 GCA_027485995.1 Verrucomicrobiaceae bacterium
AGCCGCTATCTCGTGATCGAGGACCCGCTTCCCGCGATCTTCGAAACGGTGAACAGCGACTTCGCCAGCCAGAAGGCCGCCAACGGACCTGCCACCAGCGAACGCGACTGGCAGATCTCTCACAGCGAACTGCGCAGCGATCGTGCCGTCTTCTATCTTGATCGCGTCTGGCACAGCGGCACCTACACGGTGACCTATCTCGCCCGTTGCGCGGTCGCCGGAGAAGCCACGGCTCCACCTGCCAAGGTCGAGTGGATGTATGATCCGGAGAACTTCGCGCTGTCAGCCTCGCGCTTGTTCCACTCGAAATGATCCGCCGCCCTGGCCCTTCGATCCGTCGAGGGGCCAGGGGTCAGGGGCGAGGGGCGAGGGGCTAGGGGCTAGGGATCAGCCCCATCTTCCTGAACACTGAACACTGAACACTGAACACTGAACACTTGAAACTCAGTTCTCACTTCCGCCGCAAGCGCGTGCGCATTCCGCTCGTGCTTGCGGCCCTGTGGGCGATCGTCTGGTTCGCCCTGCCTTTCGCGATTCCTCTTCCGGAGGATCTGCTGAAACACCCCGATGCCTCGCCGGTGCTGCTCGATCGGCATGGCGAGCCGATCACCCGACTGACCTTGCCCGACTTCACCCGTCGGCAGCCGGTGGCGCTCGACGAGCTGCCGCCTGATTTCATCGCCTGCACTCTTGCCGCCGAGGACAAGCGCTTCTTCTCCCACGGCGGCTTCGATTTCTTCGCGGCCTCGCGTGCCACTCGCGATCTCTTGTCGCGGGGTCGTGTCGTGTCCGGCGCCTCCACCATCAGCCAGCAACTGGTGAAGATCTCACGACCTCCGGTGAAGCGTTCGCTCAGCGCCAAGGTTCTTGAGTTGATGGGAGCCAGGCGTCTGGAAATGACCTGGTCGAAACAGGAAATCCTCACCGCCTATCTGAACCGCCTCGATTATGGCAACCTGCGTCGCGGACCGAAGGAAGCCGCTCGTTTCTATTTCCAGAAGCCCCTTTCCGATCTCTCCCTGGCCGAGTGCGCCTTGCTCGCCGGGCTTCCGCAGGCCCCTTCACGCCTCAATCCCATCAAACGTCCGCAATCCTCCATCACCCGCCGCAACGTGGTGCTTGGTCGGATTGCAGAACAATCGATCTACGAGGCTTCCCGTATTTCATCAGCCCAGACCGAGCCTCTGAACCTTCGACCTCTGATTGAACACGAGGCCGCTCCCTGGCTGGCGGAAAAGGTGCCGGTTGCGTTGGCGGGATCGGATGTGCGCACCACGCTTGACCTGAAGCTCCAGCAGCAGGTGGAGTCGATCGTCCACGAGGAGCTCAACGCCCTGCGCGGATCGAATCTGCATCACGCCGCCGTCGTGGTGATCGACAACGCCTCTGGGGAAATTCTCGCGCTCGTCTCCTCCGGAAACTGGAACGATCCGCGCGGTGGCCAGATCAATGGGGCCCTCGCTCCCCGCTCGCCGGGCTCCACGCTGAAGCCCTTCACCTACCTGCTGTCTTTTCAGAACGGCGGAAAATTTCCCGGTTCGATCCTTGCCGACATTCCGACCCGTTTTCGCACGCCGGAAGGCTTGAACCTTCCTGAAAACTACGACCGCACCTATCGCGGTCCGGTTTCCATCCGCACGGCCCTCGCCTGCTCGTTGAACATTCCAGCGATCCGTGAACTGAACGAACTCGGCGGGCCACAGCCGCTTCATCAACTGCTCAGGGAACTCGGCTTCACGACGCTGGGAGACAAGCCCGAGCAATATGGGCTGGGCCTCACGATCGGCAACGCCCCGGTCCGTTTGTTGGAACTCGCCAACGCCTATGCCACTCTCGCCCGTGGCGGACTTCAGCTTCCAGCTTCGCTTTTTCCACACGAGTCCATCTTGCCCCATCGCGTGTTCGGTGAGCCGGAGGCCTGGTTGATCGCCGACATCCTCTCGGATCCCGACGCCCGTGCGCCCTCGTTCGGCCGACATGGTCCGCTGGAACTGCCCTTCCGCTGCGCGGTGAAGACCGGCACATCCTCTGACTTTCATGACAACTGGTGCCTCGGTTTCACCCGAGAAATCACCGTCGGAGTTTGGGCGGGAAATTTCGATCAAACACCGCTCAAGGGCCTGTCTGGAGTCGCCGGAGCGGGTCCAATTTTTCATCGAACGATGGTCGCCGCCCATGCCGGGATCACTCCGCTTTGGTTCGAGAAGCCGGAGTCGATCAGCCTCATCGTCATCGATCCACGAACCGGTCGTCGCGTGAATCCTGGGACCGTCGGCGCGAGAACAGAGCTCTGTCAGTCGCTTCATCTTCCGCTTTATGCAGCCTCGACCGATTACTCCGACCAGGGGCTGGCCTGGCTGGATGCCACCTTTGCTGAATGGTTTCAAGGCATCCACAACCATCGCAAGGGCGAGTTCAGCCTTGCCTCTGAGCGCCCGGCTGTGGAGACGCTGCGCATCCTCGCTCCGGCGGATGGCACCACCTGCCTGCTCGATCCCGAGCTGCCATCCGGTGGGAGAAAGCTTCGTCTCGCCAGCAGCATGCCCACAGCCGCGCAATGGTCTTCGCCCACGCTGCAGCTTGAGGCCGGATCTCCCGAGCCATTGGCCATTCTGGTTCCCGGCACACATGTCCTGGTCGCCACGGATTCCCGGGACGGCTCAGTCCGGCAGGTCACGATTCATGTCGAGGAGTTGTGAACTTGAATCTCCGATTGGGAAACCTTCGGTCTCGGTCGTGCGAGTTGGATTGGCCTTTGGATCGAGGATGCTTCATGGTGCGATCACCTTGATCCGGGCAAACCTCTTGCCAGCGCCGACAAGAGGAAGTGTGACGCTCACGGTTTCGGTGGTGCCGTTGTCGATGATGGCGACCGCACCCGGGTCGGCAGGATTCCATGAAGCGGTCCCCAGTTGGCCCGAGAGTTCGATCCGCGAGACAAAGCCGGCTTCACCGGCTGCTTTCACCCGGACGAACTGGTAAACGACATGGGTGGTCCCGACATTCGTCTTCAGGGGGTTGCCGGATGAAGGTTTCGAAGGATCGCTTCCGGTCACGAACTCAATCGAGTTGGCGAGTCCATCCTTGTCAGGATCGGCAGCAGGTTCGCGATCGGTTGGATTCGTGATGTCCGGGAAGTTGGTGACCCACGAGTCATATGGGGCCATCGCGAAGGTGGCGGTGACGCCGAGGTTCGCCTGAAGGTTGGTGTCGGTGCGTGCAGCAGTTAGAACGCCGTCGCTCCACGAGACGAAGGAGTAGCCGGTGTTGGGAACTGCGGTCACTGTGGTGGCGTCTGAGCCGTGGTTCACGGTTTGGGTGGTGGTTCCGGTGATCGACCCATTCGCGCTTGCCGTGTAAGACACGCTGTATTGGTTGATGGCGAAGGTCGCAGTGACGCCGAGGTTCGCCTGAAGATTGGTGTCGGTGCGGGCAGCGGTTAGAACGCCGTCACTCCATGAGACGAACGAGTAGCCAGTGTTGGGAACTGCGGTCACTGTGGTGGCGTCTGAGCCGTGGTTCACGGTTTGGGTGGTGGTTCCGGTGATCGACCCATTCGCGCTTGCCGTGTAAGAC
>JAIXPW010000166.1 GCA_027485995.1 Verrucomicrobiaceae bacterium
AACTTCTCGGTCGGCGTGAACACCCTTTTCTGGCTGACCCGCAAGGCCGCGCAGATCCTCAAGCAGGACCGCTTCGACATCGAGGTCACGGAAATGCACCACAAGCACAAGATCGATGCTCCGTCCGGCACTGCGCGGCGTCTGCTGGAAATCCTCAACGAGGAAACCGGCACGTCTTACGAGGACGACATCGCCCATGGCCGCTTCGGCAACATCGGTCCGCGCAAGCCGCGTGAGATCGGCATGCACACCCTCCGTGGCGGAGACGTCGTCGGCGATCACACCGTGCTTTTCGCCGCCGATGGCGAACGGGTGGAACTCACCCACAAGGCCAGCTCTCGACTCACCTTCGCGGCCGGTGCCGTTCGCGCCTCGGTCTGGCTCGCCAGCCAGCAGCCGGGCGTTTACGACATGCAGGACGTCCTTGGGTTGAAGTAACTCCCGCCCCGCCATTCGGTGCCCGACTCCTCGCAATCCTCCATCTACCGGGCCGGCATCGCCTTGGGATCGAATCTCGGGTCCAGGCTCGCGAACCTTCAGGCGGCGCGCGATCTGCTGAAAGGCATCGCCATTCCGGACGCCCTTTTCCTTCAAGCCCCGATCTATCAGACGGAACCGGTGGATTGCCCTCCGGACTCTTCTGATTTCTACAACACGGTCATCGAGATCGCTTTCTATGGCGGGCCATTTGATCTGCTGGATTTCACCCAGGCGATCGAGTTCAAGCTCGGACGCACGCCGCAACCGCTGCCCAACGCCCCTCGGGTGATCGACCTCGACATCCTCTACTTCGGCGACCTGCGGCTCGACGCGGGGATCCTGGAACTCCCCCACCCCCGCCTCACCTCGCGTCGTTTCGTGCTGGAGCCGCTTGCCTGGATCCGTCCGGAGCTGGTGCTGCCCCGAGACGATGTCACGATCCAGGAGCATCTGGCCCATCTCGATTCCACGGAAGCCCCGCTGTCCTTGGTGCAAGCCGCGTGGTAACTTCCTCCATCCAGCACCCGATGACCGGCCCTGAAAAATCCGCCGCCCTCCTCACCCGAAAAGGCGTCAAGCCCATCGCAGCCCTCACGGCTTACGATTACCCGACCGCGCGCCTGCTCGATGAATCCGGGGTCGATCTCCTTCTCGTCGGAGATTCACTCGGCATGGTGGTGCTTGGCTTTCCAGACACCACCCACGTCACGCTCGCCCACATGCTGCACCACACGGCGGCGGTCGCGCGGGCGAAGACCAAGGCCCTCGTCGTCGCCGACCTTCCGATCCACAGCTACGACACTCCGGAACAGGCGCTGGCCAATGCCCGCTTGCTCGTCGAGGCCGGGGCCGAAGCCGTGAAGCTCGAAGGCGGCACCCGCCAGGCGGAAAAGGTCCGCGCCATCACCTCCGCAGGCATTCCCGTCTGCGGCCATCTCGGCATGCTTCCGCAGCGGGTGCTTGAAGAAGGTGGCTATCACAAGAAAGGCAAGACCCCCGAGCAAAGTGCGGCTCTTCTGGAAGGTGCGCTGGCCCTCATCGAGGCGGGGGTGTTCGCGATCGTCCTCGAGAGCGTCGTGCCTCTAACAGCCGCCTCATTGACCGCCGCGATCTCCGTTCCAACGATCGGCATCGGCTGTGGAAATGGAAACTGCGATGGCGAGGTTGCCGTGGTGACCGACCTGATCGGCAGCTACCCATGGTTCGTGCCGCCCTTTGCGAGACCCGAGGGGGATGTCGCGTCCATCGTCCGCCACGCCTCGCTCGCCTACACCCAACGCGTCCACTCCACGTGATCGGTCCGGACAAGCAGGCTCTTCTGGAGAAACGCATGGCCGCCCTCGGCATCGCGGAGGCCGACCTTGTCGAAAAGTTCATCCTTGGCTCCGGGTCCGGTGGCCAGAAGATCAACAAGACCTCGTCCTGCGTTTACCTGAAGCACGAGCCCAGCGGCCTTGAGATCAAGTGCCAGGCCAATCGTTCGCGCGAGCTCAACCGTTACCAGGCCCGACGCGAACTCTGCGACAAGCTCGACGAGATCCGCCTCGGCAAGGCCTCCGCCCGCCAGCAGGAAATGGAAAAGACCCGCCGCCAGAAGCGCCGCCGCTCGCGACGTTCGAAGCAGCAATCGGTGGCCGACAAGCGGATTCTTTCACAGAAGAAAAACCTCCGGCGCTCTCCAGGGGCTGGAGACTGACTCTTGATTCTTGCCTCAGGATTCTAAAGTCTTCCCCCATGCGCCAATACCATGACCTCCTCCGCGACGTGCTGGCGCACGGCGAATCGCGATCCGACCGCACCGGCACCGGAACGCTCTCGGTCTTCGGACGTCAGGCCCGCTATGATCTGCGTGAAGGCTTCCCCTGCCTGACGACAAAGAAGCTCCATCTCCGCTCGATCATCCACGAGCTGCTTTGGTTTCTGAAGGGCGCGACCAACACAGCCTACCTCAAGGAAAACGGAGTCACCATCTGGGACGAGTGGGCCGATGAGAACGGCGACCTCGGCCCCGTTTATGGAAAGCAATGGCGCGCCTGGACCACCGACGACGGCCGAGTGATCGATCAGATCAAACTCCTCATCGACGGACTGAAGGGGAATCCCCACTCGCGACGCCACATCGTCTCCGCTTGGAACGTCGGCGAGATCGAGCGCATGGCCCTGCCCCCCTGCCATCTGTTGTTCCAGTTCGACGTTCACGAACCCGCCAGCGGCGGACGCCCCGGCCT
>JAIXPW010000184.1 GCA_027485995.1 Verrucomicrobiaceae bacterium
ACAAAAGCGGCCGATGGTCGATCCTTGGCACCAACCCGCGCCGCGTGTACGAGGCCCGTGGCAAGGAAATCACCGTCCGCTCCGGACTCGCCACCCGCAGCTTCACCGCCGAGGACGACGTGCTCGCCGCGCTGGAGCGCGAAATGGCCCCCTTCAAGCCGGTCCGCCACGGCAATCTCCCGCCCTTCTGCGGGGGACTGCTCGGCTACATGTCCTACGATGCCGTCCGGCAGTTCGAGCCAACCATTGGCCCTGCTCCAAAAGACGAACTCGGCATCCCCGACGCCGTATTCATGCTCGCGGACACGATCATCGTCTTCGACCAAAAGCTGCACCGCCTCCAGATTGTCGCAAACGCCTTTCCCGCCGAACATTCCAGCCTTGAGGAAGCCTACACCGACGCCCGTGGCCGCATCGCCGCGATCGTGGAAATGCTCAACCGCCCGCTGCATGTGTCGGCTTTGAATGGCCTCCGACCCATCGAAGCGGTCGATGCCCAGAGCAACACCACGCAGGCGGAATACGAGGCCATGGTGCTCGCCGGAAAGGAATACATCGCCGCCGGTGACATCTTCCAGTTCGTCCCAAGCCAGCGTTTTTCCACGCCGTTTCATCGCTCGCCGGTCGACCTCTACCGCGCCCTGCGGCATGTGAATCCCTCGCCCTACATGTTCATCCTCGAACTCGGCGAGTTCGCACTCGTCGGCAGCTCGCCGGAAGTCCACGTCCGCTCGATCGGCGGTCGCATCGACATCCGCCCGATCGCCGGCACGCGTTGGAGGGGAAAAACCATCGAAGAGGACGACGCCCTCGCGGCCGATCTTCTGGCCGATCCCAAGGAACGCGCCGAGCACCTCATGCTCGTCGATCTCGCCCGCAACGACGTCGGCCGCATCGCCAAGCACGGCAGCGTGAAGGTCGATGACTTCATGATCGTCGAGCGTTACAGCCACGTCATGCACATCGTCTCGAACGTCACCGGCACGCTGGATGAAAGCCACAGCGCCTACGACGTCCTGCGCGCCACGTTTCCTGCCGGCACCGTCAGCGGCGCCCCGAAGATCCGGGCGATGCAGGTCATCAACGAACTCGAAAAGAGCAAGCGCTGCGCCTACGCTGGCGCGGTCGGCTACTTCGGCTTCGACGGTGGCCACGATTCCTGCATCACCCTCCGCACCTGCCTCCTCAAGGACGGCAACGCCTACGTCCAAGCCGGAGCCGGGGTCGTCGCCGACTCCAATCCGACCTACGAATACGAGGAAACCCTCAACAAGGCCAAAGGCATGCTCCGAGCGATCGCGCTGGCGAGGACGTTGGAGAGTTAATGGTTAAAAGTTATTTGTTATTAGGAATATGAAGAATGGAATTCGCGTGGCATCCACCAATAACCTCTAACCAATAACCTCTAACCATTCTCCAGCATGCTCTTGATCATCGATAACTACGACTCCTTCACCTACAACCTCGTCCAGTACTTCGGCGAGCTTGGGGCGGAGATGAAGATCGTCCGCAATGACGCGCTGACGGTGGAGGACGTGAAGGCCCTCAAGCCGGAGCGCATCTGCATTTCACCGGGGCCCTGCACGCCGAACGAGGCAGGGATTTCCTGCGACCTGATCAAGGCGATGGGCAGCACGACTCCGATCCTCGGGGTCTGTCTCGGTCATCAGGCCATCGGCCAGGTGTATGGTGGCGACGTCATCCGCGCCCCACGCCTGATGCACGGCAAGACCTCGCCGATTTTCCACAACAGCGAGAGCGTCTTTGCCGGACTTGCAAATCCCTTCGAGGCCACGCGCTATCATTCCCTCATCGTGAAGCGCGAAACCCTCCCCGACTGCCTGGCCATCACCGCCTGGACCGAGGAAGGCGAAATCATGGGCCTGCGCCACAAGGAATTCCCCGTCCACGGAGTCCAGTTCCACCCCGAGTCGATCCTCACGCAGGATGGCAAAAGGATCCTGGAGACGTTCCTGAAGTTCTAACCGTGGCTGGAGCATCCCCAGGCCTTCGTAGCTTTAGCGAAGTAGGCCAGCTCCAGGCCGTCTCCGGAGCTTACAGCTCCGAGGACAAAGAAGCGTGAGCGCTTCAAACAATGGTTTCCGGCCAATAGACTCGGGAGGGCAACACGGAACATTGACTCCAATGCGCAGGTCGGAGACCCTCGACACATGTCTGCAAGGTTGGTTCTGCTACTGGGGATCTCTGGCTCATTGTCGGCTTTCGGAATCGACGAGGCTCACCCTCCAATGCAGCAGGCAGATCAGTCCCAGAGGCAGGCTCAGGAAGAGGAACAAGCGAGACGGAAAGACCCCTTTGTGGGCGATGCCTTAAGAGCGGCGATAAAGGCAGGTGATACCGCCGCCTTGAAGGCGATGCTGCGGCCCGTGGATCGAAGGAGGGATGCCAGCTTCACCACGACGGAGAATGCGAAGAAAGGGGCATGGGAACCCATCTCCAATCTGCTTTCGGTCACGACTAATGGGGAGATAACTCCCTGTGATCTGGTGTTGATCGAATACGGAATCGATATCCACCTCCCTGCATTCATCCATCCCGCCAAGGTGGCTGTTTTCAAAGAACATTATCCGGATTTCATCAATTCGCTTGGACGCCGTTCACTCACCTATTGCGCAGATAAGGGAAACAACGCGATGCTGAAGGAATTGCTGACTGCGGGAGTCAAGCCCGAGCCAAGCGATCTGGAATTGGCAGTGATCAACTCCCACGCTGGAGCAGTGCGGCTGCTTGTGGCCGCAGGGGTGCCTGCGATTAGCAAGGGCAGTGGCACCAGAGCGGATCTCACAATGGAGCAGATTGCCAGGAAGAACATGTTCTTCGCGGTGCTGGATGCGTTGGGCGTGGGCAAGCGCTATGAGGACGAACTGAAGCCATTCCGTGAGGGCCGTCCAGGAACAGGAGCCTTGCGCTATGTCGGCAGATGGGAATTCGACATGAAAATGGGTCCTCTCGATGTGGTGTTGGAACCCGATGGGTCCGGGTTCATGGGAGGTGGGCCCACGAGCGGCGATCCAATCCTCTGGAAGCTCGTGCAACGTGGCGATCGGAGCGCAGTGGAAATCATTCAGGTGCCAGGTGCTGATCACCCGGGGCCCGCCGGTCCTTTCGAATTCCCGGTTTCCGGGGCTGACATTTACATGCCGCTCCGCTCCGGCAACCCGTTGAAAGGCGTGCGGCGTCAGATTGACTCCGATCAGCTTGATGCCCTCCAAGCCATCGCCAAGTCAAAGCCCTACAACGGCCCAACCGGAGAGTGGCACATCAATGTCGAAAGCGGGCTACAAGGTGTTCCTCCTGAAAAGAGGGCCGAGCAGATCGAGCGGTTCAAGAGCATGAAACTCACTCTTGCCAAGGATGGTAGTGCTTCCCTTGTTCTTGGTCAGAATGTTATCCCTCTCACGGTTGAATCGACAGACCAACAGGATGAATTGAAGCTCAGCTCGGAACACATGCCAGCCATTACCGCAAAGGGCAGCAAGGGATGGAAAGTGATCGCTATTTCCCCGCCCGGCGCACCACAGGCACTTGTCTTCGAGCGTGACGAATCATGATCATTGAAGATTGCTCCGCAATCGACGTTGCCACCCGCACCCGTGACGGAAGCTGCTTGATGATGTCGGGGCGGTGATCGCCGACGACATCGATCGCGGCGTTGCGCGTGGCAAAAATCAGGATAGGCATGAATTCAATCCGCATTCCCAAGCGGCGTGACGTTGATTGAAGTTGCAGCTCTGCCCAAAATGGGTAGGGTCTTGCAGGTGCCCCGGAAAATCCGTGACCTCCTCAGAGACCTTCGGAAAGCGGGATTCGTCCTCGTGCAAGGAGGCAAGGGGAGTCACCGGAAGTTCACCCACCCAGCAGTGAAAATCCCTGCCATCATTCCAGGACGCGACGGCGACGATGCCAAGGCTTATCTGGAACGTCACATTGCCGAAAAGATCAACGAGTCCAAGTCATGAAAAAGATCTCCGCCAAAGAAGCCACCCGCCTCGCACGGAACTATCCTCTCAGCGTGAGGTGGAGTGATGAGGATCAGGTTTTTGTCGGTTCCATTACCGGGCTTGTGGGTGAGTGCTGCCATGGCAACACGCCCGAGGAGGTCATCCCCCAGCTCAAGGACATCGCGGAAGATCTTGTCACCTACCTCACCGGGAAAGCCCAGACGCTGCCTGAGCCTCCCATCCATTCCAGCGACCCCGATCCTGCCGCTATTCGCAAGGCCATGGGCTTCAGCCAGACCCAGTTTGCCCAGCTCATCGGCGTGAGCGTCCGCACCCTTCACAAATGGGAGCAACACACCAGCAGCCCAAGCGGTGCAGCCAAGACCCTCCTGAAAATCGCCGCTACCCATCCGCAGTCCGTTCGGGAAGCACTTCGTTCGGCTTGAGAATTTCGACGTTTCTATCTCACGTCCACCGAAAGATCCGTCCCCAGCTTCTCAATCGCCACCACCAGCGCCGCCTCATCCGCACCCTCAGGCAGTGAGATTTCTCCATGCGCGCGGAACAGCGGCTGACCGCTCATTGCGGCGCTTTCCAGACCGGTGACGAGTTCCTCGACGTTGCCACCCGCACCCGCGATGGCGGCCGCGAGTTGCCTGACGATGCCGGGACGGTCATTGCCGACGATGTCGATGGTGAGGGTCCGCAGGGCTGGGGAGTCGGTGGCCTTTTCGCGCACGGCGATGACGGAGAGCCCTTCCGCCTCGAAGCCCTTGAGCTCGTCAATGATCCGGTCGGCATCCGCTTCGGCGCACTCCACCCGCAGGATGCCCGCGAACTGACCCGCCAGACGCGCCATCCGGCTTTCAAGCCAGTTGCCACCGAGGTCGGCGATCTTTGAGGAAAGGGCTCGGACAAGGCCGGGACGGTCGGGCCCGAGGACGGTCATGACGAGATAGGTTTTCATGCGGCCACCATCAAGGCACGGAATGAGGCCAAGCGGCACGCTTTTTTCAATCGGGATCATCGCAAACCGATCACTCGGGTTTCAGGACTTCTCATAGCGTCATGTCCTAGATTGCCACGGTCATGCCGACGAGCTGGATGCAAGAGCCGAAAGTGGGTCGATGGGAATGCGCAGCAGTTGCCGAGGTCGGACTTTCGTTCCGGAGGATGAGACGATCCATCTCCACTGGTTGGATTCTGGCGAAGTCAGGCCTTGGTTTCCCAAGGCGCTTCCGTCCCGTGAAAGCGTCGGAAAAACAGGCTGCGTCTTTCCGCTTCGGTTCCTTGGGAACCCACGCCGCTCCAAACCATTTCGCGGGCCGTTGCCATCATGTCGAATCCCATGAGCAAGCGCTCCTGCGGGGTCTTGCGCATCATCGCGGCGAAGATCATGGCGTTGATCTCCGGCGCCGTGTCCTTCACGGCAAAACCCGTGTCAGCGTATCTGTCAGGTTCAATGCGGCTGACCATGTCCTTAGGTAGCAGGTATCGCAACCGGTCGCAATCAGGTTCTCCACGTCCGAGAGCTGTCGTTCGGACCGGGACTCCAATGCCCAGTGGAGCTTAGAGAGGATGAGATCCTCCTTGCTCACCACCCAGACCTCGAAGTCCGATAGCTTCAACCGCTGCCGTCGGGCGAACTCATGCAGCCGATAGTCTTCCTGCTTCCGCACCATGAAATCCACCTTGATGAGGGTGGTCTGGTGGATGGCGTTGAAGCTGCCCTGGTGGGCAACTGCTTCCCGCGCCGCATGCTCCGAGACGTAAAAGTCCTGTCCGAGAATCTCCTGGATGTGCTCCGCGTCCTTCAAATGAAACGCGACCACCAGATCGATGTCACGTGTCATGCGCGGCTGGGCATAGCAGTTCAGCGCGACGGAACCTGTGAGCATGTACTCGATCCCCGCCGCATCCAAACGGCCCACGACGTCTCGCAGGAGTTGCAGTTCTTCGGTCATGATTCTAACAATCCCTGCGCCTTGACTGCCATCCATGGTGGCGACCACGGTCGCAGGCTACGCTTACGATCCTTGACAGCCAAGCAAAAGAGGCGCGGCGAAGTGATCTTCGGTCATCGCCTCTGCCATCTGGAGGTTCTTCATAGCCGCCAGATGGCAGAACCACGAACTCAGCGCCTCAGCGACTGGAGCAACTGCATGACTTCCGGGTCGGTGGGATTGAGGGCAGCGGCTTGCTGGGCGGCCTGCATCGCGTTGGCACGATTGCCGTTTCTTGAGTAGGCGGCGGCGAGGTTGAACCAGGCGCGGGGCATCCCGGGATCGAGCTTCACGGTTGTTTCCAGTGCGGCGATGGCATTCGGCAGGGAACCCGCCTCGTTCCAGGCGAGGGCGAGCTTGTAATGATACTCGGCGTTCTCAGGGGCGAGCTTGATGGCGGCCTGGAGTTCACGAATCGCGCCGGAGCTGTCTCCTGTCGAACTCAAGGCGATGGCGAGATCGTGGTGAAAAGGCGGCGAGCCCGAGTCCCATTCGACGGCCCTACGGAAATGCGCGATGGCCTCGGCGGTGTTGCCACGTGAGAACTCATACTGGCCGAGCTGCATCTGTCCGGTCGGCTGATCGGCGCTGAGGGAAAGCATGTGGAGAAGTTCCTTTCCAGCCTTCGAGTCGGGATCGACCGTCGCCACCATCGCCCACGCAGCGGCGACCCGCACGTTCCGCGAAGGGTCATCGAGCAGCGGCTTCAGCACTTTTTCAAACCGCTCCGAAACCGGCCCTAGGGACCGGACCGCCGCCTCGCGGACCATCGGGTGCGGATGCTTGAGCTGGGAAACGAGAGCGCCCGAGGCCGCCTCATCATCCGCCCAGGAACCTAACAGCAACGAGGCGGAGGCCTGCCAGAGCGGTTCGTCGGGCTGCCTGAGGAAGGCAATCAGGCCCTCGCGGGCCTCAGGTCGGCCGGTGCGGGCTTTCGCAAACAGCGTGGCTCTCGCGCGGGTGGGTCGCTCCATCTTCGCACCATACCAGGCCTCAACCGATTGCTGCGCCCAGGCCGCGTCCTTGTCGCTGTGGCAGCGGTTGCAGGCATTCGGGATGCCGTGATCCTTGGTGAGTTTGGGGTCGGGAATGGTGAAGCCATGATCATGTCGCGGGTGGCGCTGCATGTAGGTCGTGACCGGCATGTGGCAGGAGATGCAGAGATTTCCCGGGCTGGCATCACCGTGATGGCTGTGGGTGATGGGATTGATCGCAGGAGCGGGCTTTGAAATCCCCGGCTGCGGAGTGCCGGAGTGACAGCGCATGCAGAGGGCGTTGCCTTCGGCGAGCCGCTTGCCGGTGTGAGGATCGTGGCAGTCCTCGCAGCTCACCCCGGCCGCATGCATCTTGCTGCCCATGAAGGCGGTGAGTTCATAGTCCTCCTCGTGGATCTGGCCGTCGGGATAGAAAAGGTCGCTGCCATCCGGAATGCTGAGCGTGAAGTGATCGTAGAAGGAATCGCCCGGAACCAGATCGCCGGAAAGCTCACCGCGACGCGCATGACAGGCTCCACAGGTGGCGAGCATCTGTTCCTTGGTCTGCTTCTTCACCGTCGGATCCTTCGTCCCCACGGCGGGCTTTTTCCCCTGCCAATCGACGTGTTCCTTCATCGGGCCGTGGCAGGACTCGCAGCCGATGCTCTGCTCCACCATCGTGGTGCGGTAGCTGTCACTACTGGAGTCATAGTTTTTACGGACCCGCGTGTTGTGGCAACTGGCACATTGGGCGTTCCAGTTCATGCCGCGACCGGTCCAGTGGCCCCACTCGCCGGGCTGGCGGTCCTCCTTTCCATAAACATTGAACCACTCGGACTTGTGGGGATCGAAGGCCAGCTCCAGTGTCTGCATCCGGCTGCCTGGACCATCCACAAGGAACTGCCGCAAGGGATCATGTCCAATCACCCGGCGGATCGTGTAGGGCTGTTTGACATTGCCAAGTCCGGTCGTGACCAACTGGGCCAGGCCCTTTTCATCAAGCTTCGCCTCGGAGGTCTGGGTGCCGTGGGAAATCGTCCGACCCGGAGCAAAAGCCGCGTGATCCATGCCCTCGACCACTTGCCGCTCCGCGAAATGATGATTGGAGGTCTTCCATTTCTCGAACTCCGCCGCGTGGCAGGCCTTGCAGCTTTCCGATCCGGCGTAGCCTGCGTGAACCTGGTCCTCAGGCAGCAGGATCGGAGCGAGAGCCTCGATTGATGCAAGCGGCACGGCAATCGGCTTCGATTGACGGCTGATCATGAAAATGGCGGTCACGGCCACCGCCGTCACAGGCATCAGCCACCAGATCCATCGGATCGCTTTGGGTGACTCCGCATCGGTCCCCTGTCGTTTCTTGGCTTGTCCCATTCGCGGGCGAATCTAGCGGCAAATGCAGCGTTGGCGAGAATGGATGACAACGGAATCAATCGAGCCCATCACAGAATTTCCGGAACGCCTCAACCTCCTCGTCGCTGGCGACACCCGCCACGATGTGGCCGGCGAGGCTGCGGGCGATGGCGAGTGACTGAGTGGAGGTTTCAAGCCCATCGATCAAGGCGCGGGCGATGGCAGCGAAGGTGTTTCCGTTGAAATTGGTGAATGGAGCCATCCGATGACACTGCCGGCAAAGCTCAACCACTTCATCAAGTCGCATCAGGTCCAAGTTCCTGGACTCCCAAAGTGCCTTCGTCCCCGCATGACCATCAGAAGTGGGGCCATGATGGGCGTGCTTGGCGGCACAGAGCCTCTGATTTTGCCAAACAACAAGCTCCCAGGGAATCTCCTTCAGCCACCTTCGATGGAGAGACGAATTCATCAACGAGGATTTTTCTTTGATTCTCTGGCTTCCGCGATCTCCGACACGCCTACACTTTTCAAGTATCCCTTTCCAGTTTTGGCATAAATCGGTTCGGCGGCAAAGCGATCCTGAATCGCCAATCCTTCACGAAGGATCGCCTGCGCGAGTGGGTTGGATTCAAAATCGACTCGTTTTGCGGGCTCTTCTGCCATGGGGTCAAGTTACCCCCTTTCCCGAATGAAGACAAGAGGGAGAGTTTGCGGTGAGGTCTGCCCGCAATCTCCATTCATTCGAGGCCCGAATCTGAAGGGACGTGCCGCCAGGTCTGAGCAAACGGCGTTCCTCCACGACTTCGAGAAGACCCGCCCCCCCCAAGAACGGCGATGTGAAGTTGGACCGCGGACTTGAGTTCGCCGGGTTCTCCGATCCCAAGCGAACTGAAGTTCGCGGTCCATTCTGTTAGAGCGGCAGATCGTAGCTCCGGCCACCCACGCCTTCATACCAACGGATGTAGGCGCTGTTCACCATGGCGTAGCCGCCGGGTGTCGGGTAATCGCCGGTGAAATACCAGTCACCGCAGTTGCCCTTGATCGAGGCGCGGAGGTTTTCGATCGTTTGGAAGATGACATCAACCTCGCCGTGCCATTCGATCTCCTCCGGACAGACCATGCGGCTGACTTCGGCGGAAACCTCCTCATCGGTGAAGTCCTCGTAGATGCCCTTGACCCGGTTGCCGCGCTCGGCGGCAGGCTTCTTCATCTCCTCGCGGCATTCCTCATACACCCGATCGAGCAGCGACTGCCTGCCCGCCTTGCGATGCAGGGAAACGGCGGCCTGGAAGGCGATGAACTTGCCCATTTCAGACATGTCGATGCCATAACAATCCGGATAACGGATCTGGGGCGCAGTGGAACAGACGACGATCTTCCGCGGCGAGGTGCGGGCGAGGATCTTGAGAATCGACTTTTTCAGCGTGGTGCCGCGGACGATCGAGTCGTCCAGTGCCACGAGGACGTCGTCCGGACGGACAAGACCGTAGGTGATATCATAGACGTGCGAAACCAGGGTGTCGCGACCCTTTTCCTGGGAAATGAAGGTCCGCATCTTGATGTCCTTGTGGGCGAGCTTTTCGCCACGCGGCCAGTTCCGCAGGATCAGGTCGTCCAGCTTTTCAGGCGTGAGATCTCCGCTGGCGACGGACTTCAGGATTTCAGAACGGACCTCCTGGCGGCGATAGAGACGCAGTCCGTCCATCAGTCCGTAGTAGGCGGTCTCGGCCGTGTTCGGCACGAAGGAGAAAACGGCCTTGTCGAAGGAACCGCCGATGGACTCGACGACCTGCGGAACCAGAGCCGCCCCCATGGCCTTGCGTTCCCGGTAGATCTGGGGGTCATTGCCGCGGGAGAAGTAGATCCGCTCGAACGAGCAGGGCGTGAAGGACCTTGGTGGCGCGAACTCAACGTCGCTGAAGGTGCCGTCCGACTTGATCGTGATGATGGAACCCGGGTCCACGGCCTTGACCTGGTCGGCGGAGGCTTCGAAAACAGTCATCAGGGGCACTCGCTCGGACGCGAAGGCGATGACATCCTCGGTGACCAGCATGTGGCAGGGGCGGATGCCATGGGGATCACGCATGACGAACATGTCACCATTTCCGACCACGCCACAGATTGCATATCCTCCATCCCAGGCTTGGGCGGATTCGCCGACGATCTGGGGAATGTTGAGCTCCTCGGAGATCCGGGCCGGCATTTCGCGCCCATCCGTGCCGGCATCCCGCAGCTTGCGGTAAAGGTCGGTGTGGGCCTCATCGAGATGATAGCCGATCTCCTCGAGGACGGTCTGGGTGTCCGTGCCGAAGATCGGGTGCTGGCCCCTTTCCAGCAGCACCTGATTCAACTCGGCCGCATTGGTCATGTTGAAATTCCCCATCACCATCAGGGTCCGGGTCGGCCAGTTGCTGCGACGCAGATAGGGATGACAACTTCCCTCGTCAAAATCCCCGGAGGTGCCATAACGGAGATGGCCGACGAGAATCTCGCCCGCAAAGTCGAAGTTGTTTTTGACGCTGGCCGGGTTCTTCGGATCGAGCAGCCCCTTCCGGGACATCTTGTGGAAGCTCTTGACCTCCTTGCGGAAGATTTGCGCCAGGGCATCCTGCTCGATTCCCCTGCGGCGGTTCACGTAGGGCTGGCCGACGGGCATGTCGAGTTTCACGCAGCCGATGCCGGTGCCGTCCTGACCGCGGTTGTGCTGCTTCTCCATGAGGAGGAAGAGCTTGTTGAAACCCCAAAGGCAGGTGCCGTAACGATCCAGATAGTAGGCCAGAGGCTTGCGGAGACGGACTGCTGCGATCCCGCACTCATGTTTCAGAAAATCGCTCATCGGACGGAAGTTTGCGTGCGCCTTACTCGCCCCGAACCTTCACCCGGACACCCTCGGCGTCAACCATGCGTCCGATGACCGTTCCTCCCGGACCTGCCTTGAGGGCGGTTTCGACTTCGGATTCGGAAACGATGGCCACCCAGCCGATCCCCATGTTGAAGGTGTGGAAGCGGTCCTCCGCATCCACGTGGGCGAAAAGCTTCTCGGCACCGGGCATTTCCCATTTCGGGATCTCAAGGTCGGCCCCCATGCCTCGGAACAGGCGCTCCAGGTTTTCCGGAAGGCCTCCACCGGTGATGTGGGCGTAGGCGCGTGGCTTCACTCCGGAAGCCTTCAGATCGCGCACGACGTCATGATAGAGACGGGTGGGTTTCAGCCAGGCGGCGAGTTCGTCGTCGGTCACTTCACCTGGGAATTCCTTCAGGACCCGGCGGACCAATGACCATCCGTTGGCATGAATGCTGTCGGAGGCGTATCCAATCAGCACATCGCCCACCGCCACGGTCGTCGGGTCGATGAGGTCGGACTTTTCGGCACAGCCGATGCAGAAGCCTGAGAGTTCGATCACGTCCGGAGGCACGATGCCCGGCATCTCCGCCGTTTCCCCGCCCGCCAGGATGCAATCACAGTCGGCGAGGTAGTCGCACATTCCCGCGATCAACCGCGTGATCTTCTCCTCGTTGAGGGCAGCGATCCCGATGTAGTCGAGAAACAGCAGCGGATCTCCGCCGGTGGTGATGATGTCGTTCACGCTCATCGCCACCAGGTCCTTGCCGGCGGTTTCGAGGAGATCATGCTCCAGGAGCAGTTCCAGCTTGGTGCCCACGCCGTCACAGCCGGTCATCATCACCGGCTCGCGGTAGGAACTCAGGTCGTAGCAGGCGGCGAAGAGCCCGAAGGCCCCGAACAGCTTGCGATTGACCTGCGTCCGGCGCACGTGTGTGCCAATGTCCCCTACCAGAGCGGCCGCCTTGCGCGTGTCCACTCCTGCCTGCTGATAAGTGAGCTTGCCCGCCATCGATGCGCGTTCTTAACAGCCCCCCCTACGGCGTCACGCGGAAAAAAGCCGCAGACCGCTTAATTTGCCAGTCTGCCTCCACTCAAGGCAGTCGCACGCGATCAGGACGGACTTTCCAAGAAGTAAAGGAAAGCCCGCCAACAAGCCGATCCCATCGATCTTCCAAGGATTCAATTGGCCATTGATCCCGAGTAACAGACAGATCAGTAAGACGATTGGAACCAGGATACCGGCCGAAACCAGCATCAGCCAGCTCGTGAACCGACGGCTCCTCACCGCCCATCTCACCCCATACGGCATTGGATCAGGATTCATCGCCTTGGCGTTTTCTTATCCGATTGAACCACCTTCCGAGGTAGCGGGAACCCAGATACAACCCGATCACGATGCCAAGATGCAGCATCAGAATAACCGCATGAAAACCCATGTCGGAACTCTTGCTGCCCAGCGCAACAACGAGCTGGACCAGTGCGACAATGGCCCCGAGGCCGAAGCCAAGGGCAAGGATGCACAAGCAAGACACCGCGAAGTTCTTCCACTCGAGCCCGGGATCCGAATCAGTGATCGACTGGTCGTGGCTGAGTTCGATGCAGGTGCCCATCACCCGCATGGCTCCGCCAAGCGCCAATGGAAGGCAAAAGACCATCCAAAGTAGATCCGTCACTAAAGGAGACTTTGACAATACCACTCCGGGCAAAAGCCCGAACGCAACCAGGCACAACACTAGAAGGATGATCACCGAGCCAAACAGCCTCAGCAATCTTACCGCCCACCTCACCCCACGCGGCAGATGATCTTCTTTCCGCCGCATGGGATCCACCCCTCTTCGTTTCGAATTTCAGATTTCGAGTTTCGGATTTTCTACAAGCCCTTGTCCGTCACCGCGCCTTCGCTGGCGGTGGACACGAGCTTGGCATACTTGGCTAGCACCCCGCGGGTGTAGCGCGGAGCCGGCTGAACCCAGGCGGCCTTGCGGGCGGCGATGACCTCTTCAGGAAGGTTGACGTCGATGCGGTTGTTGACGGCGTCGATGACAATTTCATCGCCCTCTTCCAGGATGCCGATGGTGCCGCCACAGAAGGCTTCCGGGGTGATGTGGCCGACCACGAAGCCATGGCTGCCACCGGAGAAACGTCCGTCGGTGATGAGGGCCACGGTCTTGCCAAGTCCAAGTCCCATGATGGCGCTGGTCGGTCCGAGCATCTCGCGCATGCCGGGTCCGCCTTTCGGGCCCTCCAGGCGGATGACGATGACGTCGCCGGGGTTGATCTGCTTGGCAAGGATGGCCTTCATCGCATCGTCCTCGGAGTTGAACACGCGGGCCTTGCCGGTGAATTGCTCGCCTTCCTTGCCGGAAATCTTCGCGACCGCACCACCCTCGGCGAGGTTGCCGTAGAGGACGCGGAGGTGGCTGTCCTTTTTCAGCGGATTGGAAAGCGGGCGGATGATTTCCTGACCGGCCGGATAGCTGATGTCCTGCTTGTCGAGGTTCTCGCGCATCGTGCGACCGGTGACGGTCATGCAGTCGCCGTGAAGCAGGCCGCCTTCGAGCAGCATCTTCATCAGCGGCACGGTGCCACCGATGCGGACGAGATCGGCCATGGCATACTTGCCGGATGGCTTGAGGTCGGCAAGCACCGGCACTCGCTTTCCGATCCGCTCGAAGTCATCGAGCGTAATATCCACTCCGGCTGCATGAGCCATCGCGGGGATGTGCAGGGCTGCATTGGTCGAACCGCCGAGTGCGATGAGCACGGTGATGGCGTTTTCGAAGGCCTCCTTCGTCATGATGTCGCGCGGCTTGATGCCGAGCTTGATGAGGTTCAGCACGGCTGCTCCGGCGTCGAAGCAGTCGCGCATCTTGTCATCGGAAATCGCGGCCTGGGCCGAGCTGTTAGGCAACGACATGCCGAGCGCCTCGATCGCGGAAGCCATGGTGTTCGCGGTGTACATGCCACCGCAGGATCCGGGTCCGGGGATTGCGCAGGACTCCACGGTTTCCAGCTCCTCATCCGAGTATTCGCCGTTGGCGTGCTTGCCAACCGCTTCGAAGACCGAGACCACATCGAGATCCTTTTTCTCGCCCTTGATCGTCGCGCAACCAGGAAGGATCGTGCCGCCGTAGACAAAGACCGACGGACGATCCATCCGCGCCATGGCCATCACGCAGGCCGGCATGTTCTTGTCGCAGCCGCCAATGGCGACGAAGCCGTCCATGCCCTCGCAGCCGACCACGGTCTCGATCGAGTCGGCGATGACCTCGCGGGAAACGAGCGAGTATTTCATGCCCTCGGTGCCCATCGAGATGCCGTCGGAAATGGTGATGGTGTTGAAGACGATCGCCTTGCCGCCGGCCGCGTTGACGCCGTTGGAGGACTCGCGGGCGAGCTTGTCGATGTGGATGTTGCACGGGGTGACCTCGCTCCAGGTCGAGGCGATGCCGATGATCGGCTTCTGGAAATCCGGCTTCTCAAAGCCGACGGCATAAAGCATGGCGCGGCTGGGCGCGCGATCGGGGCCATCGAGAACCAGGCTGGAAAAGGTGCGGGAATTGTCAGACATCACCGGATATTTTCCCGGTCCCGCCCCCCGCGTCAAGGCAGGGCCCGACGAAACGTTTCTCATCCCCCTTGCCATCCTGAGTCCCGTCGTTTACTTCCGCCCTCCCATGGCCAGCTACCGAGTGCTCGTTTCAGACCCGATTTCCGAAAAAGGTGTGGATGCCCTCCGCTCCTCTCCGGAGATCACCGTCGATGTCAAAACCGGG
>JAIXPW010000046.1 GCA_027485995.1 Verrucomicrobiaceae bacterium
ATGCAGTAGGAAAGGATGCGGACGCCATAGAAGGCCTCATAAATCCGCATGATCCGGATGAACTCCTCTTTCTCGTCGGTCTTGAGGACCATGCGCCGATCCACCACCCGGCTGACGCAGTGGAAATACTCAGGCCCCTGGGACAGCCCCTTGAAGCGGCGGGAAGTGCGATTCATGCCGGAAGGAGATCTCATGATCGGCTAAAGATCAACACCTTTCTAAATAATTTGTCAGAGCATTTATTAGTAGAGAGTAGAGTAGAGAGAGAGTGTGACAGTGGGTGGAGCGAGAACGCCTTGCTCCGTGCTCTATTCGGACTCACGCTACCCGCCATGAAACCCGGCCTGCTGTTCATCCTCCTGATCGTCGTGGCCCTGGCAACAGGCGGCTATTGGTTCGTGAGAAGACCTGACCATGCTGAGCTCGGTCAGGCGGCGCTGCAGCACACGAAGGAGATCCTCGCGATCGGGCCACGCCCCCCGGGAACGAAGGAACTCGGTCAGGTCAGGGAACTGGTGAAATCAAAGCTCACGGCAGCGGGGTGGGTGGTGGTGGAAGAAGAGTTCGAACGCGACACACCGATTGGGAAAATCAGGTTCGTGAACCTGCGGGCACGCTTTCCGGCCGGAGGAGCCGATCCGTGGAAGCAAGCGATCGAGGGCCTGCTCTGTGCCCACATCGACTCGAAGTATTTCAAGGATGATGTGTTCGTCGGGGCCGATGATTCGGCATCCGCCTGTGGCGCGATCGTGGAGATCGGGAAATTCCTCGCGAAGTCCAAGCCGCATCAGGCGAAGAAACTGGAACTGGTGTTTTTCGATGGCGAGGAGGCATTCGTCGAATTCACCACCCTCGACGGCCTCTACGGCAGCCGGCAGTACACCGCGAACTGGCGTAACAGTCCCTCAAAGCCGCGCTTCGGCATCCTGCTCGACATGATCGGCCACAAGAACCTTCGAATCGCCATGCCTTCTGACTCACCGCTCGAACTGAAGGATCACGTCATGGCCGCCGCCGCAGACGAAAAGGCGGACCAGTCTTTCAAGATGTTTGCTGAACCGATCCTCGACGACCACGTGCCACTGAACCAGGTCGGCATTCCAACCATCGACATCATCGGGGACTTCCAGCAGTTCAGCTGGTGGCACCACCGCGCAGGCGGAAAGGACGACCTTGGGAACCTTTCCGCCGAGTCACTCGACATTTCCATGCGGGTGACCCTGCGGACCCTGGATCGACTTTTCGGGAAGAAGTGAGACCGGGTTGAGAAACCCGCCCTCCCGTTCTCACTCGTGATCGGAGAGATAACGCTCTGCTTCCAGGGCAGCAGCGCAGCCTTGTCCGGCGGCGGTGATGGCTTGGCGGTAATAGTGGTCGGCCACGTCGCCAGCGGCGAAAAGTCCGGGTGTCTTGGTGGCGGTGCGGCCGGGATTCTGAAGGATGTAGCCGTTCTCATCCTTGTCGACGAGGTCACCCAGGAAGGCACTGTTAGGCACGTGGCCGATGGCGACGAAGACGCACTTCACCTCGAGTTCGCTCTCCTCACCGGTGACGAGGTTCTTCAACTTCGCGGCACGCATTTCCCCGGCATCGTCGGTGAGATACTCGGCGACGGTGGAGTTCCAGACCGGCTCGATCTTGGGATTGGCGAGAGCGCGGTCGGCCATGATCTTCGAGGCGCGGAGTTCATCGCGGCGATGGATCAGATAGACCTTGCTGGCGAAGCGGGTGAGGAAGGAGGCCTCCTCGCAGGCGCTGTCGCCGCCGCCAATGACGGCGACCGGGACGTCTCGGTAAAAGGCACCATCGCAGGTGGCGCAGGAGGTCAGGCCATGACCGATGAGTTCCTTTTCATTCGGCAGTCCCAGGTGCCGAGGGGCGGCGCCGGTGGCGACGATGAGGGTCTTGGTCTCATAGGTGTCCGAGCCACAGTTCAGCTTGAACGAGCCATCGGCCTGGCGCTCGATCGACTCGACCGATGCCCAGGCGACGCGCGTGCCAAACTTTTCCGCCTGCTGCTGCATGTTCATCATCAGCTCGGGCCCCATGATTCCGCCGGGGAAGCCGGGGAAATTCTCGACCTCGGTGGTGGTGGTGAGCTGGCCCCCGGGCTGGGTGCCGGTGAGAAGCAGCGGGGTCAGGTTGGCGCGGGCGGTATAGATGGCGGCGGTGTAGCCGGCGCAGCCTGCACCGATGATGATGACGTGTTCCATGAGCGTATGAGAAAGAAGCTGGCGGATTATTCGTTCGGGATGTTTCCGACGACAAGGGGGAAGTTCCGGCAGCCCGCGAACGTTCGAACGATCACGAACTGATCAGGCCGTCAACGGGTTCAAGCCGATGAGTTTCGAGCTTGGGACTCTGAAGCCTTTTCGATTCCATGAAGCCGAACCCCGATCGTTCCCTGGAGTCCAGCCTCGTCCTTAAATGAAAAAAGCCACCGAGTCCTTCTTCGAACTGATCGCCTGGGCCTGGCTGTTCAAGCTGATCTACGGCTTTGGCGACGCGATTACGCCGTCAGGCCTGCCGAAGGTGCATCTCCGGTATCGGAAAGGCCGCTGCCACCTTCTTTTCGGAGCCCTGCCGACGTGGGTGAAAAGCGGGGTGGCGGATCTGTTAGAGGAGCACGGGATTTCAAAAGCCGTCATCAAGCTCCGCAAGGACGGGCGATTTGATTTTTCCCGAAACGTTCCGGAAGAGCTGAAACAGCGATTGAGGAACCTGATTCTGAACCGATGAAGAGAATGAACCACAAAGAACGCAGAGAGCACAAAGATCAGACAATAGTCGTCTTCTTTTGTTCTTCGTTTCGAATTTAGGATTTAGAATTCAGTGCTTTCTCCTCCTCATTCGATCCCGCGGGCGGCCTTCTGCTGCTTGATCCAGGATTGGTCGGCATCGCTGAGTTTCGACTCGTGAGTGCGGGAGCGGAGGCCATCGGGCTCGATGAGGTAGAGTTGGCCCTTGGAGTAGTTGACGAGCTTGGCAAAGACCTTGTTGCCCTTGCGGTCCTGCCAGTCGCGATAGCCTTTCTTGATGAGTCCGGCCCGCCATTCGGCGTTGGATCGTTCGGCGATCGCCTGTCCCTGCCTGAAGAGCCCCCAGGTGTAGTTGGCCTGACCGCTGTGGTAGCCCTTGTAGGTGGCGACGACATCGCCGGAAGAGGACAGGACCAGAAACGTAGGATGGCCGAGCACCTTGTAGCGCTTCTTGAGCTGGGCCACATAGTCCTTCATGCGGAGTTCCTTGTCCATTGCATCGCCGATGCTGAGATCGGAGTCCTTTTGCCTCACGAAGGAATCCACTTTGAGCCGCACGAACTTCTCCCTGGCCCATTCATTGAAGGCTTGATCGGCGAAGAGTTCGGCGGAAATGCCCTTGCAACCCGGGCTGTTCTTGGAGTCGCTGAACCAGATGAGCAGCGGCTTGTTCTCACGGGATGAACGCTGGCGGGCAAGGGTCTCGCTTTCCTCCCAAGGGCCCTTTTTAGGGGCGCTGAGGAGCGGGGCGAGTTCCTGGATGCCGCCTTCCGGATCGTCGGGGTTGGTCCAGACAATGTCGCTTTCGGGGGTGATCTGGAGGGGCTGGCTGAGGGTCACGTTTCCGCCTGCCCGGACGGGTGTGCCGGCTTCCGCGCCTCTCAGGGGAGCCGGGATGCCTGAGGGGCCGAATGGGGAATCCTGCTTCTTGTCGGGATTCGATTTCACCAGCCCCGTCAGCCGGGCGCAGGAAGAGGCCAGGAGCGCGCCAATCAACAGGGTCGAGAAGAACCGGAGATTCATGGATCGGACCATGAACGCCCGAGGTGCCGTCGCCAAGTTCCAAGGAGTCGCAGCCGCTGGATTTCCCGCCGGATGTTATCGTCTTGTCGTTGGCCGATGCTCGCCATTTAGTGCCTGCGTGATGTCGAGTCTCCTCCGGACCTTACTCTTGCTGATCGTGATGTCCCTTGGATTGGCCACCACGGCCCCCGCCTCGACTGAGATGAAGCGACCCGAATTCATCGTCAAAGCGGCGGACTTTCCCCGGATCGAGGCGGAGCGTGGGATCTCCGGCGTGTGGGAAAAAATCCGTTTCCGGGCGGGTGAATTGCCCTTTTTACCGGTAGCCAGCGTCATCTTCATCCTGGCGATCCTCCACACCTTTCTGGCCGTGCCGATCACGAAGCAGGCTCATCGGGTGCAGCACGATCATGATGAGAAAATTGGGCATGAGGCGGAAGAGGCCCATGAGCGACCGGAGGAGCTCAAGATGGTGTCGTTCAAGGCCACGCTGCTCCATTTCCTGGGCGAGGTGGAGGCGGTGTTCGGCATCTGGGCGCTGGTGCTGCTGGTAACGATGTCCTGCTTCTTCGGGGTGGATTCCATGCGGTCCTACATTTCCCACGAGGTGAACTTCACCGAACCGATGTTCGTGGTGGTGATCATGGCCCTGGCGTCCACACGGCCGATCCTGCGCTTTGCCGAGAGCTGCCTGCGGTTCTTCGCCCGCTTCGGAAAGGAAACTCCGGCGGCGTGGTGGCTCTCGATCCTGATCATTGCGCCGATCCTCGGATCCTTCATCACCGAGCCCGGAGCCATGACGATCGCCGCCATGCTGCTGGCTCGGAAATTCTATCCGTTGAAGCCGCGGCCGGTCTTTGCGTATGGCACGCTGGGCCTGTTGTTCGTCAACATTTCGGTCGGCGGGGTGCTGACAAACTTCGCCGCGCCACCGGTCCTGATGGTGGCGAACAAGTGGAACCTTTCGAGCCTCTACATGTTCCAGCACTACGGCGACAAGGCCCTGCTGGCGATCCTCGTCTCTGCGCTGGCCTACTATTTCTATTTCCGCAAGGACCTCAGGGAAATGGCCAGTCAGGTGCCCGACCGCGATGGCGACGGCATCGCCGACTGGACCCAGCGCGAGGATGGAGTGCCGGTGTTCGTCACCTTGGTCCATCTGCTGTTCATGCTGCTGACCGTGGTGTTCGCCCATGACCCGGCGCTGTTCATCGGGGGCTACCTCTTCTTCCTGGCGTTCACGATGGCGACGCGCCACCACCAGAATCCGATTTCCTTGCGCGGGCCGGTGCTCGTCGGTTTCTTCCTCGGCGGCCTGGTCGTGCACGGGGGACTCCAGGGTTGGTGGCTGCAGCCGATCATTTCGAGCCTGACCGAGTGGCCGCTGTATCTCGGCGCGACCGTTCTGACCTCCTTCAATGACAACGCCGCCATCACCTTCCTGGCCAGCCAGGTGGACGGACTTTCCCCGGCCTTGAAGTATGCGGTCCTCGCCGGGGCGATCAGCGGCGGCGGCCTGACGGTCATTGCCAACGCCCCGAATCCCGCCGGCCAGGCGATTCTCGCTCGATTCTTCGGCGACGGGGTTTCTCCAATGAAACTCCTGCTCGCGGCCCTGATCCCGACGCTCATCGTGATGGCCTTCTTCATGGGAATGCCGGACAGGAATGACCACAAGCCATCCACCGAACCGACTCAGCCGACGTCGAGCGTGCAGCCTTCACACTGACTCTCCGTTTCGAATTTCAGATTTCGATTTTCGTGCTTTCTTGAATCATGTTCACCGGTCTAGTCGAAGCCACCACCGCCGTCATTTCCCTGGAACCGAAAGGCGACCAGGCGCGTCTGATTCTCCGTCCACCCTTCCAGCACGAGCTCGCGCTCGGTGATTCGGTGGCCATCAACGGTTGCTGCCTGACGGTTGCGGAGCTCTTGGATAACGGGACGGCATTCGACCTCCTGATGCAGACGCTGAAAGTCACCTCGCTCGGAGGATTGAAGCCGGGTTCGGTGGTGAATCTCGAGCGTGCGATGCAGGCCGGAGCAAGGTTCGGCGGACATTTCGTGCAGGGTCATGTGGATGCCACAGGCACCATCGTTTCCCTCGAAGCAAGCGGTCAGGACCATCGCTTGGAGGTCGCGCTTCCATCGGAAATCCACCGGCTCTGCATCGACAAGGGTTCGCTCTGCATCGACGGGATTTCCCTGACCATCGCGGAACTCCTCGAAACATCGGCCGTGTTCTGGATCACGCCACACACATTCACCCACACGCATCTCTCCTCGGCCAAGGCCGGGCAGGCGGTGAACCTGGAGGCCGACCTCCTGGCGAAGTATGTCGAGCGCTTGGTCGCCCAGTCCCCTGCCCTCAGGCGTGCGGAGCAAGGAGCGTGAACGGCCACCATGGGAGATTGCGGAGGACTCCGAAGGCGAGGACTCCCCCGCCCAGTAGCCAGCCAGTCCACGACGGAAGGCCGGGAGCGGGCTTTCCGGCCGACTCCTGGCGGGCTCCGTAGGCCAGCCAGGCGACAAGGCCCAACAGATATAGAACCACCAGCGGATTCATCGCCATCGCTCCTGCCAGATCCCCATGGGAAAGCCGGACGACGCAGCGCGTGCCACCGCAGCCGGGGCAGTGCAGCCCGGTGAGCTTGTGGAGCATGCAGGCAGGAACCGCCCGAACCAGCGCGGGCAAAAGGCGCAAGGCGACGAGCAGCCCGGCGACGCTGGCCAGGACCAGAAGGGTCCAATCACGTCGCCGGAGCTTCAAGGACCTCAGGGCGTGGCGGGCTTTTCAAGGCGCACTTTCTGCTGTTGACGCTGCTTCTGCAGCTCCTCACGGATTTCCGTGGGAAGGAAATCCAACTGCTCGAGTTTCTCAGGTGACACCGTCTGCAGCCAAAAACTGAGAATCGTCACAATCAACGTCAGCAAGAGCGCCAGATAGCCGGTGATCAACCCCGCCTTTGCCATGCCCTTGCCACCGTAACGCGCGGGCTCGGCCTTGGCCTTCGAAAGGGCGATATGCCCCATCACCACAGCCGCGATGGCCAGAGGACCACTGAGGCACCACAGGCAGCAAGTCAGCACCGCGATGATGCCACAGACCATGGAGGCAACGGCAAGGCCTTGGGACGGCGGAGCACCTGTCCAAGCTCCACCTGCGGGAGACTGTGGGCGCGTCTGCGCGGTTGCGGGAGGCTGGTAGGGAGATGGAGTCGGCGAGGCGCCCCCGTCTGGAGCCGACGATGCCACCGGACGAAGCTCAGGGACTTGACCGGCGGGCAGCCAGTCGGCCAGACCGTCCTTCCAGACAAGGTCCGCCTTGGCGATCTCGCCGGAAACGACCTTGGATTGAAGCTCCTCGGTGCTGATCGGCCCGAGCTGGTTTCCGTTTTTCGAGTAATACCATTGCATGGAGGTAGGGGTCAGGGGTGGAGAGCGGCTCTGGAAATGGCAATGCTCGCAAACACGATGATGCCTGCGGAAATGACGATTTCGAGATAGCCGAGAATCAATCCGGTGATCGCCATCCCGCGGCCACCGACCGGAACCGGCGATTGGGAAATGCGGTTCAAAGCCATGTGGCCGCAAATCACCGCCGGAACACCGAGCAGTCCGGCGAAATAGCACAAGAAGATCCCGACGATCCCACAGACCATGCTGGCGATCGCCAGTCCGGACGTCGTTCCCGGCATCACTCCATAGGGCAAAGCATACTGGGGCGGCAGGTTTCCCGTCTGATCGGAAACCATCCCTCCTCCGGAAAGCTCGGGCACTTGCAGCAGCGGCATCCACCCGGGCATGCCCTCCCTCCAAACCATCGTGTATGGGGTCAGCTTGCCCTCGGAGATCGCCTGACGAATCGCCACGTCATCGAAAGGACCCTGCTGCTGACCATTTTCGCCGTAATACCAGTTCGCCATCAGTGAAGGATGCGCAGAGGATGGATCCGCGATCGCTGCAAATCATTTCCATTCCACCGGGTTCACGCAATCCCAAACCTCCGCCCGATGTCCCGAAATCAATCCAGTTCGCCCCCGATTGGGGCTTGGAACTTCGGTTCCGGCTGCTATTCACCGCCCGCCAATGTTTTCCGTTCTCGCCACCGACCCGCATTCCTCCGCCCGCCGGGGGATCATGGAGCTCGCCCATGGAACGGTGGAAACCCCGATCTTCATGCCCGTCGGCACCCAGGGCAGCGTGAAAACGCTCCACCCGGCGGAAGTCGAGGAACTCGGTGCCCAGATCATCCTTGGCAACACCTACCACCTCTGGCTGCGGCCCGGCCACGAACTGATCCGCGATCTCGGCGGACTCCACAAGTTCTCCACCTGGGACAAGCCGATGCTCACCGACTCCGGAGGCTTCCAAGTCTGGTCGCTGGCGAAGCTCCGGAAAATCACCGAGGAGGGCGTGCGTTTCAACAACCACCTCGACGGCTCCAAGATGCTCCTCACCCCGGAGCTCTCCATGGAAATCCAGGGAGCCCTCGGTTCGGACATCGCGATGCTCTTCGACGAGTGCCCGCCCTACCCCTGCGACAAGGACTACGCGGCAAAATCCCTCGCCATGACCACCCGCTGGGCCCGGCGCTGCAAGACCTGGGTGGAAACCCACCAGCCTCGCTCCGGAGATGGCCGCCAATGCCACTTCGGCATCGTGCAAGGCTCGATCTACTCGGATCTCCGTGAACAGTCCGCGAGGGAACTGGTGGACATCGGTTTCGATGGCTATGCCGTCGGTGGGGTTTCCGTCGGCGAGCCCGAGGAGGAAATGTTCCGCGCCATTGAGAATGCCGTCCCCTTCCTCCCGCTCGACAAACCCCGCTACGCCATGGGGCTGGGCACCCCACCGCAGATCCTCGAAATGATCGCCCGCGGGGTGGACATGTTCGACTGCGTGATGCCCACCCGCGTGGCACGACATGGCATGGCCTTCACCCTCGACGGGCCCATCCAGATCAAAAACAAGATCCACGAGCGCGACGAGCGGCCGATCTGTAAAAGCTCCCCGCCCCACGTCGCACGCTTCTCCCGGGCCTACCTGCGGCACCTTTTCCGGGCCGGGGAAATCCTCGCTTTGCGGTTGCTTTCCTACCACAATCTGCATTTCTACCTGTCCCTCGCCGCCGGGGCCAGGGAGTCGATCGCTGCCGGGAACTTCCTCGAATTCAAAGACTCCTTCATCCGCCGCTACTCCAAGTCCGATTCCGCATGACTGCCTTCACCGCTTTTCTCACTTTCCTCGCCGATAATCCGCCACCCGCTGGGGCTCCCCAGAACCTCTTGCAACAGCTGATTGCCAGCCCGGCTACGCTGATGCTCGGCATGTTCACGATGCTCTACTTTCTCGTGATCCGTCCAGGGCAACGTCAGCGCAAGGAATTGGCCGCTCGTGTCGCGTCGCTTCAGCCAGGAGCAAAGGTCGTCACCACCTCCGGTATCTACGCCTTGGTTCACTCCATCAAGGAACGCTCGATTGTTCTGAAGGTCGCGGAAGGCACCATGATCGAATTCGACAAATCCGCCATCGCCAGCATCCAGCCGAAGGAGTCCGGCGAGGCCAAAAAGTGATCGCTCGTCTCCTTTATTGATTTCCACCCACGCGCCCTATCCAATGCCAAGTCTTATGCTCGCCGCCTCCTTTTTCCATCAAGCGCTGGACTACTTGAATGCCATGCTCAAGAACCCGGTCGCGCTCTTCCTGATCGGCTTGGTGCTGTTGATCCTGTTCTGCTGGTACTTCGCCACGGAAATTGAACGCCGCAAGCGCAACGTCGGGACCGCTCTCGTCGTCGGCGTTTCCGTGCTCTGCCTGCTGGCAGTCTTCCCGCCCAAGGAACGCCTCAAGGGAAGCATCGACATCGTCGGTGGCTCGTCCTTCTCCCTCCGCGTGCAGTCGCGCCTCTCGGAAGACGGCGTCACCAAGGAACCCGTCACCGCCACCCAGATCGATCAGGCCAAGAAGGTCATCGAGCAGCGCCTCAACGGCATGGGCAACGCCGAACCGCTCATCTCCCAACAAGGAAGCGACGGCATCCTGCTCCAGATGCCGGGCATTGACCCCGAGGAATCCAAGCGCATCCGCACGATCCTCGAAAAGGTGGCCCATCTCGAACTCCGCCAGGTCCATCCTGACAACAGCCAACTGTCGCAGTCCAAGGAATTCGTTCCCGGTTACAAGCTCTTCAACCACAAAGTGAAGAACAGTGACGGCAGCGAGTCCTCCACTCCAATCCTTCTCAACCGCCGCGTCGCCCTCGGCGGTTCAGACATCAAGACGGCCGTGCCATCCTCCATGGCCGTCGGCACCGTGGACATCACCCTCAACTCCGCCGGTGAGGACAAGATGATCGAGTTGACGCGGAACATGAGGCCCAAGGCAGACCGCATCGCCATCGTCCTCGACGGCGAGGTGATCAGCGCCCCGGTCGTCGAGAGCGTGCCCTTGGGAAGACAATTCGTCGTCAACGGCTTGGACAAGCCCGGTGAGGCCGTGAACCTCGCCAACGCGCTGATGAACCCTCTTGAAAACCCGTTGGTGGTCGAGGAGGAGCGCACGGTTTCTCCGACTCTCGGTGCCGCCGTGGTTCAGCAGGGCATCTGGGCCGGTGTGCTCGGGCTGCTCCTGACCTTCGCATTCGTCCTCGTTTACTACCGCACCGCAGGTTTCGTCGCCTTGATCGGCCTGTTGCTGAACTGCCTCATGCTCTTCGGCGTGATGGCCATGCTCGGCTTCCCCTTCTCGCTGCCTGGCATCGCCGGCATCGTTCTCACCATCGGTGTCGCCGTGGATGCCAACGTGCTGATCAACGAACGTCTGCGGGAAGAACTCGCCCTTGGCAAGTCGGTGAAGGCCTCCCTGGGTGCCGCCTACAACAAGGCCTTCAGCGCCATTTTCGACTCGAACATGACCTCGCTGATCACGGCGATCATCCTGCTCTGCTTCGCCAGTGCCAGCGTCAAGGGCTTCGCCGTCACCCTGACCATCGGCATCCTTTGCTCCCTGTTCTCCGCCATTCTGGCCACCCGGGTGATGTTCCTCTGGGGCACGGATCTCAACCTCCTCAAGCGCCTCTCATTCCTCAATCTCATCAGCTCGAAGAACTTCGACTTCATGGGCAAGAGGGTCCCCTGCATCCTGGTCTCCGTCCTGGTGACGATCATTTCCATCGGCACCTTTGCCGTGAAAAAGGAGCGCTCCCTCGGCATCGACTTCACCGGCGGAACGCGAGTGCAGTTCCTGCTCGGTCAGGTCCAGATCCCGACGGCCGACGTTGAGAAGGCCCTGGTCGGACTCCCCCTCAACAAGGCGGTGTTCCCACAGGATGAAACCAATCCCACCTCCGGCAAACTGCTGACCATCCGTTGCGACTCCCGCGATGCCGACCTGGTCGAGTCCAAGATGCGCGAAGTCTTCCCGGCTCTGGGTGAAAAGGTCACCGACGCCGAGGGAACCCATTACAAGATCGATGCCAGCCGCGAGGAGGTTTCCGGTTATCTCGGTGGCAGCCTGCTGGTCAGCTCCATGCTGGCCCTGGGTCTCGGCCTGGTTGGCATCATGATCTACGTCACGATCCGATTCGAGTTCTCCTTCGCGATCGGGGCCTTCATTGCCCTCATCCACGACTGCGTCATCGCCGCCGGACTCGTGGTGCTGTTCGGCCATGAGCTGTCGCTCATCCACGTCGGCGCCATCCTGACGATCGCCGGTTACTCGATCAACGACACCATCATCATTTTCGACCGAATCCGCGAAAGCTTCCACGAGCGTCGCGGAACCCTGTTGGAAATCATGAACGAGGCGATCAACGCCACGCTCTCCCGCACCGTGCTGACGTCCACCGCAACCCTGGTCTGCGTGCTTGCGCTCGCCGTTCTGGGTGGAGCCGCCCTGCGCGATTTCTCGATCGTCATCCTGATCGGAATCGTGGCCGGCACCTACTCCTCGATCTTCGTCGCCTCGCCGATCGTCTTCTGGTGGAGCAAGGGCAAGCACGGCCAGATGCGTCCCGATGCACTCGACGCCAACCTGGCCGCCGAAGTCAGCACGCCGGGACACTGAGGCGGTGATTGACCCGCAGCCCGGGGAACACCACCATGTTTCCATGATCCGCCCCACCGCCCTCTTGCTGGCCGCTGCCATTGTTCCTGCTGCTGCCGAGACCGGGCAGCAGGAGGCGGACAAGGAAATCCCGATCGGCATTGAGGCGGTGACCGGCTTCCGCTCCGAGTCGATCTGGCGCGGCTTCAAGCTGGGTGACCGGGTACTCGATTTCCAGCTCCAGGCGGAGATCGCACTCAGCAACGAATGGCGTCTGGATGTCGGCGGCCTCTACGCCACCGAAACCGGAGACGGAGACTTTTCCCAGTCCGCCTTGTTCGTGGATCTGATGCATGACACGGACCAGTTTTCCGCAGGCGTTTCGATCACCTTGCAGAGCTTCGATCAGGCGATCCTCAACGACGGCATCGACATCGCACCGAGCCTCACCTGGCACGCCACTAGGAATCTCGATGTGACGGGTGGAGCCGCCTACGACAGCGGTGCGGAGGCTCCCTATCTGTGGCTCGAAACGGAATGGTCGAAACCGGTGACCGACTCGTCATTCGTGGTTCTGAAGGCCGGAACCAGCTGGGTGGACGACTACTACGGGCGTAGTGGCTGGAACGATTTCTACGCCAGGGCCTCGTTCACCTACGCGATCAGCAAGTCGGTCTCGCTGACCCCATTTGTCGGCGTTTCGCTGCCAATGGAGGCGAGCAACGAGACCGAACGCCTCTTCGGAGGAGTCTGGTTCGAGGTGAACTTCTGATCCGGCGCCGGATCAAGGATTCTTCGGAGGAGCGGGCCGCTCCGGTTTCTCGGGTGGCCTTCCACCTTCCGCTGGAGCAGGCATGTCCTCCGGGGAAAGCTTCTTGTCGCCGTTCTTATCGAGCTTCTCGAACCGGTCCTCGAGGGCATCCTCCCCCATCTTTTCGGCAAAGGGTGCCTTCTGGAATTCCTCGAAGCTGACCGATCCGTCCCCGTTGGCATCCAGACGGTGGAGCATCTGTCTGGGGTCCATCTCACCTCCCGGACCTCCTTTGGGAGGAGCGCCTTCCGGCCGGCCTTTTGGCGGACCTTCGGGACGGTCCTTGGGAGTGATCTGGCCGTCGCCATCACGATCCAGGCGTTTGAAGAGGGTTTCCTGCCGTTCTGCCGGAAGCTTTTGCACGAAAGTCGCGGCCTTGAATTCCTCAAAACTCACCCCACCGCTGTGGTCGGTGTCCAGCTCGGGCAAACGCGGAAGTCCCTGTGGTCCTCCTTCGTTCTCACCAGCTGCCATTTTCCGAAGCTCCTCGATGGACACCGAGCCGTCACTGTTCTTGTCGAGCCGGTTGAAGAACTTGTCCCGCTTTTCCTCGGGGAGATTCTTGATCCTCTCCAGCGCGAGGAACTCCTCCTTCGAGATGGCACCATCGCCATTCGTGTCGGCCTTTTTCCAGAACTCGATCGGCTGGTGCTTTGGGCCGCGACGCTCGCCTTCCGGTCCCTGAGGCCTCTCCTTTTGAACTGGTGGCCCCTCTTCCGGGCGATCAGGAGCAGGCAGGGCGGAGGCTCCGAGCAGGGAACCGGCGAATACCAGCGAAACGGGGATTGTCTTCATGGGAGTTCAGCGTTTTGGTAACCCCGGTGACCGGGATCTTCGGGCAGTAAAACTCCGAAATCTCGGGGAAGTTTCGGCCTCCTGCGGAATTCACCCCACTTTCGTCCACCCCAATGCACATTCTCGACCTGCTGCAGCGCCATCGCCCGAGCTTCTCCTTTGAGTTTTTCCCTCCCCGCACTCCCGCAGGCTGGGAAGAACTTTATGAAACGATCCGGGAACTTGAACCCCTTGGGCCGTCCTTCGTTTCCGTGACCTACGGAGCCGGTGGCGGAACCCGCGAACTGACGCACGACCTGGTCGTTCGAATCAAGCAGACCACCGCGATCCCGCCGGTGCCTCATCTCACCTGTGTCGGCCACACCTTTGCCGAACTGGACGCGCTGCTTGAGCGGTACGCGCAGGCCGGAGTCAGCAACATCCTGGCGCTCCGTGGCGACCCTCCCAAGGGCGAGACCGCCTACGATTGGTCCAAGGGGGATTTCCGGCATGCGGCGGATCTGGTCCGCTTCATCAGGAAGTTCAATGCCAGCGGCCGCCATCCCGACCCGCGCGGCTTCGGCATCGGCGTCGCAGGCTTTCCGGAAGGTCATCCCGACACCCCCAACCGCCTGCTCGAACTCGATCACCTCAAGGCAAAGGTCGATGAAGGCGCGGACTACATCTGCACCCAGCTGTTCTTTGACAACCGAGACTTCCTTGATTTCCGCGAGCGTTGCGATCTGGCCGGCATCCGCGTACCGATGATCGCCGGCATCATGCCGGTCACCACGATTTCCGGCATGAAGCGCATGGCGGAGCTTGCCGCCGGGGCCCGCTTTCCGGCGAAGCTGCTGAAGGCACTGGATCGCGCACAGGGTGAGCCGCAAGCGGTCGAGCGCGTAGGCATCCACTACGCCGCCCAGCAATGCGCGGAGCTGCTGGACGCCGGCATCGACGGCATCCACTTCTACACGCTCAACAAGAGCCGCGTGACCCGCGAGATTTACGCATCCCTGGGTCTGGCGAAGACGTCCGCTTTCTGAGAGTTCGGCACGAAGGCCTTACTCCCGGCGACGGCCCTTCACATAGATGTCCTCGGCCTGACTGAGGGTGATGTCGTAGATGTTCCCCTCAATCGGGACCTCGATCGAGATGCGTTTGGTCACGGGATCAGGCTGGTAGATCGCAGCCAGATCGGGAGCACGCGCAAACGAGTCACCCGGAATGGAAATCGTGAACTTGCCCTCGTATCGGAGGTTCTTGGAGAAGATCTCCATGCCCTGCTGGATCACCTGGCGGTTTGCCACGCCATCGGCCAACTGCTTGAACAGCCCACTGTCCTGATTGGTGGCTCCCTCCTTCCGCGGGGCTTCCGACGTGGAAGCGGCAGCATTCTTCAGGGTGAACTCGTTCTCGCTCTTGTCGGTGGAAAGCTCGTCGGTCGAGTTGTCTGATGCAAACACCGGTGCAAGTTCGCCAGTGGACTTTCGGGTGACGGCACTCTGGATCTCCTGGTCGCTCGGGAGTCTCACCTTCATCTCTCCCTGAAGGGAAATAACGTCCTTCGATTTCATGGAGACCTTCTCCAATGACAACGAACCTGCGGAAGCCTTCATGAAGAAGGACCCCTCGCGGAAATCCAGCTTCCGGTAGCTGTTGAAGAGGTCAACGACCGAGAGCGCCTTGAAGAGGTGGATTCGCTCGCGAAGCGTGATGCAGTCCTCCCCGCTCATGATCACCTGACCTTCATAGGTCACGCCTTCGTTCGAATTGGTCGAACCACCCATCTTCAGATCGCAGGAGATCGATCCTTCGACGAAACCCTGAACCCGGGAAGGCAGCAGAAGCTCCAGGGCGACGCCCTTGAGACGGGCCGTGCCGCTCACCACGGGACGGTCTCCTCCGGAAACCTTCACCCCCAACAACGAAACCGAACCTGGGGGTTTCTGGGAACCCTCGACCCTGGCGACGAACTCGCCCTTTTCGATCTGGATTCCATCCGGACCAATGAAGGCCGTCAATTCCACGATCTCGAGACCTTCCAGCCAGTTCTGGGTGAATGTGCCGCCCCGGAACTGAAGTCGGTAGCCTCCATCGGTGCGCTGGACGGTCATGGCACTGTTCTTGATCTCACCTTTGGCCGGCTCCGTCAGTCCTGCACGGATCTGGGGATTGAAGACCTTGGCGAATCCCCAGCGGAGAGTCGCATCGGAAACCTCAACCAAGGAAAGATCGAACTTGGCATAGTCCCTGAGGAATGACTCGGCGCGACGGGCTGCGGTCGCCGGATCGTCCGAGCCGGTCCGCACCTCCATGTCGAGCCTTTTGACCCGGATCGGACCCGGGTTCCAAACTCCAGTCAAACCGTCAAGCAGCCCCATTCGGCAACTGATGTTCGAGGCTTCGAATGCAGAGTAGTAGGCATCGGGTGTTCCAGCACAGGCGATCCGTCGAAGGTTGAACTCGCCACTCGTCCGCCTGAAACCCTCGATCCTGCATTCGCCCGCCAACAGTTGGTTGCCGATCGCCTCACTGAGCTTTTTGGGGAAATCCTTCGCCTCAACCCGCTTGATGAGGTAGATCCAGCCTCCAACGCAGACCAGAAGCAGGAACAGCAAGACGCGGAACCCGATCCGGAGCAGGTGGAAAATGATCGAGCCTGCCCCCCCGCCGGACATCGAAAAACGAAGCTGGAACCAAAAGCCCTGGCTCGAGACCCACTGGCTGAGACGATCGTTGAATGACTGAAGTTGTTCGCTTTCCATGAGTGATCTCTGTGACGTCGCCATTCAATCGGGACAATCACCGGCATGCGAGCCGAAATTTCCCTCGCTCACGTCCGGGTGTTTCCCTACCAAAACCGCTGTGGAAGCTGCCGATTACAAAGTCCGTCTTGAGATTTTCGAAGGTCCGCTGGATCTGCTCCTTTACCTCATCAAAAAGGACGAGGTGGACATCCACACGATTTCCATCGAGCGCATCACGAGGCAGTATCTCGACTACATCGACACCTTCAAACTCCTGAACATCGACCTGGCATCCGAGTTCATCGTCATGGCGGCGAACCTGATGTATCTCAAGAGTCGGACCCTGCTTCCACGCCAGGACCAGCCCCCCGAGGAAGACGCCGAGGAGGACGACCCACGCTGGGAGCTGATCCGGCAGCTCATCGAATACAAGAAGTTCAAGGATGCCGCCGGATTCCTGTCGCTCAAGGAAATCGAACAGGAAGGGAGCTTCGAGCACCGGGCGGAAGTCGCGGAACCTGCCGCCGAGTCAACCACCGCGCCCTTGGCCGAGGTTTCGATCTTCGACCTCATCCGTGCCTTTCAGAACGTCCTGAAGCGCTTCGAGGAATCCCACGATTTCGGTGACATCATCGACGACCGATACACGGTGGCGGACAAGATCGAGTTCCTGCTCAACCATTTCGCCTGCGGTCAGGCTCGCAGGTTCGAAGACCTGTTCGAGGGTGCCACCACCAAAGCGGAAGTCATCGTGACCTTCCTCGCCGTTCTGGAGCTCATGAAGCTGAACCAGTTCATCATCCGCCAGACCCATCTGCTCGGTGAGATCGAAGTCGAGCGGCGGACGCCAGGCGCGGTTTCCAGCGACGAGGTGGACGAGGCAAATGTTGGCTGAGAAGCGGACCCCGCTCGAACGACTCAGAAGGAGATTTGTCGCCGGTCTTGCCGATCCACTCGCCCCACGGTGGGCGGGTTTGCCTCACCCGAGGCGGAACACGATGCGCGCCTTGGAGGTATCGTAGGGAGACATTTCCATCTTCACCTTGTCTCCAACGACGAGCCGGATGAAGCGCTTGCGCATCTTGCCGGAGATATGGGCAAGCACCTCATGGCCGCTGGCCAGCTTGACGCGGAACATCGTTCCGGCGAGCACGGAGGACACCTCGCCATCGACTTCCACAGCCTTCTCCTCGCCTTCCTTGTTGCCACGACGGGGGCCTGGAGCCGAACGGCCTTGGGTTTTACGACGGGAGGAGGAGTTTCGCGGGCGTGGAGGCATGAGAGGACGTTGGAGCTTGAGGAGAGGCACGACCAGTGCCTCGTCGCTCCCCATGATGAGCCTTCCGACTCAGGCTTCAATCCCAAAAACCGCCTGATTGCTTCGTCAACGGAGCGCTTGCCAATTCAAGCCTTCCATTCCACGTTTGCCATCCGCCTGCGATCAAACCAGCATCAGGCAACAACCTTCCAAGAACCCCCAGTATGTCAGAAATCACCGAAAAGGATCTTCCCCAGAGCCAGAAGGCCCTCTGGCTGAAAGCCCTCAGCGCCGTCCAGACGCAAAACCTTCCCTACGCCGTCAGCCTTCTGCAGGCACTGTTGAAGGATTCGCCCGGGTTTCTTGATGGCAGAAAGGTCCTTCGAAAGGTGGAGATCCAGCAAACCGGAGGCCCCAAGAAAAAGGGCGGCCTGTTCAGCATGCAGTCCGGTGGCTTCGGAGGCATGAAGCTCCAGGGCCAGGCCAAGAAGGATCCTCTCGGGACCATCCCCCTCATCGAAAAGGATCTTGAGAAGGATCCCTACAACGAAGGCGCGAACGACCTCCTTTTCGAGTGCTTCATGAAGCTCGAGATGCCGGAAAGTGCCGCGTTCGCCCTGGAAACCGTCCGCAAGGGCAGCCCGGAAACGCCGAAGCTCCTTCACAAGCTCGCCCAGCATTACCTGAGCCGCGACATGCCGAAGGTGGCGGCCGAGGTTTACAATGACATCATCAAGATCGCCCCGACGGATTCGGAGGCCATCAAGGGAGCCAAGGACTGCTCCGCCCGCGCCTCGATGCAGAGCCAGAAATGGGACGAGAATTCCGACATGCGGAGCCTCATGAAGGACAAGGCCGAGTTCGAGGAAATGGAGAAGGCCTCCAGAACCGGACTTACTCGAGACCAGCTTGAGGAGCGGCGCGACCGACTCGTGCTCAAGTACAATGAGGACACCAACAGCCTGCTGGCCGTGAAGGAACTGGCCGCGGTCTATGAACAACTTGAAGACTGGACCAACGCCCACGCCTTCTTCTCGTGGGCCCACACCCTCAGCAATGGCGACGTCGCGCTCCAGAACAAGGCCTCGCAGATGAAGGATCGCGCTCAGGAAGCCGAAATGAAAGCCCTCGAAGAGGCGGCGGCGGCCGATCCATCGAATGCCGAGCTCGTCAGCACCCTGGCTGCCCGCAAGGCCGAGCGGATGGCGGAGCAGGTAGAGGAAGCCAAACGTCGTGTCGACCAGAATCCGACGGATCCCCAGTTCCGGTACGATCTGGGTCTGGCGCTTTACCAATTGGGCGACTACAGCGGAGCGATTCCCCATCTCCAGCAAGCCACCCGCAATCCGCACATCCGGACCAAGGTGCTGCTCCTTCTCGGTCGCACCTTCCGCGCCAAGGGAATGTTCGACCTTGCCATCAAGCAGCTCTCGGATGCACTGGCTGACCTCCACGCCATGGACAACACCAAGAAGGAAGTCCTTTACGACAAGGGAGAAATCCACGCGGAAATGGGAGACAAGGACTCCGCCCTGGATTGCTTCAAGCAGATCTACGAAGTGGACTACGGCTACCGCGACGTCGCAAGTCGGGTTGAATCCTCTTACGGTTCCTGATCGGCAACTCAGGCTTCCCAGGCGCCTTTGGAGGCTCCATCGCGGAGAAATCCATCGGTCCGCGCTCGTCGAAGACGCCATCCTTCAGGAGGCAGTCATCGGCGAGACATGAGGTTGTCGCAAAGTCTGGTTCAATCCTCTTACGGTTCCTGTTCGGAATCTCAGGGCTCCACGCTGCCCTTGGAGGCTCCATCAGTCTGGCGCTCGTCAAAGACGGCATCCGTCAGGATCCAATCTTCGGCGAGGAAAGAGATGATCTCGCAAAGTCGGGTGGGAGTCGGGTCGTTCTTCCTCACCCGCACAATCGCGCGGATGGCGCGGGACGACTTGAGGGAAGCATCCAGGACCCGCTGGGTCTCACTGCCACGCTGGCAGTAGCCGATCAGCGTGTTGTCCGAGTCAGGACTCACCAGCGTGTAGGCCGCCCACTCGCGCTCACTCAGGAAGCGACCGTTGTAGTAGTTGTCATGGGCAATGAACACCCTCAGGTCCGCCTGGATTTTCGGCTCGCTGACGACCTTCTCCCAGGGCTTGCTGCAAGCGGCGGAAAGCGCCGCCAGATCGACCTGCCAGACCGAACGCTGATCCGGAGTGAGCAGTGCACGCAGGGAACGTGAAGTTTCATTCTCGAAGTAGATCTCCACCGCCTCGATCTGGATCCCATTGGCATCCATGTTGCCGATCCAATCCAATCGCGAAACCTTCCCCCGCTTCTGTTCGAGCTCCGTCAGAAACTGGACCGCCTCGCTTGCAGAAATGTCCCTGAGCCTGACGATATCAGCCAGTTCGGCCGCACTCCGCGCCGCGAGGACTTTCTTGACCAGCTCCAGCGCCTGATCTTCGGAAAGAGGAGTCACGGCCTGTTCACGCGGGGTGAACAACTCGGAATTGGGATCGCGCCAGACCGCCGCGCTGGCCGACCGGTCCCTTGTCAGGCCGATGTAAACGACACAAATCAGGCCGAAAACCGCGACCAGTCCGACCGCGATTGTCCTGAGGAGCGTCTCACTGCGACGCTTGAGCGAAGAGTCCTTCTTTCGCCTTCGCATCATGCTGCGATCCCAGTCCAGCGCACTGATTTGTGGAATGACAGGCTCCACGGCCCCGGGCTTCGTGACCGGATTGCCTCTGGGAGGTCTAGGAAAGGTTCGGATCTTCATCTAAATGGGATAGCAGGGGTCGCTCAACGGGGCGTCAAAGTGATCCGGACGGAATCATAACGATCATCTGGCCGGAAAAGCCAACCCGGATTTCGGTCCAACAGCTCATACTCTGCCAACTTGAACTCAGGTAGAAACTGATTGCTGTTCGGCTCGTAAACTTCGCGTCCGGTGTATGAACCACGGATCCTGTACTCATAATTCTGATCGAATCCATACCTTTGACCGGTTGGTCCATTCTCCGAAAGGCGATCAGGGTTGTACTTGGCGGATTCATTGAAAACCACCAACCTAGCGCGGCTCCAGGACTCCCGAGGCTTCTTGAGGTAGCCCCAGAAGCGGGTCTTGTTCACAAAGTAGCGGCGCCCGTAATAGAAATCCCCGGTCTGCTCGGCCGCAATCTTGGCCTTGCGCTCCTCCACGGTCGGGCCGCCCATGTTGCCTCCGCCAAGGGCTCCCCCACAATGAGTGAGCATTGGACAAACCAGAATCAGAGGGAGCAAACGGCAAAACTCACGAACCATGGCGGGAGGCTACGCGCTACCCCAGCCCGGGAGCAAGATTCAATCCAAGAGGGCGTGTCCGCGAATCCGCTTGCCAAGGTCCGGCCGCAACGATAATCGGCGTCCCCTTTGCGCGGACGATCTCCGCACCGCAGGTCCTTCCATGAAACTGAGCCAGCTCATCAGCGCCGATCAAATCCTGCCCGATATGGGGGCTGGAGAGCATTGGCCTGCCATCGTGGAACTCGTCGAACACCTGCACCTCCTCGGAAAAATCGACTCGGTCCTCCAACACGAGATTCTCGAGTCCCTCCGAATCCGCGAAGAACTCGTCAGCACCGGAATCGGCTCGGGCGTTGCCATTCCCCATGCCTTTTCCGATCACGTGGACCACGTGATTGCCGTGCTGGGGCGCTCGAAGTCCGGCATCGACTTCGAAGCCCTCGACGGTGGCCCGGTCCACTTCGTGTTCCTGTTCATCGTCCCGAGCAAGGACCACCACCTGCATCTCAGGACCCTCGCCGCGATCGCAAAAATGTTCACCAACCGCGAGATCCGCCGCCGCATCGGCGAGGCCGGAACCCGTGAAGAGATTCTTGCCATTCTTGATCCCAAGGCGTCCCGTGCGACCCCGTAGGAATTACCAAGTTCCAAGTGACAAGTTCCAACCAGCAGAGGCTCCTTTCCGCCTCCGACTTCAGCCCATTTCCCCATGACCTTCCAGCAGGACCTCGAATCCCGCCTCGCCGCCGCAGTTTGCGCCGTCATCGGTGAGCCCGCCGCCGCGCCCGTCACCGCCGCCACGGACCTCCGTTTCGGCGACTACCAGTCGAACGCCGCGATGGTCCTTGCCAAGCAGCGCAAGACCAACCCGCGAGCCCTCGCCCAGGAAATCCTCGACCGGATCGACCTCGCCGGAGTCGCCACCGCCGACATCGCCGGACCTGGATTCCTCAATTTCCGCATCCTTCCCGAGGCCTACGCCGCCTACACTGCGACGCTGATCCGCGATGAAAAACTCGGCGTGCCCGACATCGGAAAAGGCCGCACCGTGGTCGTCGATTTCTCCGCACCGAATGTGGCGAAGCCGATGCACGTCGGCCACATCCGCTCGACCATCATCGGCGACTCGCTCTCGCGCATTGCCCGCTACCTCGGCTTTACCGTCATCTCCGACAACCACATCGGCGACTGGGGCACGCAGTTCGGCATGATCCTCCACGGCTGGAAAACCCTCCTCGACCATGCCGCGTTGGAGGCCGATCCCATCCCTGAACTTCTTCGTGTCTATCGCGACGTCAATGCCGCCACCAAGGCCGATCCCGCTGTGCTCGAACTCTGCAAGTCGGAGCTGGTGAAACTCCAGGCCGGCGATGCCGACAACCTCGCGATCTGGCAGCAGTGCATCGAGGTGTCCAAGAAGGGCCTGCAGAAGATCTACGACCGCCTCGATGTGTCGTTCGACCACTGGCTCGGCGAAAGTTTCTACAACGACCAGCTCGCCGGAATCGTCGAGGAGTTTCTAACAAAAGGCATCGCCCGCGTCAGCGATGGTGCCGTCTGCATCTTCGCATCCGGAGAGTTTCCCGACGAGCAGGACCCCTTCCGAGTCAACAAGGAGAACGGCTGGACCGACAACCCCGCGATCATCCGTAAGGCCGACGGCGGCTTCCTCTACGCCACCACTGACCTCGCCACGCTTGATTACCGCGTCAAGACCTGGAACGCCGATCACATCTGGTATGTCGTCGGCGTCCCGCAGAGCCTGCATTTCCGCCAGATCTTCGACGCAGCGCGGCGCTGGGGTCTGCATGCCGACTGCCAGCATGTCGCCTTCGGCTCGATCCTCGGCGAGGACCGCAAGCTGATGAAAACCCGCTCCGGGGACAACGTGCAGCTCATCGACGTGCTGGAGGAAGCCGTCGAACGCGCCGCCAAGGTGATCGCGGAAAAGAACCCCGACCTGCCCGCCGAAGAGGCCGCGCAGATTGCGGAGACCGTCGGCATCGGAGCCGTGAAGTTCGCCGAGCTCTCGCAGAACCGCCTCACCGATTACGTTTTCTCCTGGGACCGGATGCTCGCACTTCAGGGCGACACCGCTCCCTATCTCCAATACAGCAACGTCCGCATCCTTTCAATCTTCCGGAAGCTGGACGAGCCCTTTGACGCGAGCTCCGCCACCATCCTTCTAACAGAGGACGCGGAGATTCATCTTGCCCGGCTCATCGCCCGCTTCGGCGAGGTGCTGCCGACCGTCATCGAGGACTATCGACCGAACCTTCTCGCCAATTATCTGCTCGAACTCGCCCGCGGTTTCCACTCGTTCTTCGAGGCCTGCCCGGTGCTGAAATCCGAAGGGCCCGTCCGCGCCAGCCGTCTCGCGCTTTGCGAGCTTTCCTCACGCGTCCTGACCACCGGCCTCGGCCTGTTGGGGATCAAGGTGCCGGAAAGAATGTGAGGAAACCGTGATTTTACCGTTTTCGCATTCCTCATTCGGAAATTCGTCATTAGTCATTGGCCCGCCATGCCCGACCGCCCGCGACTGCCGTTCTATGTGATCGGCCACAAGAACCCGGACACCGACGCCATCTGCTCCGCGATCGGCCACGCCGCCTTGCTGCGCGCCACCGGTGAACCGGATGCCATCGCCGCCCGCTGCGGCGAGGTCCCCCAGCGCACCGCCTGGGCTCTTGAATGCGCCGGCATGGAGGCTCCCGAACTGATCACCGACGTCCGCGCCACGGCCGGCATGATCTGCCGTCGCGAGGTGGTGCAGGCTCATCTCGCCGACACCTTCCTCACTGCTTACCGGCGGATGATTTCCAGCGGCGTGCGCTGTGTGCCCGTTGCCGACGAGGACGGCCATGTCCACGGCATCCTGCGCTATCTCGATCTGCTCGAACTCCTCCTGCCCGACCAAACCGAGGGCCTGGCGGTTCGAACGGTGCATGCCTCGATTTCAAAAATCGCCGACACCCTTCACGCCGAAAGCATCGGCGCTCCCCTGCCCACCGACGGGCTTGAAGAAGACCTCATTCTACTCGTCGGAGCCTCCTCGCAGGAAACGGTCGAAGCCCGACTGAAAAGCGCCGCCAAGGGCGGAAATGTCGGCCAGTATCTCGTGATCTGCGGAGATCGCCCGATCGTCCAGCGCTACGCGATCGACCACGGAGCCCGCGCCCTGCTCGTCACCGGCGACAACTCGGTCGAGCCCGCCCTCTGCGAACTGGCCGTCAAGAAAGGCGTCATCATCCTCCGCTGCCATCACGACACCGCCAGCTGCTCCACGCTCATCCGCTGCTCGCGAATCGTCCGCCACGTGATGGTGTCCGAGTTCCTCAGCGTCGGCGCGAATGAACCGGTCTCCCGACTGCGCAAGCGCCTCGCCGGACTCGACCAAGACCTTTTCCCGGTGACCGATCAGAAGGACGGGAAACTCATCGGCGTCATCTCGAAGTCCGACCTCGTCGATCCTCCGCGCCTGCGCCTGGCCTTGGTCGATCACAACGAATACGCTCAGGCCGTCCTCGGTGTTGAAGAGGCAGAAGTCGTCGAGGTCATCGACCATCACCGTCTCGCCGGCGACCTCGTTTCGCGCGAGCCAATCCGTTACCTCAACGAACCGGTCGGCTCGACCTCGACCCTTGTGGCCCGAAAGTTCCTCCATCGCTCGTTGGAACCTGATCCCGGCGTGGCCCTCTGCCTCTGCGCCGGCATTGTGTCGGACACACTGTGTCTGACGGGTCCCACCACCACCGACCTCGACCGCGAAATGCTCCGCTGGCTGAGCGGCATCGCGGGCATCGACGCGGAAAAATTCACCGAGGAATTCTTCGCCGTAGGCTCGCTGATCGCCACAGGCACAGCCCAGGAAATCCTCAATGCCGACCGCAAGGAGTTTTCCGAAGACGGCAGGAAAGTCAGCATCTCCCAGGTCGAGGAACGCGGGCTTCACGGCTTCGGCGCGCGCCGCGAGGAGATCGAGCAGGCGCTGCGTGAACTCGTGGCCAAGAACCACTACGACCTCGCATTGATCGCCATCACCGACGTCGCGGGCCATCACAGCATGATCCTCGCCATCGGCAGCCCGGAAATCCAGGCCAAGCTGCCCTTTGCCCGCCTCGACGAAACCCTCTTCGACGCCCCCGGCGTGGTCAGCCGCAAGAAGCAGATTTTCCCGGCGGTCAGCGATGCGCTGCAGCACGCGAAGTAGGAAGTGCCAAGTTCCAAGTGCCAAGTTCCAACCTAACAGACTTTCGAAGCGTTCATGAGCCATTCCACTCCAGAGCTCACGGTCATCAAGGCGGGCACCGGTGTTCTCACAAAATCGTCTGATGGCTCACTGGATCGGGCTGCCCTGGTGCACCTCGTTTCGGCCATCGCCGGATTGATGAATGCCGGGCATCGTTGCCTGTTCGTGTCGTCAGGTGCGGTCGGCTCGGGTGTCTCCGCGTTCGGCCTTTCGGAATATCCGAAGGAAACCGCCACCCGCCAGGCCTGTGCCGCTGTGGGTCAGGCGCGCTTGATGCAGACCTACAGCAGCCTGTTTTCCAATTTCGACATCACCGTCGCCCAGGTTCTTCTAACAGCCGCGGATCTTGGCACTCCGGAACGCGCGCAGTATGTGAGCGACACCTTCCGCCGCCTGCTGATGGAGCCGCACATCCTGCCGATCATCAACGAGAACGACTCGGTCGCGGTCGAGGAGCTGAAGTTCGGCGACAACGACATGCTTTCCGTCCGCGTCGCGAAACTGGCCGGAGCCAGCCGCGTGATCCTGCTCACCAGCGTCGATGGCCTGCTCGATCCGGAAACGCAGGAGTTGATCCCGGAAGTCGGAAACATCGACGAGGTCTTCAAGCACGTCCGCGACGACAAGGGCCGCTTCTCCATGGGGGGCATGGCCTCGAAGCTTTCCGCGATCAAGTTCGCCGTCGAAGCCGGGATCGAAACCCACATCGCCCACGGCCGTCACCCCGAGCGCCTGGCGGAGATTGTTTCCGGAACGGGCACTTCGACCCGTTTCCGCGCGGCAATTGCGCCTTGAGTCTGATTGGCCCCGGGGTAACCTGTTGATCAATGAACTCGCGCATCCAGATTGATCCGAACGTCTGCCACGGCAAGCCGGTGATTCGAGGCACCCGGGTTCTGGTCTCCACCCTTCTGGGTGCTTTGGGGGCTGGCGATTCCACCGAGATGATCTTCGCCGACTACCCGGGAGTTTGTCAGGAGGATTTGGACGCGGCTTTGGAATTTGCGAGTCGGCTTTCAGATTACCAGACCTCCACCTACGAAGCCGTGGCATGAAGTTCTTTCTGGACGAGAACTTCCCGAAAGCCGCCCATGCCCTGCTATCGGATTCAGGTCACGAAACCTTCGATGTTAGGGGAACTCCGCTTGAGGGCTGCCCCGATCATGAGATCTTCGCAGAAGCCCAATCGGTAGGCGCGGTCTTCCTCACCACAGATCGGGACTTCTTCCACACGATTCCCCATCTCTACGCAGTTCATTCCGGAGTCGTCGTCATCGCCCTCCGTCAACCCGGACGAGCCCAGATCATGGAGAAGCTTTCGTGGCTGCTTCAGAATCTCCCTCAAGTCTCTCTCGAAAACCGAGTGATCCAGATGCGTGATAAATCCTGGATCGCCATCCCTCCCCTTTGATCATGTCTGATATCCAGCAAACCATCCACCAGATGGGCCAGCAGGCACGTGCGGCTGCGCATCGCCTGTCACAACTTTCGTCCGACGAGAAGAACGCCATTCTCCGGGCAATGGCCGCCGCCATCCGTGCTCGTGTCCCTGAACTCCTCGCCGCGAATGCTCTGGATCTCGAAGCCGGGAAAGCCAAGGGACTTTCCGGCGCGATGCTCGATCGTCTGAAGCTCGACGAGGCCCGCGTGGAAGCCATGGCCGCCGGCATCGACCAGGTCGCCACCCTTCCCGATCCGGTCGGTCAGGTTCTCGATGACTGGACCCGCCCGAACGGCATCCGCATCGAGCAGGTCCGCGTGCCCATCGGCACCATCGGCATCATTTACGAAAGCCGCCCCAACGTCACCGCCGACGCCGCCGTGCTCTGCTTCAAGACCGGCAACGCCACCATCCTCCGTGGCGGCAGCGAGGCCATCCACTCGAACCGCGCCATCGCCGAGGCCCTCTCATCGGCTGGTGCGCCGGATCATGCCATCCAGCTCATCCCCTTCACCGATCGTGAAAGCGTCGCCGTGCTCGCGGGCATGGACAAGTGGCTCGACCTGATCATTCCGCGCGGTGGAAAAGGCCTGATCGAAACCGTCGTTTCGCTCGCCCGCATGCCGGTCATCAAGCACTACGACGGCATCTGCCACCTCTACGTCGACAAGTCCGCCGACCTCGACATGGCCGCGAAGCTGGCGGTCGATTCCAAGACCCAGAAGCCCGGCGTCTGCAACGCGCTGGAAACCCTGCTCGTCCACGAATCCATCGCCGCCACCGCCCTGCCCGTCATCGCCGCCGCGTTGCGTGCGAAAGGCGTCGAGCTTCGTGGCTGTGCAAAAACGCAGGCCATTCTAACAGACGTCGTCGCCGCCACCGAGGACGATTGGTCCACCGAATATCTCGATCTGATCCTCGCGATCAAGATCGTCCCCTCCCAAGAGGAAGCAGTTGCCCACATCAACCATTACGGCTCACATCACACCGACTGCATCGTCACCACCGATGAGATCGCAGCGGAAAAATTTCTCCGCGAAGTGGACTCCGCCTGTGTCTTCCACAACGTCTCAACCCGCTTCGCCGACGGCGGCGAGTTCGGCTTCGGGGCGGAGATCGGCATTTCGACCGACAAGCTCCACGCCCGAGGACCGATGGGGCTGCGTGAACTGACGAGTTATCAGTATCGAGTCAGAGGCAACGGCCAGACCAAGGCCTCCTCGAAGTAGCACAACTTTGCAAGTTGTGTGTGGGGTGGAGCTACCTCCTCCCACACGGCGGGCCATTCACGACGGTGGTTGTATTGCTGGGCTCAGGGCTGCAAGAGACCGGATAGGCCCCACCTCGAAATCGGCCCCACCGCCCTCACAATTTCAAAAGTTGTGCGACTTCTTTTCGGGTCACTCGCCCTGCGTCCTGCGGCTGCGCTGCTGTTCCTCACGGAGTTTCAGTTCGTCACGCTGACGCTTCATCTGCTCCATCACTCTTGGATCCGAAGCCGTCCCCCAACGAGCCAACAGCCGATCGAGTTCCATAAGTTGGGCTTCCTTGAACTCCGCCCGACGCTCGGTGGCGTAACGTTTCAGATCCTCCAGTTCCGCCTCTTCGGCTGGCATGGCGTAACGGGTCCAGTTCAGGAACGATGCCGGTGAAAGACGAGCGCGCAACTGGGCATCGTGGAGGATCGGAAGAATGACCGAGTCCAGGCCACCCGTGTCACGCTGGGGAACGAGTGAATTGACCAAGGCTTCGGACTCCACTGGATGAAGCAGCGCAAGCCGCAGCAGGGCCCGCCTTTTGGCGGAATCACCATATCTGAGGAAATCTGCGCCTCGAGAGACGGAGGGTTTCACCCCCTCAAGACCACAACGCTTCAAGGCGGCCTCGAGGGCGGCCCGGTCGCTGAACACGAAGTGAACGAGTTGCGACGCCAAGCTACGAGAGTCACCATATTTGGAATCGGCGAAGAGTTTGGCGCAGGACAGGATGCTCTCCTGCGCGGCTGGATTCAGCTTGCCCTCGGCACTTGCGATGTAGCTGAGCAGGCTGGTATAGACCGGCTGGGTGGCGCTCGAAGGCAGCATGCTCCCATTCCGCCTCGCCGCACGAAGCGAGTCAAAGATCGCGGCGAGTCGGTCGATCCCGGAGAGATCTCCAGCATCAACCCGCGAGCAGACCGCAGGAACAAACAGCTGCCCAAGGTTGGACGAGCGCTCGCCTGTGAGCATGGCCTTGAACTCACGTGCGGCCTGATCGGTCACGAACTCATCAAGGATGCCGGCATACTGTCCGCTCCGGTCATTGAGAATCAGCATCAGGCAGGTCTCCGCGCGTTCATCGAGCGTCAGGTCCTTGCGGAGACGATCATAATCCGCGAGAAATCGGGCACGTCTTTCCTTTATCTGCACGACCGGTGCATCATCTCCCTTTGCATCGGGCAGGATGGCAAAACGAACAGCCAGCCTGAAGGCCCGTGGCGAGGGGTCGGCAAGGAGCTTCGCCACGATTGATTCGAGGGACTTCGTGAAATAGTGGAGCCTGCTGAAAGTCATCGGCTGACCCGCCACCGGAGTGAGATTGATTGCTTCGGCGATTCGATCTTTCTCCAGCAGCGCGGCGATCAGCCAGAGATCGCCAGCGAGCGATTTCCCACCGACCTTGATCCAGAGTCCGAGAAGGTCCGGATCTTTCAGCGACAACACCAGCTGGGTGACCTGACTGCGGTCAACATAGCCATTTGTGAGATCGATCCCACCGCTGAGAACGAACTTCAGCAAGGCCGTGGTTTCCACTGGATAAACCGGAGCCAGCGCGCTGGCATCTGAAGCCTCACCGGCACTTCTTCCACGTTCCAACTGGACCTGCTGCCATAACTGCTGGGCGCCTTGCAACATTTGACCGCTGAACTCGGCGGGAAGCGTTTTGAGCCCTGCAAGCACTCCCGGAGTTCCCGCCATCAGGCCGCCGGGGTTCTCCATGCGTGACAGCAGTCTGTAACTCATCGATAGCAACATGGAGAGATCGGCGGGACTCGCGCCGGCGTTCTTGAGCGCATTGGCGAAGGCGAGCAACTTGTCGCCGTCGATCCGGACCTTGCTGTCCCGCCGCACGTCTGCGGACTCGATCATCCACTCCAGCGCCGTGCGGGTGACCTCCCCGCCTTTGGCTGCTTCGCGAAGGGTTTCCACAAGCTTGGGGTCGGCCTTGAGTTCGAGATTTTCACCGTTGTACCGGATGGCCCCCAGCCAGATGCGGGACTGGAGTCCTGGCGAGAGCGCGGCGATCTGCTTCCAGAGCGCGGGATCCATCTTGTTTTCCGGCTTCAATCGGCTCCAAAGGTTCGCCAAAGGATTTCCCGAATTGGGATTTCCGGAAGCAGGCGGCGAGTCCTTCAACAGCGGATCCAAGACTCGCAGGATGGCGAGGGTGGCACTCATGCTTGCACGCCTGTTGGAAAGCAGACCTTCGATGAAGGCGTCCTTCTCCTTGCCATTCTTATCGGCCTCCGACAGGGGACGCCAGGCAGCCAGGATCTCTGCCGCCAGCGCCTCATCGTCTCCGAGAACCTGGCCTAACAGCGATCCATACTGCTGACTGTGATAGATCGGGCTCGTCTGGCTGGACTCCAGGCTTTTCAGGGACGCACGAACCTGAGCGATGCGTTGTTTGCGCTGGGCGGCTGCATTCTCGCTGATCCGCGAGGTGATGATCGCCGGCAGACTGGCATCGCCCGCCTCGGCCAGATTCACGGTCAGTTGATCGATCACCGAGTTGCGGACTTCCACGGGCAGCTTCACCAGATCCGGCGCGGCTTTCATCAGCAGACGTGTCCGCAGGCGTTCGTCGGTGGAGTTGTAGTTCCAGGCTTCAAGCAGATCGAGAAATCCCGCCTCCGGGTCCGCCATCACCTTCCTGACCTTTTCACTGGAGGTTCCGGGGCTGATGTTCCGGAGCAGTTGTGGAAGACACCACATGAACATTGGCTTCATCCCAGCGTAGTCCTGCGACTGCCAGACTCCGAATGTGAAAACGGCACCGGGTTTCTTCTGAAAAAGCCCCGAGAGAGCGGCCACGGTTTCCTCACGGGTCCGGGTTCGCTGCGACATGGAGAGACCGGACATGATGGAATCGATGCTGCTGACGGGAACCTTTGCTTCGAGGAAATGATCGAGCAAGGTCATCACCAGGTCCGGGTCCGCTCCAGCTACTGAGTTAAGAATGATGTCAGCAGACGATCGAAGCCGGCTGCCACTCGGGGAATCTTGATTCGGCTGGGTTTTCTTCGACCAGTTCTTTCGCGGTCCGGCCGAGGCTTCGAGCAGGGCGAACAAGCGCTCCGGCAAGGCCTTCTTTTTCTGCGCGTCGAGCAGGCTGGCACGGACGACGTGGGCGAGGTTTCCGGAGAGGGACTGGAACTTGTTTTCGCGGAAAACACCGATGAGCCAGGCGTCGCGACCTGGCAACGAGACCGCCCGCAACATCGCGGCCTCATGGCGGGCTAGGATGACCCAACCAGAGGACTTGGCCTGGTCGTTGGAAACATCAGGCAGGTCCGACACCGATTTCGCGGCCAGCAACTTGGACAGCCAGGCCGCGGTTTCCGGATCGACGGCCTTCAGCTTTTCACGGAACTCCGTTGGAAACGCCGCCTCGTCACCATTGGCTTCTGCAAACAGGACAAGGTGCTCCAGCGCGGCGAGTTCCATTCCCTCTTGCCTTTGCTCGGAAACGACCATGCGCTCCTTCGACTTGGAGGCGCCGGAGAGAAGCGCCTCGCGGGCCGCCACGGTTAGGGCTTCCGGAGACTCCACGAAACGGGCAAGGCACATCACACGAAAGCCAAACTCGCCCAGTTGCGGATCGGCGAGTGCGAGCTTCAGGTAGCGACGAAAGCACTCGAGCTGGTTGGCATTCTTGGCCGACAAGGGCTGCAGGCCACCGCCGCCCCTGACCAGGATCAACATGGCACTTGAGATCCAGCTACGTTGGCCTTTCGCCTGTGGTGCCCATTCCGCAAGACGACCCAGCTGCGCGAGCATGCCCGCCGCGTCCTCCCGATTTCTCAGAGTGAGCAGTCCACCAAGGATCTGATCGAAGTCCTGACGTTCGGCGACAGCATCCAACAGGCGTCGCATTTCCGCATCGTCCGGCGTGCGCAGCGCGAGGTCCACTGTCCAGCGGGTTTCCCAGGGGCGGGACTTCGCGATTTCCTCAAGAAGACTGCGGGCGCGGTCCTTCCTTGAACAGGCATCCATCAAGGTGAGCATCGCCACACGCCGACCAAGTCCTGCGTCCCGAGGGAGGGAAATACGGTCCAGAGCAGGCTCCAGCAGGCCAGACTCGGACAAATTCTGAATGATATCACGAAGATATTCCACTCGCCCGGCACAGGCGCGGGCACAGCTTTCCAGAAGCTTGGTGGCCTCGCGCAGGGCCTGCTCCCGATCCTCCATGGCGAGGATGGCGGGCAGCATCGAACGACTGTTGCCATGGCCATTGCCGCCGGAAAAGCTGGCGATTCCTCCCCAGCGGGTCACCGCCTGGGCTTTTCGTGACGGACTGATTCCTTGGTTTCCTGTGTACTGGGCGGCGTAGAGTTGGTCCGCAGGATCTGGTGAAGCTGCGAGTCGGGCTGCGAGTTCCTTGAGTTTCAGGTTGTCCGTCTTGGAAACACTGCCACTGCTTCGGCGGTATTGCTGCAACTGGATGAAGGCATCGAAAGCCAGTCGGGGATCAGGGTCATCCGCCACGGTGGCTTCGAGCTGCTTGCGCAGGTCGTCATTGATGACCGGGACTTCTTCTCCATCCGCTTTCTGATACTTCGTCGGGAAGAGCGACCAACTCAGGCGAACGAGGCTGCGCCGTGTCATGATCGGCGCATCTTTCGGCAGGGCCGCCAGCTCACGTTTCACCCGGGCGAAACGCTGACCGGGCTTCGATTCCGGCGTCAGTTGGCAGCGCAGCAAAGGCGAGTCGATCTTCTCGATCAAGGCCTCCGCCGCCGGGTTGCCTGCCTTTTTCCGCCAGAACTCGAAGGCATCCATTGGAGGACCGACGTGACCGAAGCCGTAGCCATACGCATACTGCTGGATGGTCAGATTGGAGGGATCTCGCACCAACTGATCCCAAGCGGAGAGGTGCTTCAGGAAATCTTCGGTGTTTCCGATCAGCAGGGCATGCCGGGCCCTCAGCATCTCCATCAGACTGGCCTGAGCGCCGGTAAAATCCACTTTGTTCAAGACGGCCATTACTCGCGAGCAGTCTGCGATGCCGACCTTCGGCTGACTGCCTTCCTCGAAAGCCCGATACGACATCTGGATTGCCAAGTTCAGCGCAAGACCGCGTGCTTGCTCGTCTTTCCAGTCGGTGGGCTTGATCGATTCCATGAACGCTGGGTTGTCCGCGGGCCACTCTCCCCTGTCCCAGCGCAACTGCATCTGAACCAGTAATGGGAGTGGCGTTTTCAGCAGAGCCTCCACTTCTTCCGGTTTCCCCTGCCTCTGTTGGCCGGACTCGACGAGCAGCACCACACCAAGCTGGTTGCCCGGATGGCTGCGGATGAATTCCCACCAATTCTGCATTCCCGATCGTTGAGAGGCCTGCGAAAATGTCATCGCCTCGCGCCATTGCTCAGGAGTCGCGACCGCCAACTCTGGAACGGCTTGGGAAATCTTCGCCCAGATTTCACCGCCGCGCTCCATCGCCAGCCGGGATAGATGTGCTTTGACGATGATCTGCGCCTCGGCCAGGGTTCGTGGGACCTCCAGGCTGGTAAAGACACCGGGCATCGATTCCTCCCGTCCGCTATGGAGTTGGAGAAACTGGGAGAATTGCTGACGGTTTGAGCGGTATCCGAAGTTTACTCGCTGCGGCGTTTCCGCTGGGTCGGCAGGCTCGGTGAGCACCCGGTGGAAGGCCTCAACGGCCTCCATCTCACGACCATCCGCATCGAGCAGCATTCCACGCACGAACTCCAGCCGCGCGGTGCGTTGCGATGGCTCCACTGCCGAGAGCAGGCGGATGGCCTCCTCGACATAACCGCGCGAGGCGAGATCACCGGCGCTCTGCTCCAGCGCCCGGAGGTCGATGCCCTTTTCTCCTGCAAGCGCCTGAAGGTCGCGCATGCCGCCCTCGATGTCGCCGAGCCGAATCTTTGCCTGAGCCAGACTTCGCGCCGAGTCAGGGCCAGGAGCGATCCGCGCCAAGGTGGCGTGGCGTTCCAATGCCCGCGCCGTTTCACCCGATCGCTCCTCGAGCGTGGCGAGGGCGGAGATGATGGCGGCATCGCGTGGGGCGTTCGTCGCGGCGCGTCGGAGAAGATCGAGCTCCGCCTGCGAATCACCGCGTGCCTTTGCCAGTTCCGCCAGCGCCATCAAGGGTCCCGGCGAAGCCGGATCGCGGCGCGCCCTTTCCTCGAAGCGGGCCTGCAACTCATCGAGCTGCTGGCGTTCCTTCGAGACCTCCAGAATCTGCCGCAGCCAGCCGGAGCGCACCGACTCGTCCTGCGAGCGATCATGACGTTTCCAGGCGAACTCCAGAGACTCTCGGGGATCAAGGGATTGCTGAAGTGCGGCGAACAAGCGACGTGCCACTTCCTCGTTGTCCTCAAAGCGAGCCGCCGCCCGCCGCAGGAGCTGGGTGGCCTCGGGAAGCTTGCCGAGCTTTTCCAAAATGCCTGCCTCGAACAACCACGGACCCGTCTGGTCCGGCACCCGCGTGCGCCAGGACTGGGTGACGGCCAATGCACCTGTTAGATCGCCCGCCGCCAACTTGGCTTCGGCCAGTTCGCTGAGAAAAAGCGGGCCGCGATCACCGGGTCGCGCCTCCATCATCGCCACCACTTCCGCCCAGCGGCCTAGCTCACGAAGCAGGGCCTGGCGGACCGGGCGCTCGAGTTCGTCGCCCTCGCGAATCGCAGGCAGAGGCTTTCCGGTCGAGGCCAGCCATGCCGCACGGAGACAGCGGTCTGCTGTTTCATCGCCAAGATACTTGATGGGATCCGGGGTGGTGGCCGAGGTGCGGAGCCAGCCTTTCGCCGCAGCGGTCAGTTCATCCGGACGCTTCGCGGTTCTGGCCAGCTTCAGGTAAATCGCGCGCGCCTCGTCGGCCTTGTCCTCGGTCATCGCGAGGTCCGCCAATGCGGCCTCGTAACCCGGCTCCGCCGAAAACTTCTCACGAGCCCCTAACAGAATTTCTCGCGCCGCCGCACGCTCGCCTGCTGCGGCGAGCATTTGGGCCGCCTCCATCCGGTCCAGCGCCACGTCGCGTGCACCGAGTTGCTTCCAGGCCTCGAGGGCCTGCTTGTCACGACCGGCCGTCTGCAAGTGCTTGGCCAGGAGTCGCAGCGCCAGCGCGCCTTGTTCGCCAGCCGCCTCCTCGCGCCAGATCCGTTCCGAACTTTCCGGCAGTCCATAGCGGGCATAAAGGCTCGCCAAGCCCACCCGCTTTCCTGGCTCTGCTGCGGCCAGCACGTCGTCCAGCGCACGCTTCAGCTCGTCCTTTTCCTCGAGTCGAAAGGCCAGCTCGGCCAGCCGCAATCCGGCAGCTTCGGTCTTCTCCTTGGCCGCGAGTTCCGCGCACTCGTCGTAGGCCTGCTTCAGTTTCATCGACTGCTCCAGCAGCCCGATCCGCTGCCAACGCACCGCCGTGTCACCGGGCGAGCGCTTCATCACTTCGGTCAGCACCTCAAGCGCCTCGTCCGCTTTTCCTGCCGCCGCCAAGGCCTGCGCACTGGTCCTGCGGAAACTCAGCCGCGCGGGACTCGCCTCGGCCCGCGCGCCGATCCAGGCTGCCCAACCGGTCGTATTTCCCCGCTGCCGATGGGCCTGCTCCGCGCGTGCCAGCGACTCGCGCTCCAACCAGGAATCCTCGGCGGAAACTTCCAGCACCGCCGCCAGTTCGGTCATCGCCTCGTCAAATCGCTGCGAGCCTAACAGGAGTTCGGAACGCCGGAGCGTCGCCATCGCCTTGCCATAGGCATCGGCGGTCGCGTCCCGCCATTTCCCGCAGAAATCGAGGGCGAGTTCGATTCGACCCTCGCGACGCGTCAACTCAGTGAGATCCTCCAACAGACCTGTATCGCCAGGAGACATCGCCACCGCCTTGGTCCAATGCGCGAGCGCCTCGTCGATCCGCTCGGCACGAAGACAGGCCAGGCCTGCGAGTTTCAGGGCCTCCGACCGCTGGGGATCCGCTTCAGGAACGCTTAGGGCATCCTTCTCCGCAGCCGCGAAATCCTTGGCCGCCATCCGCAGCTTGGCCGCTTCCAGGTCGAGCCAGGCGGAAGGGGTCTGCTTGCGCGCCTTGTCAAAGGCCTCCAGGGCCTGCTCGGTTTTTCCCGCCGCCAGCCAGGCACGGCCGAGCGTCGCCCAGGCTCCGGGCTCCTTCGCCTCGGCGCGGGACAGCAGTTCCTTTTCCAGATCCTCGACCGATCGCTCCTCCAGCCAGGCATCCCTGAACCGATCAAACAAGGCCGCGCTTTCGGGGCGTTTCATCAGCGCCGCATGATAATCGGCCGCCTTCTCGGGCATTTGCCCCGCCCAAACAGGCATCATTCCGAGCAACGCCAGCAAACCGATGTTTCGCATGCTCTTTGCATAACAGCCCCGGCGCGCAACATCACGTGAAATTCAGGTGAAATTGCGCCATCAACCGCCGGAAAAAACCGAGCGCTCACGCCGTCGAAGCCCCGAAGCAGTTGCTCAGACGATGCGGAAGGTGGGCAATCGTCAAGATGGGCGGAGGCTCGCGGGCGGAGAGTCGGTCGAGTCCCGCGCGTTCAAAATCCTGCGATCTCGCTTTCGGTCAAGGCCCGCCAGGCTCCGGGCGCAAGATCCTCCGGCAAGAAGAGTCCTCCGATGCTCTCGCGATGCAACGAAGTCACCCGGTTGCCGATGCGATGAAACATCCGCTTCACCTGATGATAGCGCCCCTCATGCAAGGTCAGCCGCGCCTCATGACTGCACAGGATCTCAAGCTCGGCGGGGAGGGTTGTTAGATTCTCGGTGTGAAAATGAAAGCCCTCGGCAAAGGCCTGAATCGCGGACTCCGGGATCGGATCACGGGTTGCCACCCGATAGACCTTCGGAACCTTGCTCAAGGGATCCATCAACCTTTTAGACCAGCGTCCATCATTCGTCAGCAACACCAGGCCGGTTGTGTTCCGATCCAACCGACCCACCAGATGAAGGCTTTCCCGATCGGGATCCTCAATCAGATCGATCACCGTCCGGTGTTCCGCATCCCGCGTGGCACTGACCACACCGGCCGGCTTGTGGAGCATCAGATGAATCAAACGCTCGGCCGGGCGGATTTCGATCCCATCGACCGCGACCCTGGAGAATCGATCCACCTCAAGATCGATCCTGATTACCGGCGCTCCATCCACGGTGACGCGACGAGCCACCACCAACTCGCGGGCCCGGTTTCGTCCCATCGAGTCATGTTTCGCGAGGAGACGGTCGAGCTTCATGGACAGGATCATTCCGGCCAGTTCCGGAGAACGGCTGTCTGATCGATCCCTCCGCGAAATGCAATCCGCCAATCGGTCCGATGTGGCACCTGTCGCTTCACGCCGGGAATCTATCGTTTGACAATTCCCTCGAACCCCCGACCTTGCGGCAAGGAAGCGTGTGCGGAGTCAAGTTCGTCCCGGGTTCCAGCCGATCAGATGAGCTTGTTGGATCCAGAAACCATCCGCAAAAACCTGCCCCCATGGGTCATGTTGATGCTGGGGCTGCTTGCCCTCAACGCGCTCGCTCCAGCCCCTGCGAGAGCCAGAAAAAGCGAACCCTCCGAGACCGCCGGGCTGACCATCAAGGACGACTGCGCTTCCACCCAGAGCCGGGCCACCGACACGACCGATCTTCTATCTCCTGTCCCGTTGATGCAGGCAGGACTCAACCTTTCCTTCTGCCGGATTCCGGTCATGGAATCTGAAGGTGACCTGCCGCCGAACTCATCGCCGAATGGTGAGGTCCGTGGAAGAGCTCCACCCTCTGAAGCAATCGCCTGACGCCCGAGGATCAAGAATCCTGCTGGCTTCTTCCCACCCCAGTCACCTCAACTGCGGTGGTCGCGGTGTTCCCGTTTGGCTGCTGGCCTCGCACTCCCCAGCGGAGGTTCGTCTGCTCCCGTTCAGCCGATCGACATCGGTAACCTTGTTCCCTTTTCATCAACTCCATGAAACCATTTCCATCCAACTCACTCTGCTTCTCCATCCCGAACCTCCCGGTCCGGATTCCTTTCAACACCCTTCACCCCACCCGCCCATGATCAGCTGGCTTTTCCCAAAAATCATCGGCGGCAAGAATGAGCGCGAGGTGAACCGCATCCGCCCCACCGTGGCGCGGATCAATGAGATCGAAGCCGCGCTCCAGCGTGAGCCGATCGGCAAGCTCCACGATCTAACAAACGGCTGGCGACTCGACCTTTCCCGATACCATCCGCTCGATGCCCCAACCCGATCCCAGCTCGCAGGCCTCGACAAAGACGGCCTGACAAAAGCCGCTGCCGCCATTGAGGCACGCTTCGGCCTCCTGAGAAAGGAGTTCCCTTCCCTGCCGACGAAAGTCGAAGCCACGCCCGCTGCCATCGAATCCGCCAAAAGCGCGTTTCATGAAATCGAGGGCCGTTTCTCGAAATCGCGAGCCAAGTACCTCGAGAAGATCCTGCCCGAGGCCTACGCCGTCGTCAAAAACGCGGCGCGACGCCTCACCGGAACCGAGGTCCTCGTCAATGGCCATCCCCTCGAATGGCGGATGGTCCACTTCGACGTGCAGCTGATCGGCGGCATCGCCCTCCATCGCGGCATGATCGCGGAAATGCAGACCGGCGAGGGCAAAACCCTTGTCGCCACCCTGCCCGTCTTCCTGAACGCCCTCACCGGCCTCGGGGTCCACGTCGTCACGGTCAACGAGTACCTCGCCAGACGCGACTCCGAATGGATGGGTGCCCTGTTCCGTTTTCTCGGGCTGAGCGTCGGCTGCATCGACAACCAGATGGGACCATCCGAGCGGCGGGCCGCCTACGCCTGCGACATCACCTACGGGACCAATTCCGAGTTCGGCTTCGACTACCTGCGCGACAACGGCATGGCCCGCACCCGCGAGGAGCAGGTCCAGCGCGGCCACCACTTCGCCATCATCGACGAGGTGGACTCCATCCTCATCGACGAAGCGCGAACTCCCTTGCTCATCACCGGAGCCGCGCCGCAGTCCAGCCGACCGTTCGAGGTGCATCGGCCACTGGTCGAGAAGCTCGTCCGTCACCAGACGGAGCTCTGCAACCAGTTCGCCGCAGAAGCGAAGAGGCTGCTCAAGGAGGGCGATGAAAGGTCGGCCGGTCTCGTCCTCTTCAAGTTGAAGCTCGGCCAACCGCGCAACCGGCAGTTCCTGCGTTTGATGGAGAATCCGGAAATCCGCCGGCTGTTGGAGAAGACCATCCTTTCCTTCCAGCACGGAGCGTTTCAGAAGGACGTCTTCAAGTTGAAGGAAGAGCTCTACTTCGTTGTGGATGAAAAGAGCCGCGTGGCCGATCTCATGGAAAAGGGCCGCAGGCACTTGTCTCCGGACGAGCCTGATTCCTTCACTCTAACAGACACCCGCCCGGGCCTGGCGGCCATCGAGGCCGATGCATCACTCGGTCAGGAGCAGAAAGCCCTCGCCCGCCGGGAACTGGCCAGCCGCATGGACGCACAGGCTTCGCGGATTCATGTCATCTCGCAGCTTCTCAAGGCCTACTGCCTTCACGAACGCGATGTCCACTATGTCGTCCGCGACGGCAAGGTCAGCATCATCGATGAAAGCACCGGCCGCGAAATGGAAGGCCGCCGCTGGTCGGACGGACTGCATCAGGCCGTCGAGGCCAAGGAACGGGTCACCATCGAGGAGGAGAACCAGACCTTCGCCACGATCACCATCCAGAACTACTTCCGGCTCTACGACAAGCTCGCCGGCATGACCGGCACGGCCGAGACCGAGGTCGCCGAGTTTCATGATATCTACAAACTCGATGTCCTGCCGATTCCGACCAACACGCCGAATCTCCGCATCGACGACAATGATCAGATCTTCAAGACGCGACGTGAGAAGTACAACGCGGTGATCGAGAAGATCTCGAAGGCGCACGCGCTGGGTCAACCCGTGCTCATCGGCACCGCATCCGTCGAGGCCTCGGAAACCCTCTCGCGATTGCTCTCGAGGGCCTCGATTCCCCACACCGTGCTCAACGCCAAGCAGCACGAGCAGGAGGCGGAAATCGTTTCCCTCGCCGGCCGGCGCGGAGCCGTCACGGTTTCCACCAACATGGCCGGTCGCGGCACCGACATCAAACTCGGCGAAGGCGTCGCCGAACTTGGCGGGCTCTTCGTCATCGGCACCGAGCGCCATCCCTCGCGCCGTGTGGACCGCCAGCTCCGTGGGCGATGCTCGCGACAGGGCGACCCCGGGCGATCCCAGTTCTTCATCTCACTCGAGGACGACCTGATGCGCAATCATGCCTCGCCCGAACAAATGGCCGCGATGATCGAGCAGGCGCGGAAATCCGGGAAACCCTCGCCGATCGGGAGCCTGATCGAGGCCGCCCAGAGAAGGGTCGAGCAGCGCGATTATCTCGGTCGCAAGCAGGTGCTGGATTTCGACGACGTGATGAACCTCCAGCGTGAGATCGTTTACGGCTATCGCAACGAGGTCCTGACCACGGAGGATACCCGACGCCTGGTCCATGGAATCATTGGAGAGACCCTTCAGGCGCAGCTTCAGGAATTGGCCGCCGAATGGGGGCCTCAGGCCCTTGATCCCGAACGACTGCTGCGCTGGGCCCATGATCATCTGCCCACCCGCGTGGAGCACGACGAACTGGAAGGTCGGAACCTGGATGCGATCTCACATGTTCTAACAGAAAAGGTCTGCGGCGACTATGATTCGCGGGTCCGCCAGGTGCCTCAGGAAATCCTGGAGCGCGAGGAGCGTCGGTTGATTCTTTCCGCCATCGACCAAGCCTGGCGTGAGCATCTGACCGACATGGATGAGCTCAGGGACGGCGTCTATCTCCGTGCCCAGGGACAGAAGGATCCGCTGGTGGAATACAAGAACGAGGGTTTCGCGTTGTTCAACGAACTCATGGAATCCATCCGCCGGGACAGCTTCCACTTCCTGTTCAGGACCGCCGTGCAGCTCGAAGTCGGGTTTCCTCCCAAGCGGTCGGAGCCGACCCTGAGCGTTTGAAGACAGGCGGGTGATTCGCTCAGCGGATCACACGTCCCAACAAGCCGATCATCTGCTCGGCGGCCGCCTTGCCGGTTTCGAGCACCTCATGGTGGTCGAGGGCATTCGCGGTGATGCCGGCCGCCCAGTTGGTGAGACAGGAAAAGGCGGCGATCTTCAGGCCCAGTTGGCGGGCCTGGATCGCTTCCAGCACGGTGCTCATGCCAACGGCATCGGCCCCGAGGGTGCGGAGCATGCGGACCTCCGCCGGGGTTTCGTACTGCGGTCCCCGCAGTCCGGCATAGACCCCTTCATGCAGCACAGTGCCGCTTTCCGCCGCTGCGGCGCGAAAGGTGGCCCGCCACTCGGGGTCATAGGTCGTGGTCATGTCGATGAACGCCGGACCGGAGAGCGGGGTGGTGCCGGTGAGGTTGAGATGATCGGAAAGCATCATCCACGAGCCGGGCGCGAAGTCCGGATTCAGCGTGCCGGCGGCGTTGGTGAGGATGATCCGGTCAATCCCCTCCTGCGCCATCCAGCGGACGCCGGCGGTGAGGGTGGTGGCATCGTGGCCTTCATAAAGATGGACGCGGCCTTGCATCACGACGACCGGAGCCGCTCCAAGTTTCCCAATCAGGAATCGACCGGCATGCCCCGGCACGGAAGAGACCGGCAGGCCCGCTTCCGCGAACCCGACGGTTCTTTCCACTTCCACGGCATCCGCGAGCGGGCCGAGTCCGGAGCCTAGGACGATGCCAGTCATGGGATTCAGGAATTCATGAGGGCTTCGATTTCGTCGGCCTCGATCGGGATCTTGCCCATGAGGTCGAAGTTCTCGTGCTTGCCGATGAGGACATCGTTCTCAAGCCGCACGCCGAGGCCTTCCTCACGGATGTAGATGCCGGGCTCGATGGTGAAGACCATGCCCTCGGCGAAGGGCTCGTTCGGCGGGGCGACGTCGTGGACATCCAGTCCCATGTGGTGGGACGTGCCGTGCATGAAGTACTTCCGGACCAGCGGCTTGTCAGGTCCCTGCTCCTTCGCCGCCTTGGCGTCGATGAGGCCGAGTCCGACGAGCTCGCCCTCCATCAGCTCGACCACCTGCTTCTGATACTCCATCGGCGTGTTGCCGGGGCGCAGCAGCTTGTTCGCCCCACGCAGAACCCGCAGCACGGCATCATAGACCTGCCGCTGGCGCGGGGTGAAGCGACCACTGACCGGGATCGTCCGGGTGAGGTCCGAGGCCCATCCCGCGTACTCGGCGGCCACATCGAGGAGCACGCAATCGCCCGCCTGACAGACCTTGTCGTTTTCCACATAGTGAAGCACGCAGGCGTTTTTCCCGGCACCGATGATCGGGCCGTAGGCGAATCCCCGCGAACCGCGGCGGACGAATTCATGCAAGAGCTCGGCCTCGATCTCCCACTCCCCCACTCCGGGTTTCACAAAGCCCAACAGGCGGCGGAAGCCCGCCTCGGTGATATTGCACGCCTTCTGGATCATGTCGATCTCGACCGGATCCTTGGTCATGCGGAGTTGATGCATCAGCGGTGCAAGCCGCTCGTAGCGGTGCAGCGGGTAGCGGACCTGGCACTGCTTGATGAAACGATCGTTGCGCGTCTCCACAATCACGGCGGCCCGCAGATGCTCGTTGGTCGGTAGATAGATGTTGTCCGCCTGCGGCACCAGCGTGTGCAGCATCGACTCGAAGGAGCTCGACCACTCGATCCGCTCGATCCCGGTGGCCGCGCGAGCCTGCTCCTTGGTGAGCTTGTCACCTTCCCAAATGGCGATGAGTTCGCTGGTTTCCTTCACGAAGAGGATCTCCCTCTGCTTCGGATCCTTTGCGTCCGGCATCAGCACGAGAACGGTTTCCTCCTGATCGACTCCCGTCAGGTAGAACAGATCGGCATTCTGCTTGAAGGCCATCGATCCGTCCGCGTTGGTCGGGTAGATGTCGTTGGCATGAATGATCGCAATGCTGTTCGGCTTCATCAGCAAACGCAGCCGATCTCGATTTCGGACAAAAAGTTGGGGGTCGATTGGTTCGTAACGCACAGGCTGGATGCAAGCGAAACCCTGAAGGCAGGGCAACCCGTTTCGGGCGCAAATTGCTCCCCCGTCGAGATGTGCGATTGCCCTCGACGGGAAAAGAGTCGAGAATCCCCCCATGAGCCAACTGCGGCCAGCGCGCCCGAGCGCCCGGTTTCCAGCCCCGTCCTTCTGGTCGGTGTTGGTCGCCGCCCTCATGCTCAGCCAGTGCGCGCCCCGTTACACCCTCGTCAGCCATTCCAAGGATCAGGCGTGGCTCGACCAGAAGCACGAGACCTTCGGATACCGGAAATGGGTTTCGGCGACCACCGAGCCCGACATTGCCGTCATCGGCATCCACGGCTTCTGCGGGGCCTCGATCGACTTCGAGAATCTGGGCAAGGATCTTCTCAAGAACCAACCGAAGACCGCTCTGTACGCCTATGAGGTCCGGGGCCAGGGCAGCGATCCCTTCAAGGAACGTCGAGGCGACATCGACCATCCCGAGCTATGGTATCGCGACCTGCTCACCTTCACCGCAACGGTCCGCAAGCGCCATCCGGGTGCCAGGATCATCTGGATGGGAGAAAGCATGGGCGGGTTGATCGCGTCGCACACCTTGAGCAGGGAGGGAATGGGAAAGGCCCCTTGTGACGGGCTCATCCTTTCCTCTCCGGTCGTCCGCATCCGGGCCGATGTCCCCGCGTGGAAAAAGGAGGTGCTGAAACTCGCCGCCGCCACCGCCCCCACCGGGCGGATTTCGATGGAAACGCTTGCCGGGGGGCAACCCTTGCAAATGACCCACACCTCGACCCACCTTGAGCAGGCGGAGACCAATGCCTGGAACATCGACGAACACACGTTTCGTCTGCTGGACGCGCTGGCGACACACATCGAGGAAATGGACGCCTGCGCGGAGTCCTTCGGCGTTCCAGTGCTGATCCTTCACGGGGGAAAGGACTTCTTCACCGAAAGGAGTTCCGTGCTCGAATTCATGAGCCACATTCCCGCCGGAACGCCCAAGACCCTGCGCTACTATCCGGATGCCTTTCACCTCTTGATGTATGACGACCGGAAGGATGAGGTTTTCCACGATGTCGAGCGCTGGCTGCGGCGCTTCCGGCGGAACCGGGATTGATCGCGTTTCATCGTTGTCAACCCGGGCCCCCGCTCTTAGCTTCCCGCCTCTTCCGTGACCGCCATCCCGAACATTCTCCGACTTTTGCCGATTTTCCTCGTGGCCGCCTGCGCCACCCAGAAAGCGCCTGTCGTTGAGGAACCGAAAAAAAAGCCGGACACCGCGAAACTCGAATCGACACCCGCGCCCCTTGCCCCTGGAGCTGACGATGGGCTGCTTCGCGACCCTTCGGACCTGCTCAACAAACTGCCGGACAAGAACGAATTCCAGGCCACCAATCCGAAGTCTCCGGCTGGAAATTCAGAGGGTGCCCCCGTGATCGCCCATCCACCGAGCGAGAATCCCGCGCCGGGACGCTGAGGAATCTTTGCTGATGGCTTGCCGCCCTGGCTGGCCAGAGGGCAGTCTCCCGCCACCCATGCCACGGCCACCGAAAAAATTCGTCCCCATCCCCTTCGAGTATCATCAGGAGATCGAGGTAAGGATCGATGCCCTGACCAACCTCGGCTCCGGGGTCGCCCGGGTGGATGGCTGGGTGGTTTTCGTGCCGTTCTGCCTCCCCGGGGAAACGGTCAGGGCCCGTGTTTACCGCAACGACAAGAACTGCTCCCATGCCGATCTGATCGAGGTCCTGCAGGCCGCTCCCGAGCGGGTGGAACCGAAATGCCCGCTCTTCGGCACCTGCGGAGGCTGCCAGTATCAGCACTTTTCCTACGAAAGCCAGCTCGCCTGGAAAACCCGCCAGGTCCGGGAATTGCTGAAACACATGGCCGGCATCGAGTTCCCGGTGAACGATTGCCACCCCTCGCCGCAGTTGTGGAACTACCGCTCGAAGATCACTCCGCATTTCGACCAGCCTCGGAACGGGACCATCGCCGAGATCGGATTTCTCGCCGTGGGACGTCGCTCCCAGATCATCGATGTCCCCGAGTGCCCGATCGCGATGAAGGAAATCAACGACGCGCTTCCGATCGAGCGGGATGCCATCCGGGCGCGTGCAAGCAGCTTCAAACGCGGGGCCACGATCCTGATGCGGGCCACGCGGGATCGCATCGAGACCAATCCGAAAGCCGTCGCCACCGAGAAGGTCGGCACCGTGAGTTTTGATTTCCTTGCCGGGGATTTCTTCCAGAACAATCCCTTCATCCTGCCGGAGTTCACCGGCCATGTGGCCCGAAAAGCCTCTGCGGGTGGGGCGCGCTTCCTGGTCGATGCCTACTGCGGCTCCGGGCTCTTTGCCCTCACGCTGGCCGGAAATTTCGAGCAGGTCGCTGGAGTCGAGGTGTCCGAAACCGCCGCCGACTGGGCACGTCGGAATGCGGAGTCGAATGGCATCACCAACGCCCGCTTCATGGCCGCGAGCGCCGAGGCGATCTTCAGCGAGATTGACTTTCCAGCCAATGAAACAGCCGTGGTCATCGACCCGCCCAGAAAGGGCTGCACACGGGAGTTCCTCGACCAGCTCGCAGCCTTCGGCCCAGCCCGGGTGGTCTATGTTTCCTGCGACCCCGCCACTCAGGTCCGCGACCTTGGCATCCTCCAGGAACTCGGGTTCAAGCTGGAGGACATCCAGCCCTTCGACCTGTTCCCGCACACCCGGCACCTGGAGTGCATCATGACGCTGACCCGTTGAGCATGGCAGAGTCCATTCATCGACTGCTGCCCTGCAAGGGAGGTCCCGGGATTTGCGGACATGACCGATCCGCTTGCCGAAGCCTCGGAATGGGCCCTCGATCCTGGCCAACCTTGTTTTCCGTGATCCGGCACACATCATTCCGCCCAAAGCTCTTGCTGCCGGTTCCTTGGCCCAAACATCTACTATGAAAATAGTAGATGACAACCGGGCTCGAGGATCAGCCGCGCAATGAATCCCCCTCGTCCGGCGTCTCTTCGGTGCGAAAATCGAGGCGCTCGACGCCGAACGGTTCGAACTCCTCCTCGATCCCGACCTCGAGAAGAATGCCAACTCGATCGCTCCCGCAGACCCGGGACCGTCGGCGGCGCAGCCACTGGGAAAGCGCGCGCCGCCTGCATTTTCCCGAGTCCGGGCCGCCACCGCCGAACGAGGCGACAAGTCATCCCCTTACTGGGCCCTGATCCTGAAGAAGCGGGTCTTCTTTCCACCGGCGAAGGGGGGAAAGGACAGTTGGACAACCTGATGAGTCCCATCATCAGCCAGCACGGTCGGAGCTGCGAGGCTGTCGTGCCAGTCGGTGAGATCGCCGCCGAATTGGGGAATGTAGGTCAGTCCGGCTGTTAGATGATCGCTGCGGCGGATGAAGATCGCACGGTATTCCACGCCACCGGGGATGGCCGCCGTTCCGAGAATGGGCTGACCGGGGGTGATCGATGTTCCGGGTCCTGTTGGCGCAACACTGTAGCGCAGGGGAGCGATGCCGCTGCCCTGGCTGGTGGGAAGGGTGCCAAAGGCGAACTCGAGAAGGTTGCCGACACCGTCCCCATCGGCATCGGTCGTGTTGGACGCGGCCCCTTGATTGAAGAGCGTGGCGAAGTGGGTTTGCCGCCAGGCTTGAAGTGCGGTCGGTGATGCGACCCTGCGACCAAGCAACACGTTGTCCACTCGATAGGACGCATTGGCAAGTGGCCAGCCGCCATCACTGCGGATGACCAGGATTTCATAGTTGGTGGCGTTGAAATTGAAGTTGCTGTTGGTGAAGCTGCTCAGCGGCGCGCTGAAGGGCGTCCAGACACCTCCCGGAACCAGGGTGGTCGCGGTGAGGGAGCCATTGTTGGCGGGGGTTTTGACCACGATCGAGATGGTGGCGGAGGGCGTGGGGCTGACCCAGAGGTCAAGGCTCAGGAAGGTCTGGCTGAGGTTGGACGCATTAAAGGGAGGCTGCCCGGAGATGCTGATGCCGACACCGGCGTAGGCATAAGTCGCGGGCGGTGCGGCAATGTTGACAGCGAAGTTCAATGCTGGACTACCGCCCGGACCGTTGGCTTGAGCGGTCAGGCTGTGGGTGACTCCCGCATCGCCCGAATAGCTGAACCAACCGGCGGTGTTGCCCGCATTGAAGTTCTGGGAATGCAGTGCGGTGGTGGATGCTGCCTGAATGGCGAGGACGAGGGTCTTCCCGCCGGTTCCTCCTGCATTGCCGGCGGTGAGCGCGACCGAGAAATCACCGGCCTGGGTGGGACTGCCGGAGATCACTCCCGTCGTGGAGTTGAAGACAAGTCCTGCGGGCAAGCCCGTGGCACCGAGGACCGTGGGAAGATTGCTCGCGGTGACGGTGTAGTTGAACGGAACACCGGTGACGCCTGCCGCCGTGGAAGCGCTGGTGATGACAGGAGCGGGCGGCAGCACCTCGTCGAGCCGAAGCACGGTGACGGAAAGCGGCGGCACCGGATAGGAAAGCTGGGTGCCCGAGCGTGTGAAAGTGAACTGCTCCGAGGTGTTGTTGGTGAGGATGGGGGTCGAGGCGATGGCCTTGAGCCGCTGCTCTTCGTCCTGGGCCTTGCCATAACGACTCCCCTGCACGGTGGTGGAGAGCGTGGTGAGATCCGGAGCAGACAGGGTTAAATTGAGGGAGTGCGTGGCATCCTCCTTGTTCAGGACCAGCAGTGTGAGCCCGCCCGCACTGCGACGGGCGGCAAAGACCGTGACCGCATGGGCGTTGGTGTTGACTGGCGACAGCGCCTCGGCCTGATAGATCCGATCACCCGGTCGGGCGAAGGCTTTCAGCAGTCCGAAGGCATGAAAGGTCGGAAAACGCGCCCCGGCGAAGTGTCCTGGCCAGGAAAGCGAGCCTGGATTCCCGTTCTGCCCGGCGACAGGATCGTCCGCGATGAGCCCCCAGTTGTGATAGCGCCGCCAACCGGTGGTGGAGCCCGGAAGATAGTTCGATGAGGCGCTGGTGAAGGTGAACCAGCAGAGATTGTTGACGTCGCTCTGCAAGGCATCGCCGAAGCTGCGGGCCAGGTTCACGGCGTTGTGGATGGTCGTCGTGTAGGGGACGGTTTCGTTGTCGGACCAGTTGATTTCCGTGACATGGATTCGCGGCAGATCACCCTGCGCAGGCGAGGCAAGATAGGCGCGGAGGGCACCGCGAAGGAGGTAGTTGTTGTTCCAGGCGAAGTCGGTCTGCTGCGTGTAGCGATGCGCGACGATGAAGTCAGGCACGACGCCAAGGGTCCGCAACCGGGTGAGCATCACAGGCGTCCAGGCCCGCGTGGTCCCGCTGCCGCCGGGGAAAAGGAAAGGCACGGCCGCCGAGTTGGTGTCGTTGCTGCCCTGCTCGAAGTATCCGGCGCTGGCACCAACCTCGATCGTGGGATCGACCTGTTGCATGAGGGCCTTCGCGGCGGCGTAGAAGTTGGCGTAGTTGTAGGCATCGGCCCGATACCCGCCGAAACCGGTCGCGCCCTGCGTGATGGAGGTCTCACCAGGCACCTTGTGGCGAAAGCACGGCACAAAGGAGTAATCGGCCTCATTTCCACACTCCCAGTATTTCACGGGAAAAGGTTCGGGATGATTGAGTCGCAGCTTGTTGAACCCGTCGTCCACCGGCAGCGGTGCGGAAGCACGCAGATTGGCCCAGAAGCCGACCGTGCGCCAGTCGCGCGTGCGGGTGCCAGAGATCGTCGGCTCAACCACGGCCGAGCCGAGCGAGGTGTTGAGCAGCGAGGCTGGCGCATCCGTGCGCACCCGCAGATAGGCCACCAGGGCAGCGGCTTGGGCGGGACTGCCCGCACCGTAGTTGATATGAATCTGCCCGGTGGTCCCGGTGGCGATCAGAAAGCGGCCGAAATCCCCAAGCCTGGCTGCACCGAAGTTATCCAATGCAGTGAAGTCCCACATATTGATGGCGCCTGGGACGGTGTTGGGATCATTGTAGGTGCCAGGATGATATCGAAACACCGTCAAGCCGGCTTCGGCCGCAGCGGTCGTTAGATCCGGACTCGATATGATGGACCAGTAGCCGATGTTCGCTCCAAACATGGCCGCCGGGACCGGTCGCGTCAGAAGGGAAGAAGGCGTGATGTCGAGGGTGCGGCTGAACTCGGCGGCAGGAGCGACACCGATCACCGAGGCCATCGACAGCAGGAAAATCCGAGCACGAGTGAGCCACGAGGAAGCGCATGATCCCTGTAGATCGATTGAAGCCAGGAGCTGTCCTGTGGTTGCGCCATCTCCACTGGCTCGAAAACGGGAAGTCCTGGCGAGGTGTCGGATGACCTTCATGATTTGGGTTTCCCTAAGGCTTATGTCATCCATCCCCAACGCTCAAGATGAATCGGGCATGAAGGCCGAGTGATCCATGCCGACCCCGACTTCCTCCGGAGCCTGCCGAAGGATCATCCCAGCAAGAAATGCCTCCCGTAGATGGAGCATCCTGCTCCGGCCCGTCTCCGGAGCTTCCAGCTCCGAGTCTTCCATTCAAGACCGACCACGAAGGGATTCTCATCCGCCAAAACTGAAGTGAAAAACCAACTGCAAGGAAATGGAGGACATAAGATCGAGGTCATCGGCTGGAATCAGTCGCTTCGAACTCCATTCTCAATGAGGATTCCTGCTCTGATCAGATCGAGAAGATCCCAATGAGACCGCCTGCGGTCCCAGCAGGAAACTGATTTCAATACCGGCGCTGATAAGCGATTCGGAGCCTTACTTGATTCGGCTGAGTTTTAGTCTGGCAACGGATAGGGTATCACGCCCCAGCCGACCACGAACGGAGCCTCGGTGCCAATCTCGAACCGCCGATGGCCAGAAAGAGTCGCTCCACGCCGCTTCATTCTGTAGAATCCCCGCTCTCTCTCCACACGGAAATAGTCGAACTCCCTGTCCGAGCCCACATAATGGATATCACCTCTGAATCCCTTCAAGGCAGCCATGCTAAGTTCAAAACCTTGCTTCGAATAACTGTCGGGATCGTGAAGATTTGAAACCACATCCCTTCGAGAGTTGGGGAATGGAGTGGCACAGCCAGTGAGCATGATCGCCAGCAGCAGGAGTTTTGTGACAAAATCGAGTCTCACGGGACCACGATGCATCAGGAATGGTGGTTTGTGTCCAGCGTTGAGTGGGGTGGCGCTGGGCTCATGAAGCGAGGCGAACATTTACCCGAGAAGTCAGTTGAAGCGAGATACCTGAACCAAATGGCCATACTCCGAACCCATTTCCTACACCTGCCAGATGGGTTTCGAGTGGAAGCTCCAGGATCAAAATGATCTCAAAATATTCGCCAAGGATCAGTGGCAGATGATCATCCTCACGAGCAGGAACTCGTTCTTCCTCTCGAGTGGCAGCCCAGTTCCCGGCGATCGTCCTGCTCCATGACAGGAATTGGCCACCCGAGGCAGTCCCGCGTCGTGCCAGCGCGACAGGCTGAGTCAGCCATTTCGTCCGGATGTGCGACAAATGGTTTCAGTTTCAGGAGGGACGGAAATCAGGATCCTCTCATTTTCGTCACCCGAACCACTCATTTCCAAGGGCTTGCAAAACAAAGAGATCACCTAGCATGGCAACTGCGATGGAGCTGCCACCATGAATCGAAACCTCCATGCCTCGTTTCCATCCACCATCGCGCTCGACCGTTTCTTCCAGCGCGCTTTTTCAGCCAGCAATCTCGTTTCCGCGGACCAGGCTCCACGCGAACGCATCCGGGAAACGGACAGTGCCTACTCGTTGTCCATTGACCTGCCCGGCCTTCGCAGGGAGGAGCTGGCTCTGCAGCTCAAGGACCGCCAACTCACCCTGTCGGTCACCCCAGCGGACGAACGGCCCTTCGTCGCAGCGGAAACCCGTTCCTGGACGCTCGGCGAACAGGTCGATGTTTCCGGTCTGAGCGCCCGTCTCGACCTCGGCGTGCTTCGGATCGAGCTGCCGAAAGTCAATCCACCCACCCCCGAATCCATCACCATCGACATCCAATGAACCTCACGACCCCAACTCAAGACACCCATTGCCAGTGCGATCAGCCGGAGCCCCGCTTGAAAGCCGTGCGACCCGCCGTCTCGCTGCACCACGATGACCACGGAGCCCGACTGCACGTCGCCCTACCAGGCGTTCCCAAAGACCGATTGAAATTGACGTTCCGGGACAATTCGCTGGCGCTCGAGGCCACGCGCGAAGAGCTCGAGCCGACCCTTCGTTACGAGTTGTCCCTGCGGCTTCATCAGAAGCTCGACGGCAATGCGATCCAGGCCAATCTCAGCGACGGAGTCCTCACGGCGGTCATTCCGCTGAGGGAGGAGTCGAAGCCGAAGCTGATTCCGATCGAATGAACTCCATGAGCCCGGAGCCGCCGGGACAATCAAGCGGCGGCTCCGGCACCTTGGTCTTGCAGGACAATCCGCTCCGTGCATCTTTGGTCCATGCAACTGATCACGGACAAATTGCGCGGATTTCTCCAATATGTGGCCGTCCAGTTCATCGAGTTTCCCGCCGAAGCACAGTTGAAGGTCACGGAACTGGGACCCAAGAAACTGAGGTTCAAGCTCGTCCTGACCCAGACCGATGTGGCGCTGCTGATCGGTCGCAACGGTTTCACCGCTTCGGCGATCCGCAGCGTGCTACGTGCGGCCGCTGATCGCGAAGGGGTTCAGGTCAGCCTGCACATCCACTCCCACCAGGAAGAAGCCGAGATGCTCGCCAAGGGAGAAGGGCATTGAGCAATCAATGCTCGGCCGAAGCTCCACATTTTCTGTCGGTTGCGAGCTTGTGAAATTTTTCACAAGCAGAGTTTGCGATTGAGCGCTTCCGTGGCACAGTCCGCCCATGACCAAGCAACATGCTGGTGGCGGGCCCCGAAGGATTCTGATAATCGGGGGAGGTTTTGCCGGACTTGAATGCGCCCAGCAACTCGCGAACGACTCCCGCTTCGAGGTCACCCTGGTGGACCGGAACAACCACCACCTTTTCCAACCTCTCCTCTACCAGGTCGCCACGGCCTCCCTCGCCGCGCCCGACATCGCCCGCTCGATCCGTCAGGTGCTCGCCAAGGCCCGCAACGTGACGGTGCTGATGGACGAGATCGTCTCGATCGATCCAGCCGCCAAAAGAGCGGTCGGCATCTCCGGGACCGTCTTCGACTTCGACACCCTGCTTTTGGCGGCCGGAGCACGCACCGGTTACTTCGGCCATGACGAGTGGGCGAAGTACACGCTCGGCCTGAAATCGCTGGCCGATGCCCAGACCATCCGCCGAACGGTCCTGGCCAATCTCGAACGCGCCGAATTGACCACTGACATGGTCGAGCGCAGCCGACTGATGACCGTCGCCATCGTCGGTGGAGGCCCCACCGGCGTCGAGCTGGCTGGAGCCTTCGCAGACCTCATCCACCGTTCGTTGAAATCGAATTTCCGCCGCATCGACACCGGCAAGCTGCGCGTCATCCTGATCGAGGGCTCGGAGCGGATTCTGGAAACCTACGACCTCGATCAGAGCGAATACACCCGGCAGCGCCTGACCTCGCTCGGCGTCGAAGTCTGGACCAACACCCGCGTGGTCAACGTCAGCGCCGGAAAGCTCGATCTGAAGGATGGCCGGGTGCTCGAATCCGAAGCCATCATCTGGGCCGCCGGAATCGCGGCGAATCCTCTCACCGCCATGCTCGGCGTGCCACTCGACCGGGGTGGCCGGGTGACTCCGAATCCGGACCTTTCCCTGCCGGGATTTCCAGACATCTTCGTGGCCGGTGACCTCGTCTCGATGAAGGACTGCGAGGAACAGTTCGTGCCGGGAGTGGCGCCTGCCGCCGTGCAGATGGGCCAGCACATCGCGAAACTGCTCAAGGAGGAGGCTCGACTGGAAACGAAGGGCTTCGAGGGCCAGAAGCACGGCCTGCGTTCAAAGTTCAAGTATTTCGACAAGGGCATGATGGCCATCATCGGCAAGAACCACGCCGTGGTGAAATCGGGAAAACTCCGCCTCAAGGGCTTCGTCGCCTGGGTCATGTGGCTGCTGATCCACATCCTGTTCCTGATCGGCTTCCGCAACAAGCTGGCGGTGCTGCTCGGCTGGGCCTTCGCCTATTTCCGCGACAACCCGGATGCACGGGTCATTGTGAACACGCCGCCGATTGCAAAATCGGCCAGCTGAACCACGTTTGGAGCAGCGTCGCGATTTGAGCAGACAAACCCCACCTTCCAGACCGTTCTAAGCCCGTAGCATCCCATGAAATCCAATCTCGCCACCACCGCCGCTGCCGTCGCCGTCATCGGAGTCGGAGCCTTCCTCGCCGGTCGTTCCAGCAACTCCAGCGCGGCCTCGAAAGAGTCCTTGGCGGATAAATCGGGCCAAACGTCCACCCGATCCGGCGGCAACACGGCGTCCGGCATTGAAACGGGCAGCCGCGCCACGCGGACCAGTTCCCGAAATGCCGGCGGCTCCCAGGCAGGCACCCGCGAGGAACGCCTGGCCAAGCTGGAATCCATCATCCGCGGGGAAGATCCGATCGCCCGCAACCGCGCCTTTCTCGCCTACCTCGACCAGTTGGATCCGACCGAAATCAAGGACGCGGTCGACAAGTTCCGCTCGCTCGGCATCACCGAGGACCGCTTCTCCGAGTACTCGATGCTCCTGACCGTCTGGGCGAAGTCCGATCCGATGGCCGCCCTGGCCTACGCCAAGGAAAACACCCGCGGCGGATTCGCCACCAACACGATCCTCAGCGCATGGGCCGCAAACGATCCGGAAGCCGCGATCCAATGGGCCAAGTCGAATCACCAGGGTGACGGCGCCAATCCCTACATGGCCGGGATCATCAAGGGCATCGCCGCCTCCGATCCCACGAGGGCGACCCAGCTCCTGACCGAGATGCCATTCGGAGAGGAGCGCGGCGAGGCACTTGCGGGTCTGATGCCTTACATCCTTGCCAAGGGACCTGAGTCCGCCCGCGAATGGATCGCTTCGATTTCTGATGAGCAACTGCGCAACGGCGCGATGGGTCGCGTGGCCGAGCAGCTTGCCGCCCTCGATCCCAAGGGCACGGCCGACTGGCTGCTTGCCAATCCGGGTGAAGCCTCCCAACGCAACATGGACAATGTCATCTCCGTCTGGATGGACAAGGATCAGGCGGGAGCTATGGCCTATTACAATGCCCTGCCCACCGGGGAAGCCCGCAGCAACGCCCTGCGTGGCATCGTGAATTCGCTCGCTGTTGAAAATCCGAAGGCCGCCGCCAACTACCTCGACAATCATCCGGCCGACGTGAACGACCGCGTGGTCCAGCAGTTTGTCTGGCACTCGTTCGGAGAGGATCCGAACCTCGCCGCCTCCTACATCGCGAAGATTTCCGATGAAGGCGAACGCGATGGCACCTATCGCCGCATGATCGACGGTTGGCTGCGCCAGGACGAGGCCGCCGCCCGCACCTGGATCCAGTCCAGCCAGTTGCCTCCGAGCGTTCAGGAGCATGTGCAGCGCTCGCTCCAAAAGCTGGATCAGCGGAAGCAATAAGCGGATCGACAGCGCATCCCAGTCCGCCTAACAGAGCGCTGTGTCTGAACCTCTCTCCATCGCCGTGCTCGGGTGTGGCTCCCGGGGTCGTACTTATTCGCGCATCCTTGCGACACTTCCGTCCCGCTATCGGCTCACCGCCGCCGTGGATCCGGTCGAGGCACGACGCGAGGCCGTGGGCGGGCTTTCCGCCGATGAGAGCATCCTCCGCTTCGAGTCCGACGAGGCCTTTTTCGCCGCCGGAAAGCTGGCCGATGTGCTGATCATCGCCACCCAGGACTCCCAGCATTTCGGCCACGCCATGGCCGCGCTCGAACTCGGCTACGACTTGCTCCTCGAAAAGCCGGCCGCCGAGAACCTGGAACGTTGCGAGGAAATCGACCGCCGGGCTCGCGAGCTGGGGCGCCGCATCGCGCTCTGCTTCGTGCTCCGCTACACGCCCTTTTACTCCACGGTCAAGCAGGTCATCGACAGCGGCCGGCTCGGAAAGATCATCTCGATCCGCACTCACGAGGGAGTGGAGCCCTTCCATCAGGCCCATTCATTCGTCCGCGGGCATTGGTCGAAGGCAGAAGGCTCCACTCCGATGATCGTCGCCAAGTGCTCGCACGATGCCGACCTGCTCTGCTGGCTCGGCGGTGCGCCCCTTGCCTCCATTTCGAGCCATGGCGACCGATCCTGGTTTCGCGTCGAGAATGCTCCGCCCGGAGCGCCGAAGCGCTGCACCGACGGATGTCCGGTGGCCTCGACCTGCCTCTACGACGCCCACCATTACCTCGCCGGAAAGCGCCGCTGGCTGGGCATGGTGATGGACGGTTGGGAGCAGGCGGACGATGCCACGATCCTCGATTTCCTCCGAACCTCGCCTTGGGGGCGCTGCGTCTATCATTGCGACAATGATGTGGTCGATCACCAGGTCCTGGCCTGTGAACTCAGCAACGGAGTCACCGCCACCCACACCATGACCGCCTTCGACTGCGGTCGGGCGATCGAGATTTATGGAACACAGGCCGCGCTGAAAGGTGGCGAACCCTACAAGGAAGCCGGCGCTCCTGAGTTATGGCTTCGTCACCACGCCACGGGAGCCATCGAGCCCGTCGAAATCTCCCGGCCGAGCGACTCCGGTTACGCCGGACATGGCGGTGGCGATCATGGCTTGATCGACGCGCTCGACTCGCTGTTTCGCGGTGAGTCTGCCTTGCCTCCAGGGCTCGACGGCTTGGCCGGTCATCGGCTTGCCTTCCAGGCGGAAAAGGCGCGGGTTTCCCGGCAGCGTGTGACGGCACAGCCGATTTGATCCGTCAGGGCAAGTCTCATGGACAAGCGGCCTTCGGTCGCTACAGTCCGGCCGATGCGTTTGTCCTCCCTGATCCTGACTGCCTGTGCCCTGACCGGAATGGCCACGGCTGCCCCTGAACCCGCCAAGGATGCGCCAAAAGGCGACAAGCCGGAAGCTGCGGAAAAAAAGGAAGCCCAGCCCAAAGCGCCCGTCACCAAGGAAGCCACGGTGACCATTGGCGGGAAGGTCATTCCCTACAAGGTCACCACCGCCAAGCTGATGCTCAAGCAGGACGATGGCAAGGAACGGGCCTCCATTTTCCATGTCAGCTATGAGCGCAGCGACGTCACCGACAAGCAGAAGCGCCCGGTGCTCTTCGCCTTCAACGGTGGTCCGGGTTCCTCCGCCGTCTGGCTCCATCTCGGCGTGCTGGGCCCCAAGCGGGTGGCCATTCCCGGCGATGGCACCACCGCCCCTGCCCCACCGGCCCGATTGATCGACAACCCGGAGAGCATCCTCGATCAGTGCGACCTCGTCTTCGTGGACCCGGTTTCCACCGGATACAGCCGCGCGGAAAAGGACACCAAGCCGTCGGAGTTTCATGGCGTGGAGGAGGACATCGACTCCGTCTCGGATTTCGTCCGCCGCTGGATCACCGAGCACGACCGCTGGGGCTCGCCCAAGTACATCCTCGGCGAATCCTACGGCGGCATCCGTGTGGCCGGCCTCGCCGGAAAGCTCCAGTCGCGCTACGGCATGAGCCTCAATGGCGTGATCATGCTCTCGTCCCTGGTGGACTTCCGCACCCTTTCCGCCTCGGAGGGAGATGATCTTTCCTATCCGGTGTTCCTGCCGGTCTACACGGCCGTGGCCCATTTCCATGGCAAGCTCAAGGGGGATCGCAATGCCCTGGTCGAGGAGTCGCGCAAGTTCGCATTCGGCGAGTATTCCACCGCCCTGCTCCAAGGCACCGACCTCCCCGAGGCCAGGCGTGCCGAGCTGTCCACCAAACTGGCCTCGCTCAGTGGCATCGAGGCCGCCACCTGGCTCGCCAACGATCTGCGGATCGATGCGACCGTGTTCCGCGCTGAACTCCTGCGCAAGGAACACAAGGTCATCGGCCGCTTCGATGCCCGGGTGGCCTGGGGATCGACCAGCGATGCCAATCCGGTGGCCGACTACGATCCTTCCTACTCGCTGGCCTACGGAGCTTTTTCCAGCGCGATGATGGACTACCTCAGCCATGACCTCGGCTGGAAGGAGGACCAGCCTTACGAAATTCTCACCAGCAAGGTCCAGCCATGGAACTGGGATGCCAGCAACGGATACGTGAACCTCAGCGGACGCCTCGCCGGAGCCATGCGCGACAATCCCCACCTCCGCGTGCTCGTCATGTGCGGCCATGCCGATCTCGCCACTCCTCCGGACGGGATCGCCTACTCGTTCCGCCACCTCTTCGGACTGCCTGCCGCCCAGCAGTCGAACATCTCGTTCACCCACTTTGATGGAGGCCACATGTTCTATCTGAATCCGCCGGATCTCACCAAGTGCCGGGCGGATCTCGTGAAATTCTTCGAAGCCGCCAAGCCGTGAACGGGTCGTTCCCTCCCAAGCCCCCTGGCGGTTCATCCGTTCCACCGAGGCCCTACGCGCCGCCGATGGCTCATCATGTCCAGGTTCCCCACCAGGGGCTGGGCTCGACGGAGGAGGAGCGCACGCTCGGCATGCTCTGCCATCTTCTCGGCATTCTAACAGGCTTTCTCGGCCCCCTCATCCTCTGGCTGGTGAAAAAGGACAGCTCGCGCTACGTGGACCATCATGGCCGGGAGTCGCTCAACTTCCAGCTCACCCTGTTGCTGGTGATGACGGGACTCGGAGTCATGATCTTCGTCCTGATGTTCTTCGTCATCGGCATCCTGCTGGTGCCGGTGATGATGATCCTCGGCATCCTCGCCCTGGTGGCGGAGATCCTCGCCGCCGTCGCCGCCCAGCGCGGAGAGTGGCACCGCTACCCGCTGACCATCCGCTTCGTCTGATCAATCGCCCGGTGGTTCTCGGTGGTTGGTCTGCCCCGTGATCACAATTCCTCGCATCAAGACTTTACTCGAACTCGAGCCGAAACCCAACGGCGTCGGCGAGCCGAAGCGACGACGTTCGCGTTGCGTTTGCACACTGGTTCGATCTCTTGAGGGAGGAATCTGTTCATCGGCGTAACAAATCATTTAGGATGGAGGTAATGCAGATTTCAAAGGAAGCCCCGAACGATATCTTTGGTTATTTCTCTGCATATATTCTTTTGCTGAAATCAAGGTTCGATCCCACTCTTCTGATGAGATCTGATTGACTCTCTCCTCGATATTTCGATGATCAGCCGAAATGAAATTTGCTATTAGGGGATGATAATTAATGTATCGATGGAATGAAGCAGGTCCATTTTCTAAGTCTGAAGCAAGTTGATCTCCTTTATAATAAACATCACGGGTGTCCGGTTGAATCGAATTTGAGAGTTTAGAATGCTTTCCTGATGAGAGGCTTAGGTTTGGAAATCGATGTGACGGATTTGAATCCCGGAGCGTCAGCTTGCAGGATGTGC
>JAIXPW010000138.1 GCA_027485995.1 Verrucomicrobiaceae bacterium
CCGAGGATGTGTCCGGCATCGTGGAAGGTGGCGCGCATCTTGCCGCCGGGATCGAGGTTGAAGGGGCGCTCGATGCCCTTGAGTTCGAAGGTTTCGACCATGCGGTCGATGTCCTTGTGTTCGAACAGCGGGTACTCGGTGAGGCCGAGTTCGATGCGCTTCGACTGCATCACATTCACCGAATTGTGAAGCATGGCTGTGGTCAGGTCGCAGGTCTCCGGGGTGAGGAACACGTGGGCGCGAGGCTGATTTTCCATTAGCACCGGCAGGGTCCCGACGTGATCGAGGTGCGAATGGGTGATGATGGCGGAGTCGATGGAGCCCGGTTCGAGCAGATCGAAACGCGGAACAGCCTCCATGCCTTCGTTCTCGGGGTGCATGCCCGAGTCGAGCACGACGCGGGCGTCTCCCACCTCCACGAGATAGGAATTCGCGCCGATTCCGACGTGGCGACAGAGGCTTTTGAAAATCATTCGGTCCTGCAAAGTTTGCGCACCATGGGGACAGGATGCGGAAGTGTCAACTGAGCCAATTTCAGCTGTTTTGGCGGATGGCATCGAGGGCGTCGTGAGCCTGCCGATCGGTCGAGGCCTCTAGATCCCGCCAGACGAGAACTCCGTCCTTGAAGAGGAAGGCCTGACGGCGGGTGAATCCGAACGAGTGTGGGACGCCGAACGCGTCGGCGAGCTTGCCTTCGGTATCGGCCAGCAGTGGGAAGGGGAGTTGATATTTTTCCCGGAACTTTCTCAATGAGACCAGGTGATCAAGGCTGGCACCGAAGACTTTCACGCCCTCATCCAGCAGGGATTCATAGGCATCGCGAAGGCTGCAGGCCTGCCTGGTGCAACCGGGGGTGTCGGCCCGCGGGTAGAAGTAGAGGAAGGTCCAGCCCCTGGCTGGCAGAGTGACCAGGGCACCGGTGTGATCCGGGATGGCGATTTCAGGAATGGCCGAGCCCAGTGCGAGGGCCTCCGCCTTGGGAAACAGCCATCCGCCCAAGCGGTGCAGCAGGCTGGGGGCGGGAGGAGGACTTTGCATGCGATACTCCTGCCCGGGAATGCTTCGCGTGCAACGTTCTTGGCGGTGGGATTCGTAAATTTTCCGTTGGACATCGGTGGCATCGGCGGGTATCGACCGCTCCCCGCGACGGGATTTCCCGTTTCAGGAAGACGTGGCAGAGTAGCTCAGTGGTAGAGCAGAGGACTCATAAGCCTTTGGTCGGCGGTTCAAATCCGCCCTCTGCTACCATGTCTTTCCGGGTTTCCCCGAGTGGTTGGATTTCCTGGGATTTCTCGGCTGCCGGCTGGCTCAGGCTTCACATTGGGAAAGTTCCTTCTGTGCGACACCGGATTTTCATGCATCGTGAGCGGCATGTTTGCTTCCTGTTTTGATGGTTCCAGGCTGTCGTGCTTGGTGGCTTCTGCCTTGGTTCTTGGCTCCTCGGTCGCCTTTTCGGAGGTGCGTCTGCCGCAGGTTTTCTCCAGCCACATGGTGCTCCAGCAGCAGAAGCCGGTGACCGTCTGGGGCTGGGCGGAACCTGGGGAATCCGTCGCGGTGGAGTTGGCGGGAGCCAGGCAGGAAACCAAGGCAAACGGGCAGGGGGAGTGGCGCGTCGGGCTTCCTGCGATGAAAGCGGGCGGGCCCTATCTGCTCAGCGTTTCAGGCAGCAATACAGTGAAGCTCGACGATGTGCTGATCGGTGAGGTCTGGCTCTGCTCCGGCCAATCAAACATGGAGATGGGAATGGGCATGATCCAGAATGCCAAGGAGGAGATCGCCGCTGCCAATGATCCAGAGATGCGCTTGCTGCTGGTGCCGAGGAATATCGCGACCCTTCCGCAGAAGGAGGTGGCGGCGAGTTGGAAGGCCTGCACGTCCCAGACGGTGGCGGAGGCCGGGTGGGGTGGCTTTTCGGCGTCGGCATACTTTTTCGGACGTGAACTGCGCAGGACGCTGAAGGTTCCTGTCGGCTTGATCGAGTCGTCCTGGGGCGGCACCCGGATCGAGCCGTGGACGCCGCCGGAGGGCTTTGCCGGAGAGCCTGCGCTCAAGTCGATCCATGAGAGAGCCTTGCTGTCTGATCCGCGCAGTCCGCAGCACCAGGACCGACTTGGGAAGTTCCTGGCCGAGGTGGATACCTGGTCGGCGTCGGCCCGGAAATCGATGGTGGAAAAGCAGCCTGCGCCGCCGATGCCGGTGTTTCCCGCCGAGCTGGCCGCCTTGACCGATGCCCAGGAGCCGACCGCACTTTACAACGGAATGATTCATCCGCTGGTCCCGCTCTCGATGCGCGGCATTCTCTGGTATCAGGGCGAGAGCAATCACAATGAGGGCATGCTCTACGTCGACAAGACCCGGGCGCTCGTTCAGGGCTGGCGAAAGGCCTTTCAGCAGGAGGATCTGGCTTATTACTACGTTCAGATCGCGCCCTACCAGTATGGCGACGAGGATCCAACGATCGTCCCCCGTTTCTGGGAAGCCCAGGCGGCCGCGATGGCCATTCCCAACAGTGGCATGGTCGTCACCACCGATATCGGCGATGTGAAGGACATCCATCCTGTCAACAAGCAGGAGGTCGGCCGCCGTCTGGCCCTGTGGGCGCTCTCGAAAACCTACAAGCAGCCGGGGATCGACCCGAGCGGCCCGGTTCTCAAATCCATGGTGCAGGAGGGAAACAAGCTCCGCCTTACCTTCGATCACGCTGCCGGCGGACTGGTGTCGCGCGATGGCAAGCCGCTGAGCTGGTTTGAAATCATCGACGCCGAGAAGGGCGGGTTTGTGCCGGCGACAGTCGAGTTGAAAGGGGACACGCTGCTGCTGTCGGCCGAATCCGTCACCCAGCCGGCGGCGGTCCGATTCGCCTGGAGCAAGCTGGCCGAGCCGAATCTTTCCAACAAGGCCGGGCTTCCCGCCCTGCCGTTCCGCGCCGGGGAGCTCCCGGACGCGCTTTTCCGGGATGCCCCGGAGGCGAGGGGCTACGAGCTCGTTTACGATTTGGATTTGGGCAAGACAGGACGCGATTTCGTCTACGAGGTCGACCGACATGCGCTGATTTCGAAGCCCTTCGACCGAGTGGCTTACTTCCTGGAACTGACCCGACCGGACGGACTGCGCCAGTACCTCTACGTTTCGGCGGACGCCTTCACCAAGGAACTGGGGAAAATTGGTGTGCCCACGGTCGCCAGCGGAGCCTCGTTCCAGCAGGCGCTGGCCCACATGAACGTGCGCTCCAACGTCAGCGGAATCGTCAGCGGCGACAACCTTTCGGGTGGCAACATCGAGTTCTGGCCGAGCAACTACGGACCTGGAAACGCCGCTCAGATCCCCGACGCCAGGGCGGACGTCTATGATGTTGGGGACGACCTGGGCGGGCAGGTCCTTGACGGCTATGGCTCGATGCAGATTCACAACCACGAGGCCAAGCAGACCCTCTTCTCCATCAACAACTGGAAGGAAGGCCCGGGAGGCGATCTCGGCATCGGCAACAACCCTAGCGGCAATCCGGATTGGACCTTCGCCCGCAATGCCGGGGGCTACGCCACGAAGAGACTCCGGATCCTCGTCCATTGCCCTTGAGTGGCCGGATGATTTTTTTTCTGACTGCCTGGGCCAACTCCTGCCTCCCAAGCGGCTGCGGCGTGGCTCCAGAAAAAGTGGCTGATCGCCGGATGAATCACTCCGGAAATGGAAGATCGCGGGGAGGAAATCGAGGGACGATGGCCGAGAAATACCTGAAAATCACCGACAACGCATGACTTATCCCATTGATTTTCAATCGAATGAGTCGAGGAATGATTTTTTTTGAGAAACTGCAAATAATTTCAAAATAGGGCTTGTCAGAAACTTGTTGCCCGCTAGGTTCGCCGCCCCACATCGCAGGCCGGGTCGCCAAAGCCTCCCGTCCTGCTTCATCAGGGATCAATTTTATCGGGTGCAGCTCCGGATAACAGGCTCCTGCGAGGATTCTCGCCGGCGCTCTGGTTTGCACTCGAAGCTCGATTGTAAATTCAGAACCACCCGCA
>JAIXPW010000266.1 GCA_027485995.1 Verrucomicrobiaceae bacterium
CTCGAACACCTTTCGTGGACGGATTCATTCCTGAACGCCTCGATGATCCTCGGCGGCATGGGACCGGTGAACGAAATGAAGACCGAGGCGGGAAAGATCTTTGCCGGAAGCTATGCACTGTTTTCCGGTCTCGTCTTCATCGCCGTCACCGGCATGCTGCTGACACCGGTCGCCCATCGACTGCTTCACCGCTTCCACTACGATTCTGACAACTCCAATTCCTGAATGACCCGCCTCGTTGCCATCGTCGCCATGACCTCAGACCGCATCATTGGCCGTGATGGCACCCTGCCCTGGCACTTGCCGGAGGATCTCGCGTTCTTCAAACGCACAACTTCCGGTCATCCGATCGTCATGGGCAGGAAGACCTATGAATCGATCGGAAGGCCGCTGCCGAAGCGTCGCAACATCGTGCTGACCCGTGATCGCAACTGGAGCGTTCCGGGGGTGGAAACGATCCATCAACCCTCCCATCTGACTGCATTGGCTGGCCTCGAAGGCACCGTCTTCATCATCGGCGGCGCAGAGGTTTACTCGGCTTTCCTCGATCTAACAGACGAGCTGCTGGTCTCGCGGGTGCAGGAAAACTTTCCCGGCGACACCCGCTTTCCCGAATTCGAGAGCCGCTTCCCTCATCAAGAGATCATCGAATCGCATCCGGGCTTCGAGGTCTGGCGTTACTCCAGAACCAGCCGTCTCAATCCATCAAGTGCGCCCTGACTGACCGCCAGCTTGAAGTCCTTGCGATTGCGCGGATGGAACCCGCGAACTGCTTTTGTCCCTCCGCCTTTGACGGCCCAGGCGAGCCAGACGGTGCCGACGGGTTTTTCATCCGTTCCACCACCAGGTCCGGCGATGCCAGTGACGGCCACCGCAGCATTGGCACCGCTCACCCGCAAGGCGCCTTCGGCCATCGCTCGGGCGACCTCCTCGCTGACGGCTCCGTGACGTTGCAGCAGGGACTCATCAACTCCGAGCACATCACGCTTCGCCTCGTTGGCGTAGGTGATGAAGCCGTGGGTGAAGACGGCACTGGAGCCGGTCACATCGGTCAGACGGCTTGAAATCAACCCGCCGGTGCAGCTTTCCGCCGTCGCGATGGTCCAGCCTTTCGCGGCGAACAGTCGGATCACGGTTTCCTCCAGGGATTTGCCGTCCTCGTTGATCAGAAATTGTCCGAACTCGGCCAGAGCAATCTCACGACCCGCCGCGCGTGCCTCTTCCGTTCCGATCAGACGCAGGTCCACCTCGCCCACGTGAGCACAGTAGCCGATCTCCAGTCCCTCGATCTCCGCGAGACGCGCGTCGATGCCCTGGTGAAAATCGCTTTCGCCGACACCGGTGAACTTCAGCTCGGTGCACCCCGCTGCCACTTCGCCGCCTGCCAGTGCGCGAAGTCGGGGAATGACCTCCTCGCGAAACATCGGATGCAGCTCGCGCGGCGGACCTGGCAGCAGGAAAACCGCCGCATGGCCACGGCCGTTGAGACGCGGGGGCACATACACGCCCGGAGCCGTTCCGTTGGGATTCGGTAGCACATCCGCCCCGACGGGCACCAGCGCCTGCTTGCGGTTGGCGTCCGCCATCGGCCGGTTGCGGATCGCGAAAAAGTGTTCGAGCCCGGTGAGCACCGCCTGATCCATGATCAGCTCGATGCCCAACACCTCTGCAGTGACTTCCCGTGTCAGGTCATCACTGGTCGGGCCGAGCCCACCAGTGACGATCACCACATCCGCGCGGGACACGGCTTCCGAGAGCGATTCGCGGATCGCATCGCCATCCGGAACCGTCGTTTGACGTTCAATCCGCAGTCCGAGTTTGAAAAGCTCCCGACCGAACCAAGCCCCATGGGTGTTCAGCGTGTTGCCGAGCACGAGCTCAGTGCCGGTGTTGATGACCTCGATCCTCATGCCGGTCTCGGAGAAATCAGGCTTCGACCTTCCACTGCACTTCCTTCGCGTCGCCCCAGAGTTTTTCCAGGCCATAGTAGTCGCGGAGTTCATCGTGCATGATGTGGACCATCACGTTGATGTAATCGAGCACCACCCAGCGCGAGTCAGCCTTGCCTTCGGCATTGATCGGATTCTCCCCCGTCCACTCTTCCACAAAGGCGGAAACGTCGCGCATGATCGCCCGAAGATGCGGCATCGACGAGCCTGAGCACACGATCATGAAATCCGTCAGATTCGAGACTCCTCGGAGGTCCCAGAGCCGGATGTTCTCCGCCTGAATCTCGTCCGCTGCCTTCGCGCAGGCCTTTGCCAGTTCCAATGCTTCCTTTGCCATGATCGAATTTCCCCAAGAAGGGACCGGGAGGCTAAGGACTGTTCGGGATTTGGCCAACCGAAATCGCGATCCGATTTTCCACCGGGATCCAGGGGGGATGCCACTGAAAGATCAAGTCGATGCCCTTCGTCCCGTGTCGGTCAGTCCTTCCGGCTCTTCCTCTGTCCTTCCCCGGGTTTATCCATGTCCATTCGCATTGTCCTTCCTCTCGTCGGAATTGGGGTTGCTTCGCTTCAACTCTTTGCCGCCGACGCCTCGCTTGCTCCTCCCGTGAACGACTGGCTGGTCGACCCTTCCCCGTTCAAATCCCAGGTCCGTCTCGATCAGGGAAAACAGGAACTCGCCATCGGCAACGGCCTCGTATCCCGGGTGATCCGGCTCGCACCAAACGCCGCCACCATCGACTACCGCAACCTCGTTAGCGGCGAGCAACTGCTCCGAGCCACCTCGCCTGAAGCCCGCGTCACCCTCAACGGAACCGACTACGCCATCGGCGGACTCGAAGGGCAGCCAATCCAGAACTATCTCAAGTCCGACTGGATCGACGATCTGAAATCCAATCCCTCCGCCTACCAGTTCAGCACCTGGCGGGAGGAACCCTTGAAGGCCCGCTTTGACTGGAAGAAGCGACCCGAATGGCTGGCTCGCGACTACCCCTGGCCCGCTCCCGGCCGCCAGATCACTCTCACGTTCCGCCCTCCTGTTGGATCTGCAGCCAACGTGGGGGCCGTCCTCCTTGAGGATCGCTTTGTCGGCAAACTCGATCCCGCTTGGAAACCCCGGGTCAGTCCCAAGCACCCACGTTCTTCCTTCACGAACGAAGGCAAGTCCGGTGAAATCTACGCCCTGCCCGATACCTCCGTTTACGCCGAGCGACCGTGGCCGTCACAGGCCAGTTCAGTTGAGGTCACCGTCGATGCGGGAGACGATACCCTTTCCAATGCCTGGGGTCCGGGCCTCGCCCTCATCGGCAAAAATCAGACCGAATGCTTCGTGATCCGCCCGAACCAAGGATGCTACGATCTGAATGGCCAACCACTGGATCTCAAGTTCGATCGCTCGAAGCCCTGCCAACTCCGCGCAACTTTGGTCAACGGCAAGGTCATCTTCGAAGCCTCGCAGGACGGAAAGCCCTACCAGCCCATCGCCACCCGGGACATGCCCGACAAGCCCCTCGCCCTCCGCGTTGGCAAGGTCGGCCAGGCGGGCCGTGGCGATGACTACCCGGACGCCAAAGGTGACGGGTTGATCCGCTGCCACGTGCTCGGGGTGGTCATCCGGGAAGCACCGCCTGCCTACGGACCCGCCCGGCACCGGACCGACCTCCCGGAGATCGATGTCCACTATGCCATCTATGACGGCATCCCGCTCATTGAAAAATGGCTCACCATCCGCAACACCACCAAAGAGCCGGTTGAAATCAATCGCACCGTCGTTGAAACCCTCAAGGTCCAGGAAAGCGAGAGCGCCGTTGAACCCAATATCAACTGGGAACTCAGCAACCTCTATGTCGAGACCGACTACGCCTATCTGTCGATGAACGCCAAGTCCGCGAACAAGGCGGCCGTCAGGTGGCTCCCTGATCCGAAGTACACCACCCAGGTCAACTACGACCTCACCACTCCTTGCCTGCTGGAAGTCGCACCCGAGTTCGGCCCCGAGACCAAACTAAGCCCGGGAGAATCCCTTGTCTCCACCCGCGCCTTCGAACTCTTCCGCGATGGCTCGGATCGCGAGCGGCGAGGGCTCTCGCAGCGACGCATGTACCGCGTCATCGCCCCCTGGACACAGGAAAACCCGATCATGGTCCACCTGATTTCCAGCGATCCCGTCGCCATCCGGAACATGATCGATCAAGCTGCAGAAGTCGGCGTCGAGATGATCATCCTGAGCTTCGGCAGTGGCATCAACCTTGAGAACCCCGATCCTGCCTACCAAACGAAATTCAGGGAGCTCGCCGACTACGCGAAATCGAAGAACATCACCATTGGTGCCTATTCACTCCTCGCCAGTCGAGGGGCCGCCACCGCCGCCGACAATTGCGGTGGCCCGGGATCGCGCGTCCGCTTCGGTGTGATGCCCTGCCTTGGCTCCACGTGGGGGAAAAACTACCTGAGCCAGCTTCAATCCTTCTTCACCAATACTGGATTCGGAATCCTTGAGCATGACGGCTCCTATCCGGGTGACACCTGTGCAAAAACCGACCACCCCGGGCACAGGGGACTTCAGGATTCGCAATGGACCCAATTCCAAGCCATCTCACAACTCTACCGATGGAGTCGTGCAAACGGCATCTATCTCAATGTCCCTGACTGGTATTTCCTGAACGGCTCCAGCAAATGCGGCATGAATTACCGTGAAACCAACTGGTCCCTCCCTCGGGCCGAACAGGAGATCATCGAACGTCAGAACATCTATGACGGAACCTGGGAAAAAACCTCCTCCATGGGCTGGATGTTCGTGCCCCTCACCCAATACCACGGCGGCGGAGCGGCCGCCACCATCGAGCCCTTGAACGAACACCTCGACCACTACGAAGCCCGGCTCGCCAACCTCTTCGGTGCCGGAGTCCAGGCCTGCTATCGAGGTCCGAGAATCTACGACACCGATGCCACCCGGGATCTCGTCCGCAAGTGGATCGGCTTTTACAAGCAGCATCGTGAGGTCCTCGATGCCGATCTCATTCATCTTCGACGCCCCGGCGGTCGGGATTGGGATGGCTTTGTCCACGTCAACCCCTCGGGCAAGGAAAAGGCCCTCGCCTTCTTCCACAATCCCCTCCCCAATGAGATTGTCCGACAAATCCGAATCCCGCTGCACTACGCCGGGCTGAAGGATTCCGTGAGCGCATCCATCGAAGGCCGTCCCCCTTCGCCGCTGCGCCTCGATGGCAACCAAAGCGCGTTGATGGAAATCAGGATACCTGCCCGGGGTCGAACCTGGGTGATCCTCGACTGAGACGCGATCCAGGAACGAGTCTAACAGGTTCCTCCCGGGACTTACCAATTCGGCGGAAAGTCGCGTGTCCCAAACAAAGCCCTTTTCCGCCAACGAACATGGAGACGAGAAAAGTGGAGCATAGGAGATTCGAACTCCTGACCTCTTCATTGCGAACGAAGCGCTCTACCAACTGAGCTAATGCCCCTAAGGGATGCATTTGGGTGACATTCCGCCCGCTTGAAAGCAAGGGCAAAGTCTCCCAGGAAACCATCCGGAAAAATTTCGGGAATCCGAATCATGCTTTGCCAAATGAGGGGAATTCCCCATACTCCAGCCATGCGAACATCGCGAACCCTTTCTCTTCTTTCCCTCTCAGCCGTCTCTGCAATCCTCTCCAGTTGTGGAGGAAACGTCGGCGGCTTCGGCAACAACCCAGGCGGAACCGGTCCCTTTGACCGCAACGGCAACTACGTCGAGGCCTGGGCGGACAACCCTTCCAAATGGGGCAGGAGGAGCACCCCTGCGGTGAGCGACGACGTTCCTCCATCAATCGCTTCCAATGAGCAACCTCCGTCGAATGCCGTGCCGCTGTCGGACCAGCCCCCGGTCAAGCTGACCAGCACCTCCACCAAGCCAAGCCGCAACTCGGAGGTGGAGGTCGCATCAAGAGGAAAGTCCCAGCCTAAAACCCAGGCCGTCACGACCAGCAGGTCGAAGTCAAAGTCGAGCGAAGCGGTGGCCTCCAAGCCAAAGCCCAAATCGACCACTACTGCGAAGTCGAGCAAATCAAAAAGCTCCAGCCCTTCCCGCTACGTCGTCAAGAAGGGCGATTCCCTCTCGTTGATCGCCTCCCGCACCGGCACCTCGGTTTCTGCCCTGCAGCGGGCCAACGGCATCAAAGGCACCCTGATTCAGCCTGGGAAATCGCTGGTGATTCCACGCTGATCACCCGCCTCAGGCTGGTTTGCCCGAGCGATAGGCTTTCACCAGGAAGGCCGCCGAAAAGAGGAGCATGAAAGCCGAGAGGAACTGTCCTTTCGTGATCGCGCCGATGAGGGCGGCATCGGGTTCCCGGAACTGCTCGGCAAAGATTCTGAAAACGGCGTAAAGACCGAAGAACAGCCCTGTTAGAAGACCTTCGGGGGCCTTGGGAAACCTGACCCGGATTGTCCACAGGATCGCAAACAACAAAAGTCCCTCCAACGCGGCTTCATAAAGCTGCGACGGGTGCCTGGGCTCCAGAAAGGGCTCGATCGCCTTTCGCGCCTCGGGGGAGGAGCGGGTTGCTTCGAGGATTCCGTTGAAGATTTCCGCGTCACTTCTCAGGTTGCCGTTTGAGTCCTCCAGCAACCCCGGCACCACATCAGAGACCGCCCGGACTGCAGCCCCAAAGTTCTCCTCCTCGATCTTGTTGTCCCTCAGCGCCAGAGGAAACTTCATCGCCCATGAGATTCCGGGCGCAACCCGGCCATAGAGCTCGCCGTTTATGAAATTGGCGATCCTGCCGAAAAACAAGCCCACCGGAGCCACCACACAAAGACCGTCACCGAGTCCGGTCCATGAAACCTTCTTCCGACGCGAATAAACCCACGTGAAGATGAACAGCCCCAGGATCCCTCCATGGCTCGCCATGCCGCCTTCCCACACCCGGAAAATCCCTAGAGGATCCGCCAAGACCGAGCTAAGACCATGTTTCGGATCCAGGATCTGATAGAACAGCACATAGCCGAGCCGACCGCCGATGAAGACCCCGAAGAGGGCGGCCGCCGCGATGAAGTCGCCCGCCTCCTCCGGCTTCATCACCCACATTTTCCGCTGCGCCAGGTAGCGAAGCAGATAAAACCCGGCGACAAATCCTCCAAGGTAGGCAAGCCCGTACCACCGGAGGGTGAGAATGCCGACTTTCAATGCAACTGGGTCGAGGTGATGGACGTAGGTGGCGAACACGAAGCCAACTGACACGATTCGCGACATCGCCGCAAGCGATCAACCTCGGCCTTCCCATCACTTTTCCATTTGGATTCCCGATTCTCCCCACTAGGCTTGCCCCATGCCGACGAAGCAGCAGATCCTCGACCTCCACTTCATGGATGCGCGATGCAAGCTCATCGACCTCGCCGCGTTCCTGGATCGCGTCGAGCGGCATGAGGGCGAAGCGGACTTCCGTTTCGAAGCCCTGAAGAAGGCCCTGCCGATCCTGCTTTCCACACAGCCGGGCCGGGCCAAGGCCATTCTCGATTCCCTCTCGGATGAATCCACTGAGCCCATCGAGAAGGCAACCCTGCAGGGTGCTTTTGGTGCCCCCCGTTGATTTTCCCCACTGATTTCATGAAATACATCGAGCCGCACGCGCACATGGTCAGCCGGACCACCGATGACTACGAAAAGCTCGCGTTGGCCGGATGCGCCGCCATTTGTGAGCCTGCGTTCTGGGCCGGCTTCGACCGGACCTCGCCAGCGGGCTTCTACGACTACTATCGCCAGCTCACTGACTACGAACCGAAACGGGCGGCCAAGTTCGGAATCCCGCATTTTTGCTGGCTCTGCATCAATCCGAAGGAAGCAGAAGATGCCGGATTCGCCCGCGAGGTCATGCAGATCATTCCTGAGTTCCTCGACAAGCCCACCGTCCTCGGAATCGGTGAGATCGGACTCAACAAGAACACCCGGAGCGAACTGGCCATCTTCGAAGAACATGTGCAGCTCGCACTCGATCGCGATTTGCCGATCCTGATCCACACGCCTCACCTGGAGGACAAGCGCAAGGGCACCCGGCTGATTCTCGACTCCCTCGCATCCTTTTCAAAACTCAACCGTGGCAAGGTCATCATCGACCACGTGGAGGAGCACACCATTGGAGCCGTTCTGGACGCCGGCTACTGGGCGGGCATGACGCTGTATCCGGAAAGCAAGTGCACGCCGAACCGGGCCATCGACATGATCGAGTGCTACGCCAACGAGCAGTTGTGGATGAACTCCGCCTGCGACTGGGGCGTCTCGGATCCTCTTGCCGTGGTCAAATGCGGTCTCGAAATGCGCAAGCGGCACTACTCGAACGATTTCATCGAGTCCATCGTGTTTGAGAATCCCAAGCGCTTCCTCAGCCAGTCTGACCGTTTCCGGATCTAACAGCCTGTCTGATCAATCCATGTCCACCGCGATGGTGGGCTCAATTTCCGCAGAGTCGCAGAGGCTGGTGTAGGCCGTCTTGCAGATGGCAGTTTTTGAGGTTCGATTGTTGATAGCCGATTGTTGATTTTTGAATGGGTGATTGGATGTTGCGCAGCCGTTCCGTCAGTTCAACAATCAAGAAACGGCAACCATAGGGTTTTCTAGATAAGAAGCAATCCGCTTGGTGGACAGCCTGAATGAGGTCGCTGAACCTCGTTCATTTGATTTCCTCATCAGACTCCGCGCTTACTCCGCACCTCTGCGGTGAGAATTCGGCCGCGATGATCTCAGACTCTGATCTTTCAGATAACAGCCAACCCCTAACAGGAAAATGGGAAACCGCTAAAGTCACCAAAAGCACGAAACAATTCATCTACGACTCACCAGATGAATGAGAGGCTGTCTTAAAAGTGGGTAATCCATTGAGAATTTAGAAAAGGAACCACAGATGAACGGGATGAACGCGGATGAAAGAGGGACTTCTTCTCGAAGAATGAATCCATTAATGCGTTTTCATTCGAGTTCTTGATCTGTGTCCATCCTGTTAATCCGTGGTTTAAACGACTCTTCTGAATTTTGGTTCTTCCCGCGATTTAGTGGGTGGCCTCCGGTCGCAGGTCCAGGCGACCGCAGTAGAAGAGGATCCGGGTGCGATAGTTCGAGAACTTCCTGAAGC
>JAIXPW010000085.1 GCA_027485995.1 Verrucomicrobiaceae bacterium
CCCTGCTCGGTGGAAAGCTGGAGGTCGCCATCGCGGGTGGAGATGCTGAGGAAGGGCACGACGCTTTCCGACTTCAGGATGCAGATGCCCTGGGTGAGGTCGCCGTTGACCTCGATGTTGTCGATGAGCGAGATGCAGAGATCGCCGGACTTGATGTTCGGGTGGTTCGACTTCGCATAGAGCCGCTTGGCGATGTCGCAGCCCTTTTCCAGCAAGCCGTCGGGACTGGTGAAGATGGCCTTGGCGTAGGCATTCATCTCGTGCTGGTCGAGCGACGAGTGATGGCTGAAGCGATGGCCGGTGAGGCTCTTGAAGGGCTTCAGAAAGATGGCGGTGAGGGTTTCCTGGTCGGCTTCGTCGATGCGGAAGACCTCCTTCGAGGTCTGCAGCGGCTCATCGCGTTGCGGGTGGCCGACCTTGGCGAGAACGAGCCCAGTGGCGGCGGCGGAGGTGAAACGGATCCTGACTGACATGCGGGGCCGCAACCTAGGGCGGGCATGGGATTTGAAAACCACGAAATGCCGGAGCGGCGTGCAGGCCTGCTTCCTGTGCGCCAAGACGCCAGGTTCGCCAAGGAATTTTCCGAAGGGAGGCTTTGAAACTCATCCGGAATCTCCGCCTTCACCACTCACCAGAGTTCGATCCTGGCGTGCTTGGCGATCGAAACTCTTTCCGATGCTCACGTCGTCGCCGATTTGACCGATTGAAAGGTCCCGGGAACTGGATACGCTGAGAGGTCGATGGAAGTCCCCCCGGCCAATCAAGAGGCGCAGAAACTGGTCGTGGCGGTCCGTCGGATCAACGACCGCTGGATCGTGCGCGGGCAGTTGCGGGGGCATTCCAACGACTACCTGTTGCACCTCGAAGCCCGCGATCCCATCCGCCTGTTGCAATCCTGCCAACTGGCCCTGGAGCTGGTTCGCCAACGCGTTCCGGGAGAGGACCCGAAGCCGCTTTTCTATGCCGGGCTGTTTGCCCTGGCCACGCGTCGGGAGATCGATACCTACCTCGAAGACCACCTCTTCACCCGCGCGATCTGCCTGCTGCTGCATGGCGAGCCGGAGCCTCCGGTCTATCGCGACCTGCCTGCGGCCACCCGCCAGCTGGCTGATACGGTGAAATCGAAGATTCAGGAGGCAATCACTCGCATCTTTGAGAAACCGCCGCTCTGGCCTGCGTAGGAACCGAGTCTTATCCTCCGACAACCGCTTTCCATGATCCGCAAGACCCTCCACCGATTCATGACCCTCCTCGGACTTTCCCTCATGAGCTCCAGCGTGGTCTCGGCTGCGGAAGACAGCCGTCCGACCCGTTGCTACGAAATGCGGACCTACTTCGCTGCGGCCGGAAAGCTGGATGCGCTGCATGCCCGTTTCCGCGATCACACGACGAAGCTTTTCACCAAACACGGCATGACCAACGTCGGCTACTGGGTGCCGAAGGACAATGCGGAGAACAAGCTGGTCTATCTGCTTTCCTATCCCGATCTGGCCGCACGCGAGGCCTCGTGGAAGGCCTTTCAGGATGACCCGGAATGGAAAGCCGCCAAGGACGCTTCCGAGGTGGATGGCAAGCTCGTTGAAAAGGTCGACAGCCGTTTTCTCTCGCTGACCGACTTTTCCCCGGAGCCAAAGGACGGCGCGGCGGAAGGCGCGCATGTCTTCGAGCTTCGGACCTACACCGCTTCTCCGGGCAACCTTCCGCTTTTGCTCGACCGTTTCCGTCAGCACACGCTCGGGCTTTTCAGCCGTCACGGCATGGAGCATTTCGCCTACTTCACGCCCGCCACTGGCCAGGCAGGCGAGAAGGATACCCTGATCTATCTCCTGAAGCACAAATCGGTCGAAGCCCAGAAGGCCTCGTTCGACGCCTTTCGGGCCGACCCGGAATGGGTGAAGGTGAAGGAGGATTCGGAAAAGGCCGGCGGAGGTTCGCTGACCATCCCGGATGGGGTGAAATCGGAGACCTTGACCGCCACGGATTATTCGCCGGTAAAGTGAGTCTCCAGAGTGAGGTCCTCCCAATCAAAAATCCGAACTCAACCATCCTCAATCTTCAATCGGCCCATGAAGACGCCGACGACTGGATTGACGATTGATGAATGACGATTGTTGATTTGAGGGGCTTCAGGGCGCATCTCAAGTCGGCGAGGTGTCTGACTTCCCGCCTCAGTCCAAGGACCGATGCCATTCATTTCCCTGTCACCGAAATCTTCCCATCCTCCCGGATGCACCAGCGCTCCGTTTCCAGCGTCACCTCGCATTCATAGCCGTCGTCCGTGACGCGCATCCCGGGAGCGGAAAGGGCCTTCTCCTCCGCGCTTACGCCGAGCTCTTCCAGCGACTTCGCCCAGCGTTGCCTGGCCTTGAAGAAATCCCGCTGGGCATGGTAGGCCCTCAATAGAAACAAGCGGGCCGCTCTCCCAGGCTCAGGCTTCACCGCCACCTCCCCTTCCAGCTTCGTGAACTGAACCAGGCCCCACATTTCCGGCCGGTGCATGTCGATCACGCCCTGCGGCGACCAGACCCAGTTGAACTCCGGAGTCTTTGGCTTCTTGACGATCTTGCCGTCCACCACGTCGATCTGCCATTCGACCCGGGAAAAATTGATCCTCCATTGATCGCCATCCTTCGGAGCGGTCTCCACATGGCGCAGCTTCTGAAGCGATTTCCAGGGCATGGCGATCTCGACGCACCAACCCCGGTCCTGATCCGAAGGATTGTTGAGCGTGCCATCAAGTCTAACAGCGCTCCTCAAGCCGCTGATTTCCCACGCGTCCTCCGCCTTTCCCCCGTCCCTGTAGGGCTTCGGCAGAAAGAGATCCCAGGTGGTGTTCAGCGCGTTGACCTCGAACTCCCCATACTCATGCCGGTCGCCATCGGGATCGAGAAAGACCTCGAAGTCCGGATCGTTGAAAATGACCGAGTCGTGCTTCACCAAGGTCGCCCAAAGCTGCGGCTCCTCCATATCAGCCGCGATGTAGAGATTTTCCTGATCCCACAGCATCTTCACCCGTGTCCGGAAAGCAGGCTTCGGTTTCAAGTCGCCCTCGATGTCCACGAAGTCCTTCGTCCAGGCCGCCCCCGACCATTCCTTTTCGTCCAGCCGACCATCGATCGTCACCGGCCCGCTGGCTTGGCGACAAAGATATGTCTCAGGCACAATGCCCGCCATCCGGCTCGTCCACGTCTCCAGATCGGGCGGGGCCGCCATCGCCGGGGAAATACAGGACGCCAACACCAGCAGCCGCTTCATGCCCCAAACCAACCGTCCTTTCCCCCGCTTGGCAATCCCTCCCGGCATTTTCGCTGAAGGGATCATCCCTCGCCCGACGTATGCCAGCCGAGTTGTCGGACAACTTTCAGAAACCCTCTCCGCCATGCCCTTTCCCACCTCCGGACGCCTGTCCCTCCTCGCCCTCGCGATGAGCTCCGCCTTCGTCAAGGCCGACCCGACCCCGACCACCGGCCCGCTCGGCCAGGTCGCCGCCCTCACGGCAGCGGAGGAGCTGAAAACCATTCACCTGCCGGAAGGCTACAAGCTCGAACTCGTCCTCGACGACGAACAGATCAAGGAACCGGTCCTCTGCGTCTTCGATGGCAACGGCCGCATGTATGTCGCCGAAATGAGGACCTACATGCAGGACATCGATGGCCGCAACGAATTCAACCCCACCAGCCGGATCTCGCGCCACGAAAGCACCAAAGGCAATGGAGTCTTCGACAAGCACAGCGTCTATCTCGACAACCTCATCCTGCCGCGAATGGTCCTGCCGCTCGACGATCGCGTGCTGGTGAACGTCACCAACACCAGCGACATCAGCATTCATCGCGACTCCGATGGCGACGGAAAGTCCGACACCGCCGCCAAATGGTTCGACGGCGGCCCGCGCGGCGGAAACCTCGAACACCAGCCCAGCGGCCTGGTCTGGGGGCTCGATAACTGGATCTACACCACCTACAACAACTACCGCCTGCGCTGGAATGGCACGGCCGAACCCCTGCGCGAAGCCACCGCCGGAAATGGCGGTCAGTGGGGGCTGGCTCAGGATGATTTCGGAAAAATGTGGTGGTCCAACGCCGGCGGTGAAAAGGGCATCTGGAACTTCCAGGTGCCGATCGTTTACGCCGCCATCAATGCCCCCAGCCAAAAGCCCGCTGACTTTGACACGGTCTGGCCGCTCGTCGCGCTCGGCGATTTTCAGGGCGGACCCATGCGTTTCAGATCCCCCGAAGACAAGGCGCTGAATCATTTCACGGCTTCGTGTGGCCAGACCGTCTTCCGGGGCGACCGCCTGCCTGAAGAACTTCGTGGAAATGTCTTCCTGCCCGAACCCGTCGGCCGCCTGATCCGTCGCGCCACCGTCAAGGTCGAGGACGGCGTCACCAAGGTCGAAAACCCCCACGGCCAGAGCGAATTCATCCGCAGCACCGATCCGAATTTCCGCCCGATGAACATGACGACCGGACCGGACGGCTGCCTCTACATCGTCGACATGTATCGCGGCATCATCCAGGAAGGCAACTGGACCAAGGAAGGCAGCTTCCTGCGCGAACGCCTCAAGGAAAACGGCATGCAGAACGTCGTCGGCCACGGCCGCATCTGGCGAGTCGTCCACAAGGATTTCAAACCCGGCCCCCAGCCGAAAATGCTCCAGGAAACTCCGGCCCAATGGGTGAAACACCTCGCCCATCCCAACGGCTGGTGGCGCGACACCGCCCAGCGGATGCTCATCGTGAAGGGCGATCAGTCCGTGGTCCCAGCTCTAACAGAAATGGCGCGGCGCGACGCCAATCCCCTCGCCCGCATCCACGCCCTCTGGACCCTCGAAGGCCTCGGTGCCCTCACCCCGGAACTCGTTCAGGAAAAACTCGGCGACCCCGATCCCCAGCAACGCTGCCAGGCCATCCGCGCAGCTGAGTCACTCCTAAAGAAACCCGGCGGAAATCCGACCCTCCAGGCAAAGATCAACGCTTTGGAGTCCGACAAGGACCCCAACGTCCAGCTCCAGGTCGTCATGACCCGACGCCTCCTCAATTGGCCGGACTGGAAGGCCAAAGCCCAGGCCCTCGTGGCCAGCAGCACTTCCGTCGGCATCCGTGAGATCGGCACCAAGCTCCTCGCCGAGCCTCCGAAGCTCGCCAATGGCGATTTCACCAAGGACCAGAAAGCCTCCCTCGCCCGCGGCCAGGAGATCTTCACCTCGGTCTGCTTCGCCTGCCATGGCTTCGATGGCAAGGGCATGCCGATGGCTGGAAATGAAAGCCAGACCCTCGCCCCGCCGCTTGCAGGGTCCGCGACCGTGCGCCGTGGCGATTCGGTCATGCGCGTTCTTCTTCACGGCCTCGCCGGTCCGATCAAGGGCAAGACCTACGAGTCCCAGATGATGCCCATGGCCACCAACTCCGACCAGTGGATCGCCGACATCGCCGGCTACGTGCGGAATGCCTTTGGCAATCAAGGCCCCATCCCCACCGCCGCCGAAGTCAAGTCCCTCCGGGCCGCCAACGCCACGCGCAAGGAACCCTGGACCATCGCCGAACTCGAAAGCCTCCTCCCCAAACTCGTCGACAGCCAGAGCACCTGGAAACTGACCTCGAACTTCAACGAAACCGCCCTGCCGCTGGCCCTCGACCACAACGACGCCACCCGCTGGAGCACCAACAAGGAGCAGTCGCCGGGCATGTGGATGACCCTCGAGCTGCCTGCGGTCGAACTTGTCCAAGGCATCGTCCTCGATTCCGGAAAGTCCCGCAACGACTACCCCCGCACCAGCAAGGTCGAACTCTCCGAAGACGGAAATACCTGGTCCACAGCCCTGGCCCAAGGCACCGGCACCTCACCCGTCACCGAGCTTCATTTCCCTCCCGCCCCCGCCCGCTTCATCCGAGTCACCCAGACCGGCTCCGCCCCCGGGCTCTACTGGAGCATCCACGAACTCAAGATCCTCGTGCCGCCGCAGAAGCGCTAAGTTCCAAGAAGGGTAAGCACTGAATTCTAAGCTCTAAATTCCAAACGAAGAGAAACTTCCTTCCATGTCTCTTCCTCTTCCTCTTCCTTGAAACTGAACACTGAAAACTGAACACTTCTTCAATGCGCAAACTCGTCGCCGCTCTCATCTCCATCCCGATCGTGGCGTTGATCATCGGCCTGACCATCACCGCCGTCCGCCTTGCCAAGCCCCAACAGGCTCCTGCGCCGGTGCAGGTTGTGACACCATCGCCCGAAGCTGCGATCCCCTCCCAGCCGGACTACACCGAGGCAACCGCCTCGCCCGATGGCATCGGCAAGTTCTTCCATGGCCGGGAAATTGCCCACGTCATGGGACATCCGGCGATCGGCTGGCTGGAGCGCGACAACCGCGAGCAGGAGGAAGCTCCCACCAAGGCCCTCGCCCTGATGAACCTGAAGCCGGACGCCGTCGTCGCCGACATCGGAGCAGGTTCGGGCTACTACAGCTTTCGTATTTCACCGATGGTTCCCCAGGGCAGGGTCGTCGCGATCGACATCCAGCCGGAGATGCTCGATTTCCTGAAGAAGAAGTCCGCCGAACTCGCCATCAACAACGTCGAGCCCCACCTCGGCGCAATCGATGACCTGAAGCTCCCAGCGAACTCACTGGACGGCGCCCTGATGGTCGATGCCTACCACGAGTTCGATCACCCGAAGGAAATGCTCGCCTCGCTCTTCAAGGCCCTCAAGCCCGGCGGACAGATCTATCTTCTGGAGTTCCGCGGCGAGGACCCGAAGGTCCCGATCAAGAAACTTCACAAGATGACCGAAGCCCAGGCCCGATTGGAATTCGAGGGTGCCGGCTTCAAGTTCGTCCGCAACGACCCATCTCTGCCGTGGCAGCACTTCCTCGTGTTCACCCGGCCATGATGATAGGTGGGATCAACATTGACCTGCGAGTAAACCGAGAATACTTTAAATGGAGATGATGATCGTTGCTGAATGGACCGGCTTCAAGAACGTGAACGTCCCGGCGTTCATTGCCTGCTTCACGATTGTTGGACTGATCGCGGTGCTTGGTGTTTATTGGTTGAGAAAACCAGAAACGAAGCAGAAAGGAATCTTGTTACTGGCCATGATCATTGTCCCCACCGCCATGTCCGCCTTGGCATTGATCCTTCGACTGCTCGTTTGAGAATTCGGCGTTCAGCAAACGAGGCACTCTTTCCCGATCAAGGATTGTTGAAAGTCTCTCCACCGTCCCTCGTCCGCTCACCGAGCAAACGGCCAGCCAACCGACCGACCTCGCTTTGAGGAGGAGATCGAGCGCCCGCTGCTCCCCGATGCGCTGGAGTTCATTCCAAACCGCCTCTGGAACAGCTACTTTTCCCCAGCGGATCTTCAGCCAGTCCAACCAGCCAAGAATCGCGAGGGCAGAAAGCGCTGATGTATCACTGACAATCCGCAAGCGAGGCATCTTCTTCGATCATTTCACGACTGATCTGACGCGGAATCTGTCGCTGTCCCAGCTCATTCCAGAAGCTCAGACGGGAAATCCCCAGCCATTCGGCAGCACGACCGCTGTTGATCTTCCAGTCGGCATACAGACCACAGACAAGATCCGTCAAAAGCTCCCGCTGAAGATCCGACTCGCCGGAAGGCAGCCTCGCCACAATGTCATCTGGGATCTCGACCACCAAACGCATGACGGGATTCTAGCTCAATACCAGCCTTCCAGCAATCCAGAAGCATTCCGCCAGATCATCCTTCCATTCTCAGCCATTCATGCCGATCATGGAAGGAATCTGCTTCCTCCATGAAACCCTGGATCTCCTTCGCCATCCTTTCCATGTGCTTCGCGGGCATGACCTCCGTGATTGCCAAGAAGGGACTGGTCGGAATCTCAGGCGAGGCGGGGCTGACCGTCCGGACCTTGTTCGTGGTGGTCTTTGTGCTGCTCTTCGCTGTTCTCCAAGTGCCGATGAAATCCCTGAAGGACCTCACACAGGAAAACTACCTCTGGCTTGGCCTTTCCGGGCTCACCACCGCTGGCTCGTGGATCTTCTACTACAAGGCACTCAAGGACGGCGAGGTTTCCACCATCGCGCTGATCGACAAGGGCAGCATCCTCATCTCCATCCTTCTCGCCTGCTTCATCCTGAAAGAGCAGATCACCGCCCGAATGCTCCTCGGTGGGGCCATGATGCTCGGCGGCCTGGCCGTCATCGCCACCAAGTAGGCTGCCGAATCCCTGGCAAGCCCCAAAAAAAGCCCCCGCCGGAAGATCCGACGGAGGCTTGGAAAATCAGGAACTCGTGAGGCTCACTTCGTCGCAGCGGTCGGGCGACCGTAACCGGGGAGCGGCTTGCCGTCCTTGTCGAGCTTGTTGGCGGCCCAGAGGACACCGCGGGTCACGAAGTCGAGGTAACGCTTGTCGGACACCGTCTCGTTGTTGTGGCCGAGGGTGGTCGAGAACACGCGGGTCTTCTTATCGCCGTAGAGGTTGGTCCAGGCGATGATGGTTTCGGAGTTGCCCTGCTTGCCCTTGGCGACCTGGGTGATGCCGGGATGGACGCTGATGTTGTTGTAAAGCTCCTCCTTGATGGTGGTCCAGTTGTCGAGGCCCTTGGTGATCGGGCTGGCGGGATCGACATAGCTCACATCGATCGGCAGCTGCGCGCCGTGGCCGCTCGACTGGAGACCGAGGTAGTCGAACCACAATGAACCGTCGGTGCCGGAGTCGACCGGCTTGCCGACATTGGCCGCCGTGCGGTAGCAGTGCATGGCGCAGTGGAGGTTCACTCCCGGAGTGCCGGCACGATGGGGAGCGAGGATGCGGTTGACGACGGCGAGGTCCTTGATGTCGGCCGAGCACTCGTCGTGAATGACCACGTCATAGCCTTCCGCCCAGTTCTCCTTCTCGTAGCAGGTGAAGGTGGCCTTCGTGCCCTTGTCCGCGGAGTAGCAAATGTCCACCGTGATGTTGGTGCGCTCCTCGATGCCGGCCTTCAGGATATCCTTCTGGGTGGCATAGTCGTGACAGCAGCCGCCAAGGATCAGCAATGCCTTGAGGGGCTTCGCGTCGGGAGCAGCGTTGGCGGCAAAGGAAAACACCGCCGCCAGGGCAGGAATCAGGATGGATCGTTTCATAGGATGATGGATGCGGATCAATTCAAGGCAGACCCGGCCGCCGGGACAAGCAAAAGCCCCACGGACCGACCACCCCACTACCGCCAGGCCCACCCCCGTCTTTCGCCCCAATCCGGTATAGATCGGGGATCGGAGATTTCGAATTTCGAATTTCGAATTTCGAATTTCGAATTTCGAATTTCGATGTTCGATGTTCGATGTTCGATGTTCGAATTTCGATGTTCGATGTTCGATGTTCCTTCTGCCTGCCCCTCCTCCTCGTCAGCGCAACACCAAGGCAAGCCCCAGACCGAGCAGGACCAGGCCGAAGGCCCCATCGATCAGCGGCTGGGCCCGGCGGTAGCCATCGCGCAAGGGGCTCCACTGCAGGACCAGGGCCCAAAGCGACCAGAGGGCGCCGCCCTGCACCACGATGATCAGCCACAAGGCCAGCGGTCGGCCCGAGGATATCTCACCTCGCAGAAAGGGAGCGGTCACAGCGGCGAGGAAGACCATGACCTTCGGGTTGAGGAGATTGCACAGGAGACCCCGCAGAAAGAAACCACCGGAGACCGATGCGGCCACCTCCCCGGCTCCGCCCGACCTTGAAAACGAGGCGACGCAGGCGGACAGGAGTTTCCACGACAACCATAGTAGATACGCGGCGGCGGCCCAGTGCAGGGCGCGATCGAGCAGGGGAAAACGCTCCAACAGCCAGGCCATACCCAGAACCGCGAGCGCGGCATGAATGGAGAGACCGGTGGCGATGCCGAGGGCGGTCCTCACCCCGGCCCTGCCACCGTTTGCCAAGGCAGTCCGGGTCAGCAGCAGCATGTCCGGCCCGGGGCTGAACTGCCCGAGCAGCATGATGCCCGCAAAGGCCGCGAGTTCAGCCGCCGGAGTCACCCTTGTTTCGCGGCGAGGAGGTAAGCGAGCACGGCCTTTTCATCGGCCTTCGAGATCCCGGCGTTCCAGGCCATCCCGGGGACCACGACGTGCCAGTCCTCGTGGGAGATGGATTCGGGCAGCTTCGCCTCATGACAGCGGGTGCATTGGGCGAGATAGACCGAATGGCCGCGCTGGAGGGTCGTGAGCGGCTTGCCGCTGCGGCTGGCCATTTCCACCGACGGCAGCAGGGGCTGCTTCGGCCCGGCACAGGCTGACAGCAGGACCACCAGACCCAGGCCCACCAAGGATAAGGGTTTCATTTCCCCAAACTACACAGCGAGCCACCTCGGAGCAATTTCATTTATCTAACACCTCCGATGGAAACACGCCGCCCGTTTCAGATCTCCCCTTCCAGTCCCAGAATCCTGATGATCTCCGCAGGCACCCCTGGATAGGCTCCGGCGATCGGGGTGTTGCCGACGTATCCAAGGCTCTTCCACGTGGCACTATGGGAATAGTAGCCGCCGAGGGTGAGCATGCGCAGTTTGCTGAAAAAGCGCGCACCCTGGGCGAGTTCGGGAGCGGCCTTGGCAGGATCGCAGATGCGGTCGAGGATGCCGGTCTGTTGGGCCTCCGTCAGTTCGATGAAGGGCTTGTGGTGGAGCTGGAAGGAGTGGGTGTTGAGCCAGGCGAGGCCGCCTCTGAGGATTTCATAGTCCTCCCGGTTTTCCTGATACGGGGCGCCGATCCATTCATTGAGGAAATCCGGCACACCGATGGTCGACGGCGCGGGTGACTGGTCATCGCCGGGAAGGATCAGGTCGGTAAGAACCGCCAGGGTGGCGAGTTCGGATTCACCAAGCGGCTTTTCCCAGGGAATCGAGGGATGGGCGAAATCCGGATCGCTGAGGGAGTTCCTGAACTCGCGGGTCAGCGGCTTCGGCGGCTTGGCCTGCGCCGGATCTGAAAACATCGCACCGGTGGCGCTGGCGGCGGCGATGAGCTTGAAGACATCGCGACGGGAAAGCGTGGAATCATTCATGGTGACGGAGGGTTCAGAGATTGCCGCTCTTCAGCTCATCGAGGAGATACTCGGCGGAGCGCCAGGCGAGGGCCATGACGGTGAGAGTGAGGTTCTTGTCTGGATTCGAAGGCAGGACGGAGGCATCCATCAGGAACAGGTTCTTCACATCCCAGGTCTGGCCGAAAGAGTTGACGACGGAGTCCTTCGAACTCGCTCCCATACGGGCGGTGCCTGCTTCATGGATGATCTCACCGGGCTTGTTGAGCGCCGCCCTGCCGGGTCGTGGAGTGGCTTTCCCTCCCATCGACCGGATGATCTCGGCGAAGGTGTTCTGCATGTGTGTGGCCTGACCGATCTCATGCTCGGACCATTTCCAATGAAACCGCAGGATCGGAATGCCCCACTGGTCCACGCGGCTGGGATCGAGTTCGCAGTAGCAGTGCTGGTTCGGGATCATCTCGCCGCGACCGGCAAACCTCATGTTCGCTCCATAGTATCGTCGGGCCTCCTCCTTCAGTTTCTTGCCATAAACGCCGGGCGAGGTTTCATCCAGAATCCCGAGCGATCCCATGCCCGGCATGCTACGCCCCCCGTTGATCTCGATGTGATAGCCGCGGGCGAAACCGAGCTTTTCCTGGACCTTGTAGTTCCACCACGGGCTGTAAACATGGTTTCCGCCAGCGCCGTCCTCGTTGTAGGGCGGCAGGCTTTCCATGGCGGGAATGTGGCCGCCGAGCGAGGAGCCCACGCTGTCTGTTAGATTCCTTCCGACCTGTCCGCTGCTGTTCGCAAGGCCGTTGGGAAACAAGGTGCTCTTGGAGTTCAACAGGATGCGGGCGGTCTCGCAGGTGCTGGCACTGAGGATCACCACGCGGGCCTTGGCGACGGCATCGACGCGGGTCGGCTTGTCGATGTAGTGGACACCGATGGCCTTGCCCGAGGCATCGGTCAGCACCTCGCGGACCATCGCGTCGGTGATGATGTCGAGATTGCCGCTGGCAAGGGCAGGCGGCAGCAGCACGGTCGTGCTCTGGAAATTCGCCCGGATCGAGCAACCACGACCACAGTCGGTGGCCCAGAAACAGGCCGCGCGCGCGTTCATGTCTTCCGCGACAAGCTTGCGGGCCAGTGGGTTGTTGGGGAAAAGGATCGCCGCGCGGGCCGTGCCGTCGAGTTTCTCGCTGAGCACGGCGCGGTGGATCGGAATGACCGGGATGTTCAGCCCCTTGCAATGCTTCTTCGTCAACAATTCCCCGGCGCGCGGCTTCGGTGGAGTCTGGAGAATCCCAGCGGGAGAATCGGGCGTGTTCTCGAGTCCCTCATTCGATCCATAGATGCCGACCATCAATTCGGTCTTGTCATAATAGGGCGCGAGATCCTTGTAGGAAATCGGCCAGTCGAAGCCGAGGCCGTCGCGCGACTTCGGTTTGAAATCATAGTCCCCGAAGCGCAGGGAAATCCGACCCCAGTGGTTGGTGCGGCCACCCAGCATGCGCGGCCGCCACCACCAGAACTCCTCGTCGGTGCCCTCCTTGTCGGTGTAGGGTTCGCCCGGCACCTGCCACCCGCCTCCGACGGTGGCATCGTAGTGGCCGAAGGGCCGGTCCGGATTGCTGCGACCGCGCAAGGGAGCCTGCTCGGGCGTGTTGAACATCGGGGTCTCCTTGGTGGGCTCGTAGTTCCGTCCGGCCTCGAGCATCAGGACCTTCACCCCGTGAAGACTGAGCACCATCGCCATCATCCCGCCGCCCGCGCCGGAGCCGACAATGATGACATCGTATTCGCGGACGGTCTTTCGATCAGTGAGAATGGCCATGGCTTTGATCGCAGACTAGCGGCTAAACCGCCTTTGTGAATGGGCAAAATCGGCCAATCTGAACCTGCCGAACTCGGAGAACCGCAGCCTGCAGTCGGGTTCCGGATTCAAGTTCAATGAACCTTGGTTTGTTCTCTACTTGCCGGGCACTTTGCCGAGAATCTTGGAGCGATCCAAACCACCCCAATACCGGCTATCCAAGGCATTCGAGACGTTATCGCCAAGGACGAAGTAGCTTCCCTCTGGGATCGTGAAAGGGAACGCAACTGGCCCAGGGGCGCTTGGCCCCACTTCAACCTTGGGCAGCTTGTAACCTCCGATGCTTAGGCGTGGCGGCAGCGTCTCTTCCTTCCCGTCAATGACGACCTTGCCTGAACGAATATCGATCGTCTCCCCAGGTAGGCCGACGACACGGGATGCCCAATGACCGCTACCTCCAATTGGGGACTCGAACACCACTACGTCCCACCGAAGAGGCCCGGCACTCGAGTATGCCTTCAAATCAACAGAAATCACCTCACCACTTTTGATGGTGGGGTCCATGCTTGAGGAATCGTGACGCATCTTCTTCGTGCACCCGACCAAGGCGGCAACAATCACGACGATGGCGAGGGAACGAGAAATCATTGTGAAAGGCATTCTAATCTTGGCGGAACGATGAGTGCTCCTACGGGCGTGAGTGAAAGGAAAATGAGATGAAATTGAGGTGCTTATGGCCCTTTAGGAGGCCCGGTTTGTTAGCTCTTCCTTTTGTATTGGAGAACACCTTTGCCCTTAAGAGGCTTGGAGTAAATCTCCTTGCCGTCCTCAGTGATCGTTACCGTGACATCACAATCAGCACTGCCACTCGTCACATTCAGTTCGTCAAAATGCTGCCCCCAGAATGTGGTGCTCGATTCTTTGAATACTTTCTTCATTTGAACACCGCTCGCATTCCACATGCCCTGGATTTGAAGCCCTTCGGACCCTTGCCCAACAACGCTGAATCCAATGTTCTTGTCGGGCGGTCCCTTCCAGTCCAAGTCCGTGCTCTTCATTCCGACTAAAAAGAATTTGCCATCTACAATCGCGTAAGCGCTGGACGATTCTTTCGGACCCTGCCCCGCATCCTTCAAGGTCACTCTGACCATTCCCTTAGGCGTTGCCGTCGGTTCAATCTTCTGGCCACGAACGATTAAAACTGGATCGTAGTCGCTGGGCAAAGGTTCAAAGCTGATCTCTTCAACCTCTTTTCCGCTCAGAAGCACCATCCGCAACATGGATGTCATCCGCTGCTTATCTTGTGGGCTAGCGCTCCCGAAATAAATGAGTGCTTCCAGCTTCTGATCATCCTTTTCGGAAATTGCTGCACTGAGGCTCCCCTTGAACTGCGCAGCACCGTCGGCTTCTGCAGCGATGGCTCCGTGTGTGAGTGTGAAGAGAGTGATGGCGAGGGAGAGTAGGCGTTCTAGCATCGGTATAGTTTGATTGATTTTCTGAGCTACGTCGAGGTGTGGCGCCGGCTACCGGGAGCGCCACTCCCCAACAGGGTTAAGGGATGTAGTGAAGTGGTTCATTTCGACTCGGGCCGGGCAGACGTTGGTCCACTACTGTCTTGTGGTGCCTTTGGTTCAGGGAAAGGCAGGGCGCTGAGGCGGTCACCACGTCTCTTGTCTTTCGGCTTCCAGTCGCCGAGCGGCACTCTCCTAATGATGGTCCAATGCTTCTCGTGATCTCGATCCAACAACACATCCTCAGAACCATTGCCATCAGATAGCCTGACCGAGATCAAATCCGTGTCGATGATTGTCACCTTCGTTACGAGCCACTTGGAACCATTTTCTTCGGAGAGAACCCAAACCTTCATGTCGGTATTCTTGATCTGGGCAATCAAGTCCACGACATGGGTCGGTGCGCCATCCATGGCAACTATTCCATGGGTATCAGGCGTGAATATCCGAACTGGTTCGGCGGCTCCAATCTCTTGGAGGAAGGCGATACTCGCCAAAAATGTGATGATCGATGGCTTCATGTTTCTGGCACAACGTATAGGCCATCCATGGCGGGGATGGAAGCCCGAATTCACAGAAGGACGTTACCCGCCGCTGGATGCGCCAGCTTTATTGTTCTGCTGTCTTGACTTCAATCTGAGGGCCACGCATCCAACCGCCTGGCACTCTTCTCATTGTCTCTGTATAGTCCTTCATTCCGGGCTCCCATTGGTAAACCCGGATCTTTAATGATCTTCGCTCACGATCCAGAACAAAATCCTTTGAGGGCCAGCACCCGTCTCCATTCACGAACAAATAGTTCGGTCCTTTGCCGTGATTCTCTTCCTGATCTACTCGCACTCGTCTAACCTGCTCAACAAATTGATCAACACTGGCTTCATGGTATGCATACGGTGGCAGAGCGATAATGTAATCTTCGATAGATGCTGTCTCAATCCGTTCATCGATTGAATTGGGAGCAGCAACAAATACTTCTCTCTTCGCACCTTGGTTGAGAGCGCAGCTTGCAAATAGCGGGATAAGCAGAATGCTGAGTCTGAATTTCATTTCTTGCAGAACGTCGAGGCCTGGCACCCGCTACCGGGAGCGCCACTCCGCTTCAGGTTGAGGTTTGTCGCTACCCTCCGGCTCAAACACATGGCGGGTAGCGGGTTGCCCAGTGCCGGCTTGTTCTGCCTTGGTGAATTCGGCTTTGCGTCCATCCCAAATAATCGGCTCCGCATCCTCTCTCTCCAGAAACACCAGTGAACCTTTCGGAACGTCGTCAACGCCAACATCGTTGGGGAGCTGAATCAGAAGTGCCTCTCCACCTCCAAACGTCCGCATGAACTCGAAATCCTTAATGAATGTCTTCACGGAGGACTGATCTGGCCTGAGTATCCGAATGGACTCGCGACGCCTCACCACCTCCCTTGCGGGAATCCTCCATTCGCAGGGATCCTCAAGGGTGACAATCGTCCCGCGCCCCTGAATGTGGAACGCCTCGATGGTCTTGCAGAGAAGCTTGGGCATGATCAGGAAATCCAGCGGAGGATGAGAAACGTCACCCCGGCGAGGATGACGATGATGACAAGCGTGGCCACTATGTCCTCAAGTGGGATGAGGCGGCGTTTGTCATTGTCTGACTTCATCGGGAGATTTTTTGGCAGAACGATAGAGTGGAGGCACCGGCGGTGGCGAGCCCGAATTCAAAGAAGGGCGTTATCGCCGGTTGCATCTAACGACTTGTTCGGGTTGTGGTTCTCGGTGATATGGTCCCGGTCCCATCTGAAAGACACGCTCTTCTCAGGGAGATTGGATTCGCTGATAATCGCCTCAGCCGTCAAACGGTCGCCAGTGGAAATCGCGGAGCCTGGGAAGAAAACGAGTCGCCGTGTAGCAATCCCATAAAATAGGCCGACTACTTGACCGTTGGTCAGCTGTGCCGTGCAGCTGTATCCGGGTTCCGGGAACGCTAGGGGTTCTTCTTCGTGCAGAGTAACGGGCATGGCATCTACGGCGTCTTGGTCAACATCCGAGTAGATCACCACCGTGTTGCAATCATCGATGCGCTTATCAGGTCCGGGTGTGGTATTCTTCATCTCAGGTATTCTTCCCGAACGTCGAGTCCTCCTACGCCTGACCGGGGGCGAGGGTGGAACACGGGGTTGAGGCTGTAGCGGTCATGACGGCTGGAACTGAAGGCGGGTCAGGCATTAGGAGTGACGTCTTGTTCGCTTGTTGCTTTTGTTATGCGGGATCGAGACACCCCTTCAAGATGAAATCTCGGAAGTTCTCCATCTCAGAGTCTCGCTCTCGGTAATCTTCCTCGTGATCGGCCCAAACAACGCGATCCTCGCAGACTCCCTTGATGATCGGAAAGCAGTAGTAGTCACCACATCCATTGTCCGAGAACGGCAGAAGACACCCTCTCATCGTGGGCATGTAATCATACTCCTTCCATAGGTTCCAGCCGCTCTGCGGGTCGGGCGAATACACCGAACCAAACGCGAAATCACCGGCACCTTCGGTCGTCAAATGCTGCACGTATGAAGCCGGGAATCGAATGTCGTGGTCCCTCTCAATCCGAGTAATAGATTCGAGAGTCAACGGCTCATCTCGCTCCGCCTCGAAGTGAAATGGATGCTTGGCCTTTCTATCGGCGACGATCTGAGCAAGTTCGGCTTCGGAGGGCATTTTTTTGTAGCGAACGTAAAGCGCGCTCACGGGCGCGCATGGGGTGTTTCTGAAATGCGATTGTGAAGCTTGTGGCCCGTTGAGCGACGCGACTTGTTAGCCGTTTGTTTTATAGGTGATCTCAGGCTCCCAGTCACCAACGCCGTGCTTCAGTCGTCCAATCATATGCCAGACCGGAGAGAATAAATCAAAATCCCCAAAGCATTCTGCACTGACCCACTCGATCTGATCTTCGTCGTTCTTGTAAAACGTTGATAGTCCTGGCCAGGGTTCGTCGTCTGTGCCGAAGTCCAAGGCACTTGTGAATCCAGAACCCATCGCGGACGCTACCGGAAACTTCCAACCTCTGTTTCTTGCAAACTCCTCAACCACTTCAGGGCGGTCTGGAGACAGCAAAAGGAGACCAGCCCGATTCCTAAGGTGGGCTTGAACACCATTAAATGCGTCAGCCCACATTGTGCACCACGAGCAACACACCCCCATATTGTGAATGAGAATCAAGTCCCTCTTCCCTTCAAAACATTTGCTGAGTTCGAGTGTGCCCGTAGCAGTCCGAAAGGTGTAATCCTGAGACAGAATGACTGGCTCCGATAGGCGACGCTCCTCCGCGAGTTGCTTGAACTGCTTGGATAATTCTTCGTAACGTTGATTGGCTTCGTTCCGCATTTGGATCTTTGGTTTATTGGCTAACGTCTCGGATCAGGCGACGGCGAGCGCAAGACGTTGCTGACATGACAGATAGCCTTCGAGCCGTTGCCTGCATCCGTTTTGTTCGGCCTTCATGTTGGTCGGCGGTTTCCTGGGGGTATATTGTCACCTGTGTATTTGCCTGGGCGGGTTGCTTGGGCGGGCTTCCATCCTTCACTGTTCTGGAAACTCTCGTAGCTAAGCGCTGTCACATAGTCATACTCAAGGCCAGTCGCCCGCTCATACGCCTTAGATGGAAGGTAAAGCAAAGCCTCGAACTCCAATCCCTGGGGCATTTCGGTCGGATCTGCCAACGCCTCGGCATAAAGGTTGGAGCCATTGGCTACGACGACACATCGCTGGTAAAGAAAGTCATCGGCAGAAATGTAATCATCCCCGTCGTCAGGGTCCAACTCACCTGCATAGCAAGCTCGGGCGTGCTCTCGCGTGTCCAGGGAGTGGAGCTTCTCGGCAAGCAGGTCGGCGAACCGGCAAATTTCCTCGGGCGATCTAGCCGACAAGTCATCTATCGCGGGCTCAAGCACTGCGTCGTCGTTACCCGTGTGCGACCAATCAAAGAGCGAGATGACGTGCCAGAAGGTTTCTTCATTCATAGTGCTGGTATAATGCTCCGTTTCTTGGCCGAACGATGAGCACGTGCACCACTACCAGCGGGAACGTGTGTCGACACCGGTGTTAGGGTTGAGGTTAGGTGAAATCATCGAAACTGAACGGCTGGTAGTGGTTGCACGATGCGGCTTGTTCTCTGCGGTCTTTTTCTTATTCGCCGAACCAGTGTCTCCGCATCTTCTTCAGAAACGCTCTGACTTCGGAGGTGTCACCAGTAACCGAGATCACAGAATCAATGCCGCAATTCGGACACATCGCTGTCTGCCCCTCTCCTTGGTCGTCGTCATCCACCCACTCATCAATGGTCTTAGGCGAATAAATCTTACAGCAGTGAAAGCACCCGCAGAATTCAGCGGCAAGGAGCTCGCGGCGGTGAATGCTGCTTCGCTTGTGCGCGGATACATGATCCTCGGTATGTGCACTATCAGCGGAGTTCATTTTCTGGAGAACGTCTCGGATCAGGCGACGGCGAGCGGGAGGCGTCGATGACACGACAGATGCCATACGAGCCGTTGCCTGCATCCGTTTTGTTCGCCCTTGGTTGTAGAGGATTGCTGCTCATGCGGATATTGTGGGCCATACGCTGAGCCTGTCAGCGAGTATCGCGTGAAACTCTTTCGGCTGGTAGCGCCTCTGACACCTTAACGACTGAACTTCCGTCGGATCGGACGTCTTCCTCATGAGTGAGAGGCCGCCTACTGCCTCATGGATCTTGAACCTATTGTCAATCACATCGGGAGGAGTATAGAAGGCCTCTCCGTGCATCTCATCAGGTGTAGCGAACGGAAATCTCCCGATAAACTGCATCGGAGTGTCATCTGTGTCATAGCACCAAAGGTCAAAATGGCGCTCGGCTCGAAGGGATGGAAGGCGGTCCGGAGAAAGTGGGACTCTGGAGAAGAATGGAAGGAAGCCGTGGCTGAGCAGATAATCTCTCACATAGCACCATAGCCCCGGCTGGAACTCCACAGCGACAACAGCTCCCCGTCTGGTGTCAATGTCATTAAATGGAGAGCGCTTTCGGGCCATTCAAGTGAGGTGCTGGAGATTTGGGCGAACAGTTTTATTGAACAACACGCTGCATTTTTCCTGGATATACAACCGGCTGTATAATCCCGACAAATACAACTTGATAGGTCGTGGCTCTCGGTTCTCCGTTCATTGAGTGACTTCTATCATCTCAAGGAGGAGTGGCAAGTCGAATTTTACTGGAGAGAAGGTGGGCTAGATGGGAAATGGGAGGTCCTGGAGACTGGGAGGGAACGGGTTCAATCGAGATCGAGTGGGCTGAATGCGCCGGCTCCTGGGCGTTTGATGACGTGAAGGTAAATCATGGTGGTTTCCACGCTGGAGTGTCCCAGGAGGGATTGGACGGTGCGGATGTCGGTGCCGGTCTCGAGCAGGTGAGTGGCGAAGGAGTGCCGCATGGTGTGACAGGTGGCATGCTTTGGGATCGCTGCCTTGCGAACAGCCGCCTTGAATTGGCGCTGGAGCGATACCTCGTGGAGGTGGTGTCTGGCAAATCGACCGGTTCGCGGGTGCGGGCAGAGTGTCGCGGAAGCGAAGAGGTATTGCCAAGGCCACTCTCTGGTGGCATTCGGCCATTTTCGCAACAGCGCTTCCGGCATGTGGACGTCACCCGCTCCACAGGCAAGATCCTGAAGGTGTTTTTGGTGTGCCTTGGCGAGATGATCCCTCAGGTGATACTCGAGGGCTTTCGGCAGGGGGACGACGCGGTGCCGGCCGCCTTTCCCATCGTGGATGGTGATGGTGCCTTGTCCGAAATCGAGATCCTTCACGCGGAGCCTGAGGGTTTCCATGATCCTCAGGCCGGAGCCATACATGAGTTGGGCCGCAAGTTTCCACGGATCCTCCAGGTGGGCGATGACAGACCGGACTTCTTCACGGGTCATGACGACAGGCGGGCGGCGTCGTCCACCGGTCGGGGTGATGTGATCGAGGGTGAATTCCTTGATCCCGAGGACGTTTCTGACGAGGAAGGCCATGGCATTGAGGGCCTGCTTCTGTGTGGCCGGGGCGACGTTCCGTTTCAGAGCTAGGAAGTCGAGATAGGCGGTGATGGCGGGTGGCCCTGCAGCTTGTGGCGATTGTCCGAGTTGGAGGTGACAGAAGCGGATGAAACGGGAATTCCAATTGACGTAGGTTTCCTCGGTCGCCATGGCCAGGTTCTTGAGTCGGATGGCTCGCCGGAGCGCGTCGATAAGGTTGGTGAGTTCCTCCTCGGGATCGCTTTCCGATGGAAGACTTGTGGGCAAGATGCCCACACTCCTCGGTGAGGCTCTCACCGAGATGGCTTCACGAGCGAGCGTGCGGTGATCTGATTCCAGAGACCGCGCCTGGTCGATCAGGCCCTGCCAGTCAAAGGAGTAGGCCCAAGAAGCTGTCTTAAAAATTCAGAAGAGTCGTTTAAACCACGGATTAACAGGATGGACACAGATCAAGAACTCGAATGAAAACGCATTAATGGGTTCATTCTTCGAGAAGAAGTCCCTCTTTCATCCGCGTTCATCCCGTTCATCTGTGGTTCCTTTTCTAAATTCTCAATGGATTACCCACTTTTAAGACAGCCTCCAAGGAATGGAGAGGACCTCGGCGGCCAGGATCCGCGCTGCATCCACTGCCTGGCGGAATTGCCAGTCGGCCAGATTTGTGGAGCGTCCCAGGGCGTCAAAGTAATCCTGGGTACGCTGGGCAGATCGGTGGCCTCTGGCCTTGAGCCAGGATTCGGCCCAACGGACGTAGTAGTCACGGGCGGCGGGCTTGATTGGAAGTTCTTCGATTCGACGAAGGAATCGCAGCCGCTCGGGAGAGGGAGGAGGACAGGTCTCAACCTGGGAAGATTGACGGGACATGGGATCCTATTGAGGAGTTCAGGCGAACACTTCAAGTCGAATTTTATAGGAATGGGAATCGATTACGGCGGCTGGTCGCATGTCGCTCCTGCGGGATGGGGCGGCGTAGCGAGAGGAACATTGAACATCGAAGGGAAGACGTCCTACTTCGCCTGTCAGCTACGGAGGACGGATTGTTGATTTTTGATTTGGACCGCAGGCGAGAGTCCCCGGCATGAATCTCACCTCACTCCGCTTCGAGAGGCTCTCCCAGCGTAACTCATTTTCCGCTTCCCCAGTCAGCGGCAGTCCTGTAATGGAGCTAACTGTCACTGATAGACAAAATTAACTCAACCAACCATGCCAATGAACAACCGAATCTCCACCGTGCTGTCCGCTGCTGATCTGTCCGCCGCAGAAGCCGCCATCACCAATCTTCGGCAGAAGCTGCCGTTCCTCATCAGCCTGACTGCCGATGACAGGGCGAAACTCCTTAAGCTGGGAGACGGACGGCTGGCGCTGGATGAAGACGCCCACACGCTGATGGAGGACCATCCGACTCTGGTGCCCGGATACGTGGATAAGGCTGAACTCGAAAAAGACCGCACGCTGCGCCTACAACTCGACGGGCTCCGCCTCGGAGTGAAGGCGCTTCTGGACGACATCGAGAGCACGGAAATGCAGCTCGGTGCAGAAATGCTCCAGACCTACCTCGGCTTTTACTCGAATGCCAAGGAAGCGGAAAAGCGCGGGGTGCCGGCGGCCAAAACCGTGGTGGAGGTGCTGTCGAAGTACTTTTCGCGGCCCGCAAGGACGACGCCTGCCGACGCAGCGCCGGAATCCTGATAAATGCCTCAGCCCCAACCATCTGCGAGGTCCTCGAATGGCGCTTTCCGGGTCGTGGTCGAATCAAAAAGGGTCTCGCGTGAACCCAAAAGAGTCGCGGGTGAATGAATTCCATTCGCCCGCGACCGGTTGGGATTCACGCTTCAAAGTTTGGATTTCACCGGCGGATCGCCGTGATCGACGGGAGACCGGCCGGGGATCTGCTTGACCCCAAAAGAGTCTCCGGAGACCCAAAAAGAGTCATGGGCCGATCCAGAACGGTCGCCCGCGAATGTTGAAGGATTCAAACGACCGAAAAAGAGTCTCAATCCACTCTCGGTGATTGAACCGAGATCCAGAAATGCAGACCACAAAACTCACGAAAAATCACGAAAGTCAGGAGTTGCCGAAACGTTTCGGCCTCCTTCATCAGGTGAGTGCGAAGATGACGATGATTGCTTCTCCTTCCGTGCTTTTCGTGACTTTAGTGGTATCTCATCTTCTACCTGAAGGTGAAGCATGACTCTCACCGATTCAACCAATCCAGGATCGTCGCGGCGAATTTCTGCGAGATGCCTGTTAGGGCGGACAGTTGATCGACGGTGGCTTTCCTGAGACGGGCCACGCTGCCGAATTTTTCCAGCAGCAGCTTCTTCTTGTTAGTAGACATGCCGGGGCAGTCGTCGAGCAGGCTTTCCTTCATGCGGCGGCGGAGCAGGAGGGAGTTGTAGCCATTGGCAAAGCGGTGGGCCTCGTCGCGGATGCGCTGGAGCAGCTTCAGCGCGCCGCGCTCATGCGGAATGAGGATCGGTGTGCTGCTGCCGGGGACGAAGACCTCCTCGCGCTGCTTCGCCAGGCCGATCACGGGAAGGTCGTGCAGGCCGAGGGCATGGAGCTCCTTCACCGCCATGCCGAGCTGGCCTTTTCCACCGTCCACGATGACCAGATCCGGCAGGACGATCTTCGCGCGACCTTCGCGGGCGAGTCGTCGCTGCGCCTCGACGACATCCTCCTGGGAAAACTCGGCATCGGGGTCGGAGTCGGAGTTTTCCAACAGGATCCGCGAGTAGCGGCGACGGATGACCTCGGCCATCGAGGCGAAGTCGTCCTGGCCCTGCACGGTGCGGATGCGGTAGCGTCGGTAGTTCTGGTTGTCCGGCTTGCCATCGGTGAAGCGCACCATCGAGGCGACGATGTGGTTCGAGGAAACGTTGGAGATATCAAAGCACTCCATGACCCGTGGTGGCCCATTGAGCCGCAGCGCATCGCCCTGATCGGCGAGGTCCTCGGTGGGCTTGACGGTGGTGGGCACGCCACGGCCGCGGGTGAACTGGCGGGTCGGGTTGATGGTCTTTTCAAGGTTCAGCCAGACATCGCGGAGGGTGGCGGCCTTTTCAAAATCGAGCCGCTCGGCTGCCTTTTCCATCTCGACGCGGAGGTCGTCGAAGATGCCCTTCCTCCCCTTCCCTTCGAGGATCGCGCAGGCCTCGTCGATGCGGGCGATGTATTCGTCGCGGAGGATGCGGTGGATGCAGGGCGCGGAGCAGTTGCGGATGATGTCGGCGTTGCAGTGCTTGTAGTCGGTCTCGCCGGGATCGCTGCTGCGGCAGACGCGCAGGCCGTAGCGGCGGTTGAGCCAGTTGACCGTGGCGCGCAGGGCGCTGGAGTGGGGAAAGGGGCCGAAGTAGCGGGCACCGTCCTCCTTTTTCATCCGGGTCGTCTGAAAGCGCGGCCACGGCTCATCGACACGGATCTTCAGGAGCAGGAAGCGCTTGTCGTCGCGGAAGGCGATGTTGTAGCGCGGGCGGTAGTCCTTGATGAGCTTGCCTTCAAGGAGGAGGGCCTCGGCCTCGGAGCGGACCTCGTGGGTCTCGAAGTCGTGGATCGAGTCGATCAGCGCCCGGGTCTTGAGGTCGGCCCGCATCTTCCGCGAGGCGAGGAAATACGAGGAAAGCCGTTTCTTCAGGTCGCGTGCCTTGCCGACATAGATGATCGAGCCCAGGCGGTCCTTCATCAGGTAAACGCCGGGCTGGTGGGAAACATCGCGAAGCTTGGCCTTCAGGTCGGGCGCGGACACGCGGGCAATAGAGTCGAGGACGAGGGAAATCGAAATGGGAAATTCAGCGACGCGACTTTTTTACAGCGGACCTCCTCGCCCGGCGAGGGCGGGTGTGGATCGCTGGGCCGAGGTTGGAGATTGCAGAAGTCATCGAAACAGGCCGGCTGGCCGGGGTAGTCATGGCGTGGCCTTTTCGTCACTTGGTTTTGGGATGATGCCGATCAGATCTTCTGGCACGCCATACTTCTCCGACCAGAGGAGATAGAAGGCGTCACTATGTCCAAAGCTGAAGTCAATCAGCTTCCATCCTTGACTCGTTCTCAGCCAAATCGCCACCGCGTCAGAGTTATCATGTGGAGGATGCTTCAGTGGCTCTCCCTTATTGTCCACAGTCGCACCGACGAAGAATGCCCAGTTCCGATACACCTTGAGACTACCGGTGAACTTGTGCTGGGGTGTGACCTTGATTCGGAGTAAATCAAAAAGCTCTTTCCGAAGAGCGGATTCAGCGGGAAGTTCCGTCGGCACTTTGTAGGGAGGGTCATAAACCTCTGCCCATTCGGCACTGCCCGGAGGAACCATCGGTTGGGACTGAGCATGCAGGAAAGAGGTTGCAAGCGCGACGGGCATTAGTGTGACAAACAGCGATTTCATCGGATTCAGTTTCTATTCCGAGACCCTACGGCTGCGACTTGAGGCAGGCGGATGGTTTCTCGATCATTTGAGGTTTGAAAGGTCATGGCATGTTCCCCTGATGGTGGACCCCTTCTTTTTGGACTCACCACTTCTCAAAGGAAGGATCCGGCTTGGGATTGACGATGGGGAGAATCGCGCCGGTGTCCGTCTTGAAGGCTTGGAGCTTGGCTTTCAGCTCGGCGACCTTTCCCGGCATCTTCTCGGCGAGGTTGGTCTTCTCGCCGGGGTCCTTTGACAGATCATAGAGCTCGAAGCCCTTTTTCCAGTAGAACTCGATGAGCTTCCAGTTGCCATCCCGAACGGCGGAGGAAGGGATGCCGCCCTGGTTGCCCCAGTGCGGGTAGTGCCAGAACAGCGGGGCTCGTGAATGCTTGGCTTCCGGGTTCTTCAGCAGGTCGAGAAAACTGGTGCCGTCCTTGTGCTGGGCGGGCAGGAGATCGAGTCCGCAGGCCTGGAGGAAGGTGGGAAAAAAGTCGGTCGAGATCACCGGAGTCGCGCAGGTTCCTCCGGGCTTGATGGTCTTCGGCCAGCGGACGATGAGCGGCTCGCGGATGCCGCCCTCATACATCCAGCCTTTTCCGGCCCGGTAAGGAAGGTTGCTGGTGGGTGAACCTTCGGCGGTGGCAAGGCCGCCGTTGTCGGAGAAGAAGACGACGATCGTGTCTTCGGCGAGGCCGTTGTCATCGAGGGCCTTGAGGACCTTGCCGACGGAGCGGTCCATCTCCTCGACCATCGCGGCATAGACCGCATGCTCCTGCACCTGGCGGACCTGTTTCGGGTCATCAGTTGCGAATACCGGCTTGAGGCCGAGTTTGGTACGCTTTTCCTCGTACTTCCTCACCAGATCAGCGGGAGCCAGCAGCGGCGTGTGGACGGAATAGAACGGGAAGTAGATGAAGAAGGGCTTGTCCTTGTGGGCGGTGATGAATTTCGAAACCTCGGTGGCCAGGCGGTCTGGGAGGCTTTCCCCGTCGGGTCCATCGGGCAGGCGGGGGTTGGCATAAGGGGAAAAGTATTTCTTTCCACCGTAGGGGCCACCGGCATCGGTGCCGGCGATGTTGACATCAAAGCCATGATCCTCCGGCCAGGAACCCATCGGACCGAGGTGCCATTTCCCGGCATGCAGGGTGGCATAGCCCTTGGCCTTGAAGGCCTCGGCAAGGGTGATGTGGGAAGCCGCAAGCCGCTCGAGGTACGGCGCGGGCAGTAGCGGCCGCTTGGCGAAGTTTCCGAACTTCCCGGTGGTCATGGTGGCGGCGTCCGCAGGCAGCTCCTGGTAGCCGTTGGGGGCACCGAAGTAGTCGGTGTTCCTCGTCCGGGCCGGATACTGGCCGGTGAGGATCGAGGATCGCGTGGGCGAGCAGACCGGGCAGGCGGCATAGGCATCCGTGAAGCGGAGTCCCTGCTTCGCGAGGCCGTTGAGGTTCGGCGTGTCGTAGAAGGTCTTCGGGTTGTTGAAGCCGACGTCCATGCAACCAAGGTCATCCGCCATCATGAAGATGACATTGGTGGCGGCGGCGGGAAGCGCGAGGGTGAGAAGGAGGAGAAGAAATTTCATGGAGATAAAGGTCTGGATCAGCGGACCTCGAGTGGGGCGGTGGCGGTGGCGGCATGCCCTTTTCCGTCGCGGACCCAGAGATAGAGACGGTACGAACCGGGCTTCGCAGGAGCCTTGAACTCCGCCGCAGAGTCCAACTGGGTCACGACGACGCCCTGGATGGGTTTCGGCATGGCAATGGGCTTGCCTTCCACGGCATGAGGCTTCTCCGGAAGCAGCGTCCATCTCCATGTCAAGGGATCGCCCTCGGGGTCGGTGGCGGAAGACTCGACGTGGAGCGGGCTTTCCGGAGCGATCGCCTGGGTCGGAACTCCCTTCAAAGGCTGGATCGTGGGGGCACGGTTGAGCGGTGGCTTGCCGCTCCATTTTTCCTGGAGCACATCGACGGGTTCGGTGGTCAGTCCGTCATCCGTGAGCAAACCGAACCAGGTGGCGGAGGCCTCGAACTTCCAGCCCCAGACAAAGGCATAACTGCCGAGACAGGCCCCGCCTTTCGAGATGGCTTCATCGTAGGCGCGGCTCATCATCCGGGCCTTTTCGGTGCTGGTCTGCTCGATGGGCGCTCCGGACGAGGTCTTCGGCCTTTCCCAAAAGCCGCTCGGACCCCACTCGGTGAGCAACCAGGGACGAGTCCAGCCGACCTTTTCCAGATGGGGCCTCAAGCTGAAGACGCCGCCGTAGGTGTTGACCCCGACATAATCGAGATGCGGCGTGTGCTCGTTGAGGCCTTTTACTTTCGCGGGGGCCAGTCCAGCCACCGCCGTGAAAGTGGGATGCGCGGGATCGATTTCATGGATCATCACGGCCAGGCGGTCCAGCTGCTTCCAGTAGTCGGCGTTGTTGCCATCGCCCTCCGCTTCGTTGCCGATGCCCCAGGCCAGCAGGGCGGGATGATGACGATGTTTCAGAACCTCGGCCTTCACGCGCTCAAGCTGCTTGGCGCATTGCTCGGGCTTGGCGTAGGAGAACCAGGAGCATTCCGATTCCAGCCAGATTCCGGCACTCACGGTCATGCCGAGCGATTGCGCCTTGTCGAGGGTCGCATCGAGCCCGCCGGTGCTCCAGGTGCGGATGGAATTGGCCCCCAGCCCGGCCAACTGATCGAGTCGGGTGTCGCCGCCGGCCCCTTTCACGAAGTAGGGTTTGCCTCCGCGCCTCATTCCGTCCTTCACGCTGACGGTGACCGGCACGGCAGCCTGGGCCACACGTTCGGTCGGCACGGCCTCAGCCTGAAGGAAATGAGCGCTTGCCAGCAGGAAACCGATCAGGGAAGGCAGGAGGAATTGGGGCACGGTGAAAAGGAGAAGAGGAAATTGGACGTCAGCCGCCTCGATTACGATCCTTTACTCCCGGGCATATCGACAACCTGCTGGAGATTTGGCAAACCCGTCGCAGCCGCGATGCTCCCAGCGAACAGACCCGTGAGTCCAATTGCCCCCTTCCCGAGCAGACCCGCCCGTTTCGATGAACCAATGGAGCCGAGTGTCGGACTTGAACCGACGACCTGATGATTACAAATCAACTGCTCTACCACTGAGCTAACCCGGCATCGCGTGGGCGACGCGGCGGAGTATTCCCATCGCGGGCTCGGGGAAAAGCGAAATTTCAGGCAGATTCACACCTTCTCCCCTGCCCTCCAGGAGCCGAAGAGCCAGAGCCAGATGAATGCCAGCAGAGCTGCAGCCAGTCCGACATGAAGGACCTGGACCCATGCGTAGAGATGAACCTGCGACATGACCACGCCGAGGACCATCTGCGCCAGCACGATGCCGAGGACCACGTGGCCGACACGGCCCGGCCTGCCATGGCGCTTCGCGATCAGGAAGGCCCAGACGCTTGCCCCCAGCACCGCCCAGGAGAAACTACGATGAATCAAGTAGATCCAGCGCTGCTCCAGCTCGCCGATCCATTCCGCGCGCGGGGAATTCAGGTGGGACTTCGCCATTTCATCGGTCAGCTCGCGGATCTGGGAACCCATGATCCCCTCGCCCACGACCACGCCCAGCAGTAGCAGGATGGCCAGACGCAGGCGTGCCGCAGCCGCAGGGGCGATGGCCACCCGCCACGGACGATCCGTCCCACCCCAGGCGCAGTAGGAAAGGGTGCCGAGAAGGAGCATGGCGAGCGCGAGGTGGGTGGTCAGGACTCCGGGTTTCAGGCCACTGTAAACCACCCTCGCCCCCATCCAGGCATTCACCAGGACCAGGAACAAGGAGGCAAAGGCGCTCCAGAACACCAGCGGTCGCTTTGATCTCTGCCAGAACGCCGCGATGAAGGTGGCCAGCGAAAAGAACCCGACCGGCAGCGAACAAAGTCGGTTGATGAACTCCGTCCACACATGCCTGGGGTTGAACTCGGAACGCAGCTCCTCGCGGGTGATCGTCGCCGGATCACGCCCCTCCCGTTCGGCCCGCTTCTGGAATCGCTCGATCGGAAGCTTGTCGAAATCCACCTGCTCCACCTTCGTCGGCGGGATCAGGCAGCCCCAGCAAGTTGGCCAGTCGGGGCAACCCATCCCCGAGCCGGTCACCCGGACGATCGCCCCGACGAACATCAGGAAAAGGACCGAGACCAGCGCGGCGGTTGAGAGTTTTTGAAAGAGAGCCATCGAGGTGGGCCGAACTTGCCCGGAGTGCCGGGCTTTTCCATGGGAAAGTTGCCACCTCAGACGGTTGCCCGACCTGGCAGCCAGACCCGCGCTCCGACCGACCTCGATCCGGCAGGCCGGAACAAGCCTTCCAGGCCCGGCCGCGCCCGCAGATCCGCTATCGCAGGAGCGGCATGCGTCCACCGCCAGCGGAAGCCCTCCTCACGCAGCCTGCGCGGATCCGCCCAGCGGCTTTTCAGGACCAGTTCGGTCTCGGTCCGCATCAGCCTCGCCCCGAGTTCGAGGAGGAGCTCCGGCGCCGGCAAGCCCACCGGCATGCCTGCTGCCTCACGAAAAGTCCGCATCCATTCCCGATTGGTCGGAAACTCCGGCGCGGTGACGTTGACCACTCCGTCGATCTGACTTTCCGCGATCAGGAAATCCACCGCCGCGAGAAAGTCCTCCATGTGAATCCAGCTGATCCGCTGGTCCCCTTTTCCCATGGGGCCTCCCAGGCCGCGACGCACGATGCTGCGCAAGACATCAAACACGGTGTCCGGCTCGTTCGCCAGCACCATGCCGATCCGCATGGCCACCTTCCGCGTCACTCCCGGCACTTTTGCCGCAAAGAACTCCTCTTCCCAGGCCCGCGCCACCTTGACCGAAAATCCATCGCCAGGCTCGCCGAACCACTCATCCTGCGCATGGTCCCGCGCGTCGCGATACCACGTCGCCGTGCTGGCATTCAGCCAGACCTTCGGAGGGGCCTGGCAGGCGGCGATCGCCTGACCGATCACCCGGGTCGAGTCCACCCGCGACTCGATGATTTCCCGCTTCGCCTGCTCGTCGTAGCGGCAGTTCACACTGCGTCCCGCGAGATTGATGACGGACTCCGCTCCTTCGAGCGCGAGCGCCCAGGGACCGAGGGTCCGACCATCCCATTCGAGGAAAATTCCATCTCCGCTCCAGCCATCGCGGCTGCGGGCGATCGCCACCACCTCCTTGCCCTGGCGGGCATGATGGCGGCAGAGGTAGCGTCCGAGGAAGCCGTTGGCTCCGAAAATCACCGTGGTAGGTTTCATGAAAGTCGATTCTTGGTGAGAAAGTGAAGATCAGCTCAGAAGTCGGGCTGCGAGCTGGAGGGCGATGCCGTATTTCATACCGGAAACCCGGTCGGCGACGTTGGAGGCGAATCCCACGAACTCCGCCAGCTTGCTCATCTGCTCGTGGAATGCGCGGCCCTCCGGCGTGTCGATCCCCCGGCTGTCGTCGAGGCACTGGTGGAGCACGCCGAGCGCAGGATCGATCTCCCGCCTCCGACGCTCGCGGGCCACGATCGTGAAAATCTTCCAAACATCCTTTTCCGCCTCGAAAAACTCCCGACGCTCGCCTTTTTTGACGATCGTGCGGATCAGGCCCCATGAAACCAATTCCTTCAAATTCGTGTGGGCATTACCCCGACTAATCTGAAGCCGCTCCATCACCTCGTCGGTGCCGATCGCCTCCGGCTCCGTCATCAGCAGCGCATGGATCTGAGCCATGGTCCGATTGATGCCCCAGTGGGTTCCAAGCGCTCCCCACTGCGCCACAAAGTCCTCGCGGGACTGTTTCAGCTTCACGTCATCTGCACTGCTCATAATTTCAGTATTTACTGAAACTTCGGTCTCGCAAGAAGAAAATCCATCGGCCCGAAAAATGCTCTTCCGCCCCTGTGTCGAAACCGACACCGATCGACCTGCCTGCTTTTGAAACAGCTGTGCTTCAATCCGGATGTCAAAGAGACTCGAAATCCTCAAAAACCATGAGCTCGTTCCCACTCAATCCAAACTCATCCAAGCATCGCCTTGGCTTCGAAGCCCAAGGGCAGCCTTCGGTTCGAAGGCTGCTTCACTCCACCCGCAGCCTCCTGCCCATTCCTCCCGCCGCAATGCTGGCGGTCGGACTGCTTGGATTCGCCGGGCTGTCGAATGCCCAGACGGTGATTTTCAGCGAGAACCTGGGAACGCCGACCGGCACGACGACCATCGTCACCTATGCGGGAGGAACGGCACCTGCGACTTTCCAGAATAAGGGCACGCTCACCTACGGCATCGGTGAACAGACCACTGCTGATGTGCGAACCACCAGCGCATCAAATGCCGGGGCGGTTACCTACACCGGTGCTTCAGGTAATGGCAACGTCTTCTTTGCCGCTTCCGGCACGATTGGATTCTCCATCGAGAGCATCAACGCCTCGGCATACAACACGCTGCAGCTTTCCTATGGATATAGGAAAGAGAATGCGTCTTTACTTCCAACTTTTTCCGTCGAATATTGGAATGGCAGCAGTTGGGTCGTGCTGCAGAACACCGCTTCTGGACTTTTCAACGAAGCGGCAAACGCGACAGCTGGATGGTATGTGGCGAAGACGATCAGCCTGCCAGCCGGAGCCCAGGTCAGCGGACTGAAGATCCGTTTCGTCAAGTCCGGTTCGCAGTCGCTTCGAATCGATGACATCAAGCTGACCGGAACTCCAGCAGCGGGAGACGTGACCAAGCCGACCATTGCTTCCCTCTCTCCGGTCAATACGGGAACCAATGTCGCAATCACGGCCAATGCCGTCGCCAGCTTCAGCGAGGCCATCCAAGCCGGAACCGGCACCATTCTTCTCCAGAAGACCTCCGACAGTTCGACCGTCCCTGCCAGTGTGGTGGTGGCGGGTTCCACGGTCACCATCGACCCGACCTCGAACCTGGAATACAGCACGAACTACACCGTGATCATTCCACCGGGCTCCATCAAGGATCTGGCCAACAACAACTTTGATGGAACCCCCGAGACCGGCAGTTGGAGCTTCACCACCGTCGCTCCGGACAACACCGCGCCGACGATCACGTCGGTCACTCCCGCCATCGGGGCGACGGGCATCGCCCGCCCCTCTGCGCTGACCATCACCTTCAGCGAAAACATTCAGGTCGCCAGCTCAGGGTCGCCGAAGATCTACATCAAGCGGGTTTCCGATGACCAGATCGCATCCCAGGTGGAGTCCGGTTCCTTTGGCACCGCCAGTGCCACCAACAATGTCGCCACGGTCCCGATTTCTCCTCCTTTGGACTACGGCACCCAGTACTACGTGGAGATCGATAGCGGAGCCTTCGAGGATGTTTCCCCGAACAACAACGATTTCACCGGTCTTTCCAAATTCATCCCGGAAACCACCACCTACAGCTGGAACTTCACGCTCCTCTCCGTTCCCTCGCTGACCAACTCAGGACCCTACTTGCAGGATTTCTCGGGCTTCACCAGCTCGGCCACTTTCCCATCGGGATGGGCCGTGACGTCGAGTGGATCCGCTCCGGCGAAACTTGACTACTCGGCCTGGAACACCACCACGACGCCGAACACGACAACCGGGATCAAGTTCAGCTCAGCCACGCCGGTGACCAATGTCTTCGGCTATCAGCACACCGGTGACACGGACAGCGTCGATCAGATCCTCAATCTCACCAATGGCACCGGCGCGGAAATCACCGACCTCACCATCTCCTACCGCGGACGGCGTTCGCGGGACAACATTGGACGAACCCCTGCCTACACGGTCACCCTCAACTACGGAGCCAACTCGGTCCCCATCCCGGCTCTGGCCTATGTGACCTCGGACGGTGACAACCTGCTCAAGACGGCATCCCTTACAGGTCTCACCATTCCGGTCGGAGGCTCATTCTCCATCACCTGGAACTCCAACGGAGATACGGCTGTGGGGTCTGGCTCCCGCGAACAGATCGGGATCTCGGACGTTTCGGTTGAATCAGGTGCCGCCACCTTCCCACCAAGCGTGGCCGGGGTGACTCCGAGTTATTCCTCCCTCTCCCAGAACTCGGTCACCGTTGGGTCCGCCGTTTCCTCGGATGGAGGCAGCCCGATCACGGAGCGCGGCATTGTTTACTCCCTGACCTCCGTTGATGCCACCCCTCAGTCCGGTGAATCCGGTGTCACCAAGATCGCGGATGTCTCCACTGAGGTTGGAGCCTTCAGCCTTCCGATCACCGGACTGACTCCAGGCAGCCAGTACTCGGTGGCATCCTACGCGACCAACGCCGAAGGAACGACCCACTCCTCGGCCGTCACGATCTTCACGCTTCCAGCGATTCCATTGCTTTCGAGCCAATACTCCCAGGCCTTCGACAACTTCACGGGAAGCATCGTCAACGGCACCCTGCCTGCTGGTTGGAGCGTGGTTTCCTCGGGTGGCCTGAACAGCTACGCAGGAACCTGGGGACCTTCCACTTCTTCAGGTGGACTTGTGGGTGGAGTGACTCCCGGAGTGCTCGGATATCAGCACGTCGGAGGAAGCGCCACGGTCACCGCGTCCCTTTCCCTGAAAAACAACACGGGAACCACCCTCACCCAGTTGTATGTGTCCTATCTGGGACGCGTCTCACGAGCCGACCAATCCCGCGAGCCTGCCTGGACCTTCAGCCTCAATGGAACTCCGGTCACCGAACTGGATTACTCCACCTCGGCCGCTGTGGATGCCACCAAGGCGAAACTGGTCACCGGACTCTCCATCGCACCGGATGACGTCATCACCCTCACCTGGGTCAGTGATGGCAACGTCGGAACCGGCGGTGCACGCCGCCAGATCGGAATCGGGGAGGTGCTGGTCGCCGTCCCCACCGCTCCAGTCCTCGGCAGTGCCTCGGCCTCTTCGATCACCGGCACCACCGCCACTCTGAACGGCAACGTGACGGCTGACGGCTACCTTCCCATCACGGCCCGTGGGTTCGTTTACTCAATCACCGGCACCAATGCAGACCCGCAAATCGGTGGCCTTGGTGTCACAGATGTGGTCGAGGGCGGAACCACCACCGGCAGCTACAATTCACCCGTCACAGGCCTCAACGCCGCGACCGGATACAGCCTGAAGGCCTATGCCACAAACAGCGCTGGGACCACCTACAGCAACGTGGCGACCTTCAGCACTGGAGCAGCAGGGCTCAGCTACGACACCTGGAACGACTCCATCGACAATCAGGCCGCGAACTTGGACTTCGACGGCGACGGCATTTCAAACGGCGTCGAGTTCTTCATGGGAACTCCGGGCAATGCCTTCACGGTCAATCCCGGCATCTCCGCAGGCACGGTGACCTGGCCGCGTGCCAGCGGAACCCTCATCACCTCCTTCAAGGTCGAGGTTTCCACCGATCTGACCAACTGGACGGATGCCTCGGTGACCTATCCTGGCAGTGTTTCGGCTCCGTCGAACAGCCCGGTCACCTTCACCCTCCCGAGCGGACCGACCTCGCTGTTCATCCGCCTCAACGTGACCCCTTGATGATTTCTTGCTAGTTGCTCATGGCTCCGAAACGGGGCGGTTCCGCGGGTGCGGGGCCGCCCCGTTTTTCGTTGGGGAAATTGCCCAAGGCGGGGGTGGATTTCAGGAAAGTCTCACGCTAAGGTCGCCAGACATGGTCGCCCCCCTCCTTCGATGGCTCATCGTGCCGATCCTGATCGCGCTGCCGCTGCAGGCCGCCACGCTCAAGGTCCTGACGATCGGCGACAGCTTGTCCGAGGAGTACAAGTTCATGGAGATCGCCTTCAGCATCAACTCCAAGAACTGGGTGGAACTGGTCTCCGAGCGCCGTGGCACGGAAGCCACGTTCGGAACCTATAGTACCAGCTACATCGGCTATGGCGACTGGAGGACTGGCGGCTACCGCTTGAACTTCGGGCTTCCGGGTAAAACCACCATCGACTGGAAGAACATCCTCAATTCAACAGGAACCGTCACCCTCGATGGAAGGACCCGCAACAACCTCACCAACGAAATCAACCTCTGCGATGTGGCGGTGATCTTCCTTGGGGGAAACGATCTCAAGGACCAATACAGCCAGATTTTCAACAACACCGAATCGCCGACCTACCTCAGCGGCATCGTCGCCAACCTCGCCTTCATCCACGACTGGATCCGCACCCGAAAGCCCAACCTGCCGATCGTGATCGCCACCTGCCCGGATGTGGGCGCCACTCTTGATGTGAGCAGCACCTACACGGATCCTGTGCGCCGGCTTTCCACCCGTCGGAAGATCGCCGCGATGAACGCGTCCATCCGATCGATGGCCGCCACCAAGGGGGCGAAAGTCGCCTCGGTGGACAAGCTCACCGACCTGATCTTCGACGTCGTGCCCTTCCACCTCAATGGCACCTCCCTGATCGCCACCTCCACTTCCACGACGAATGCCTCCAACTATGTCTTCTGCAAGGACGGCTTCCACCCCAGCACCTCCGGGCAGGCCTTGATCGCCAACGAAGTGATGCGGGCTCTGACCGAGGCCACCGGCGTGAGCCTCACCCTGTTTCCCAACCGCGAGGTCCTTTCCAACATCCTCGGCATGAACCCGGACACCGTTTACAACACGTGGAAAAGCGGCTACCCCGGACTCGGAGGAACGGCAGCCGACGATGACCAGGACGGCATCCCCAACCTGGTGGAGTATGCCCTTGGCTCCTCCCCGAAGCAGCGCTCGCAGCCGATGACCTTCCTTCAATCTCCCGGCAGCACCTTGCGCTTCACCCCTTCAACGAGCGGGCTCCGCTATGCCTCGATCACCGTGTTGGAATCCTCCGGCCTGACGTCCTGGCAGGCCGTTCCAGCCAATCGGATCACCACCCATTCGGATGGCTCATGGAGGGTCGCGCCTTCGGGCCTTGGACGGGGCTTCTACAAGCTGAAGGCCGAGGTCAGGCCGTGAGTTGAACTTGAGCGCACTCCGCGTTGTGCCTAACAGACTCATACTCACTGCCCCTCATCCGTCAGCGTCTTCAGGAAGGCCACCAGCGCAGCCTTGTCGGAATTGGTGAGATGCAGTCCGGTCTCGGGATGCTTGGCAAGGTTTGGATCGAGGGTGGGACGACGGTGGATGCCGGTGCTGTAATGCTCGATGACCTCCTCCAGTGTGGCGAAGCGACCATCGTGCATGTAAGGGGCTGTTAGAGCGACATTCCTCAGCGAGGGAGTGGCGAATTTCCCCTGATCCGAGGCTGAACCGGTGACCTTCGCCCGGCCGACCGCGTCTCCTTCGAGGCCGTTGTCGTGGAACTGCTGATCGCTGAACAGTGCCCCGCCATGGCAGTGGAAGCAGTCCGCTCCAAGCTGCCCGGTGCGCGGCTCATACTCGGTCATGAAGAGCTCGAAGCCGCGTTTTTCCTCATCGCTGAGGGTGGCCTTTCCGGCGAAAGCCCGGTCGAAGCGGGAATCCCGCGCGCTGAGGGTGAGCAGATACTGCTCAAGGGCCAGCGACACCTTTTCCGCCGTGATGCCAGGTGAGCCGAAGGCCTGGCCGAACAGGCGGACATCCTCCGGGGAAGCAGCCAGCTTTTCGCAGACCTTCCCCAGCGTCTCGTCCATTTCCCGATGATCCTGGATCGGCATCAGCACCTGCCCGCGCAGCGACTTCGCCCGGCCGTCCCAGAAGAACTCCCGCTTCCAGGCGAGGTTGAAAAGCGGCATGGCATTGCGGTCGCCGCTGCGCCCCTCGATGCCATGGCTCACCTTCAGCCCATCGGTGAAGGCGGCATCCGCATGATGACAACTCGCACAGGAGATCGACCCATCACGCGACAGGCGGGGATCGTGGAAAAGCTTATCTCCCAGCGAAACACGCTCGACGATCAATGGATTGTCGCGCGGCAGATCCGGGACCGGAAACGTACGGCTCATGGTGAAGCGGTAGGGCGTGAACTTTGCGGGCAGGTCGATGGGCTTGACCGGTGGCTGGGCCTCCGCTTCGGAGACCTCGGTGACGATCCGGTTCACTCGGAAAGCTCCGCGAAGATTCGCCACCAAGGCCGCTGCGATGGGGTCGCCATCCCGGGAGTGGGTCGCGGTCCCGTCCTTGTCGAAGGAGAGGGGTCGCGGGGCATTCAGCAGGCTGGCCACATCGAACTGGATCTGGACGCCGGCATTTTTCCGCAGATCCAACGGAGCGCTCAAGCTGATCGCCGTGCGGTTCGGATTGCGTGCCAGATGATAGGCATAACCCAGCGGTTCAACATTTCCCTGTCGATAGTGCCCTTCGAGCGCCATGAAGATGTAACCGCCCTGCCAGCTCCAGTGCAGTCCGTTGAGGTTCGGATTGAGCGGGTGATCGGCAGGGATTGTGGAAACGTCGGCCGCATTGGCAGCGGCATCCGGTCCGATATGGAAGCGCAGGGCTTGATAGCTGGCCTCCTCGACTCCGTCCAACTGGAGAAGGTGCCGCCGCGATGACAGGTCCATCCAGGCATTGAGCCCCGGGAACTCGATCCATGTTCCATCCGCCCTCTGCAAGGCCACACCACTGATGAGATAACTCAGGCGGGTGACGGAAAGGGTCTCACCGGCAGAGGTTTCATAACGGAGGGAATCCAGCCGCAAGGGCTCGCCGTTGAAGGCCGGTTCGATGCTGACTTCCAGACGCGACGCCTCCGCGAACTGGGCGCAAAGCAGCATCCAAGTCAGGAGCAGGGATCGACGAAAACGCATGACCAGAGGCTCAGTTGAACGTCAGTGCTCCGGTCAGGGTGTAGATGGTGCTGGGCCCGGGAAAGGTCACCACGACGTTCTTCGCCCCGGTGGTGCCCGTCGGCACGATGTAGGTGCAGGTGACGACATACTGCGAGGTGTGGACCAGCGAGGAGACCCCAACGGTGGAGCCTCCGATGCTGACGCTGGTGACCGCGACGCTGGCGGGTGGCACGGGAGGAGTGGAGTTGGTGGGGATGGTGATGGTGAGAGTGTAGGTGCTTCCGCGAGTGACGACGCCTCCGGGTACGGTGGCCGTCGTACCTCCTCCCCCGGTGCCCGCAACGGTGTAGTCGAAGCCGTTGCTGTCAAAGCTCGCGAGGGACTTTCTCGTGACCCGGTAGAAGCGCTTGCTGTAGCTGTTCCTCGCTCCGCTTTCAACGAACGAGGCCTGGTCATCGGTGGCGGTGACGGTCGGAGTGAGGTCCGGCCAGGTGACAAGGTCGTTGGAGGCTTCGACGAGATAGGTTCCTCCCTCCACGCCGCTCCAGGTCAGGGTGACGTCGCCGGTGGCGTTGTTCACCGTCGGGGCACTCGCGGTTTCCACCTTGTTCGGCCCGCCATTGAAGTAGGTGGTCACGGTTTCTCCGATCGTCGTGGATCCGCCGGTGGGGCTTCCAAAATACTGGCGTCCGGTGGTGTAGGGATAGGCAGGCGTGCCATCGGCGTTGATGGTCGTGAAATAGGCCCAGGTGCCGGAGGGATACTCGGGCGTCACGCACCAGCGGACATTCTGTTCGTTGAGATCGAAATGGACTCCTTGCGTGTAGCCCCGATCGCCGAGATAATCAAAGTCCTCAATGAAGTGACCGAGCAGATAAGTGCTGTTGACAGCAGGGCCGCTCTTGAAGGTGACCGTTTGGATTCGCTGAGCCCACGCAGGCAGGGTCGTGCGACCGGTGCTTGTTAGATTGGTGGTGCCATTGCTGCCGTTCCTCAGCACGAAGCCCGAAATCATCCGCCTGACTCCGCTGTTGGGATTGAGAGGACTGGAGTAACCGTATGGACCATAGACCGGCAAACCATCGGCCGCCCAAGCGAGGATCGGCGAGTGCTTCGTGACCGCCGTGGTGCTCTCGGTGTAACGGTTGGTGGTGGCATTGTAATCGACGTGATCGCCAAGCTGATAGCGCAGTCCGATCGGTTGCGCGTGGTAGTGGTAGTTGTTTCCCGCCTGGTGCGCGAGCGCGGGATCGAAGGTGATGCCTTCGTTGTGATAGCCGTCGCGATTCCAGACCCCATCACCTGTTAGACCGTTGGTTGGCGTGGCATCGGTGGCGCTGGCGCTGACGTAGGAGAAGGCATCACGCATGTCGAACATCGAGACGCCATTGACCATGCAGCCGCTGGCTCCCAGACCCGTCAGTGACTTGGTGGTGGGGATCGTCGGCGTCCGGGGGATACGATAGATCTTCGCGGTGTTGGAAGGGAAGTTTGGGAAGTTCGTGGTCTTTGCTGCATCGAGATACCATGGCCCCATGATATGCCCGGCCAGCCCGCTCGACCGGATGTAAACCCAGTTCGTCGAATAGACGACCTTGCTGATTCCCGCGTAGGTGGGCGTGGTCTGGGTTCCTGTGCCACGGGTCCAGGTCTTGGAAACGGTCCGGGAGGTCTCATTCGCGGTGCTCTGATACAGGCGCGCGTATTGTCCCGAGTCCTCGGTGAACCACGAGGAGAGCTGGGGGTCGGCCTGACACAGTCCTGCGGAGAGCGAGAGAATGAGGATGGAGGTCGTTTTCATCGGAGTTGGCAGAACGGAACCACACCATTGTGAACTGGGTGTGTGGCATTCCCATGAAATTGTTAAGCGAGTGTAAAACCCGGATGCATCCCATGAATCTGCTTGCCCTCGCCGCCCAGGGTTCCGAGTAGTGCCTCCATGGCCACTCTTTCCGCGCCTCGCTTCAGCTTGTCCATTTTCACCCTGCTCCTGATGATGCGCGCAGGTGCCCATGACCTGTCGGGAGAGCATGCTCATCCGCACTACGATCGGTCGGTCAAGCCTCCGGAATCAGTGGCTCCGGCCTTTGTCATGGCCGCCGCGCCTGCTTCCGAAGGCGTGAAAAAATCACCTCCCCAGGCACGACCTTTCGAGGCCTTCGCCCCGCGGGTGAAGCTTCGTTGGGACGAGAAGTTCCTCTACATTGAGAACAACGGAATGCCCGCCCACGGCATGATGACCGGCATCACCGCCTGGCAGCAGCAGGTTCCGATGCCCCAAGCCTACTTCGGCGACAATGCCTGGCGTCTGCCCCTCACTCCGGTCCCCGCGAAGCAGGTGCAGTCCATCAAGGGCCGCTTTCTCCGTGGAGCCATCGCCATCGCCGCAAACGGCATCCCGATCTTCAATCCCCAGAACAACCGCGGCGAGATATCTCAGGATATCGGCGAACTCGATCAATGGGGCGGGCATTGTGGTCGCGCGGACGATTACCACTATCACGCGGCTCCCCTGCACCTTCAGACTGTCGTCGGGAAAACCCAGCCGATTGCTTTCGCCCTCGATGGCTATCCCATCTACGGCCTCACCGAGCCCGATGGTTCTCCTCCGGGTGCACTCGATGAATGCAGCGGCCACACCACTTCCCCGCTCGGCTATCACTACCACGCCTCGATAAAGTATCCCTACGTGAACGGCGGCTTTCACGGCGAGGTGACCGAGCGCGAGGGCCAGGTCGACCCGCAGCCCCGGGCCCAGTCTGTTAGACCCGATCTGCCACCCCTGCGTGGCGCGAAGATCACGGCGTTCAAGGCCTCCTCTGATGAGAAGACCTTCGAGCTTCAGTACACCGTCGGTGGCGCCACGGGTTCGGTCAACTATGCCAACGTCAGTGAAGGTTCGTGGAAATTCCAGTTCGTCGGAACGGACGGCAGCAAGCGCGACGAAACCTACAAGGCCCGCGGCTCCTCACCGGATCGAAATCCGCCACCCTCCGAACGCAAGCCCCAGCCAGCGGCCGAGTCACCAGTTCCTGCTTCCGGCTTCACCCTTCGCAGTCCCGACGTCACCAACGGCGGAGCCCTTCCCATCGACTACACCGGCGACGGAACCAGCTCAACCCTGCCACTACAATGGAGTGGCGCGCCTCCCGCCACGAAGTCCTTTGCGCTGATCATGCATCACCTCGATCCCGAGGGGAAAACCAAGATCTACTGGACCCTCTACAACCTTCCGGCAGACATGACCTCACTGCCGAAGAACGTGAAGGGAGTCGGGACGCCCGGGCGAAACAGCATCAACAACCAGGTCGGTTATGCCCCTCCGCACTCGCAGGGACCGGGTGCCAAAACCTACATCCTCACCCTCTACGCCCTGTCAGCGCCACCGAAGCTCGACCTGCCACCGTCCCAGGTCACCGGGGAAATCCTGGCCGCCGCGATCAAGGATCTTACCCTTGCCACCAGCGACCTCAGTGTCGTTTACAGCCGCAACGGCGACACTGGAAAAGAAGAACAGAAGCCGATCGCTCCCCAGAGAAATGCTCCTGATCAACCGCCCGGTCCACCCCCGTCCCAGCCGGGACAGGGAGGTCCCGACGGCCCCCGCAAGCCATGGCTCCAGCAGCACGGCACCGAACTGGATGCCAACCACGACGGACTCGTCACACTCGCCGAAATGGCCGATGACATGAATCGCGCCATCGCCCTCTACGATGCCTCGAAGGACGGCACCATCACCGGAGCCGAACTCAACTCGAAAGGCGACACCAGGGAAGGTGCGGCCTTGGCGGGCTTCATCTTCCGGCACTTCAAGGAGCTCGATGCCAACAACGATGGAAACGTTTCCCGCGAGGAAATGATCAGCATCGTGAAGACCCTCTTCACCGCGGGCGATGTGGATCGCGACGGCAGGATCACAACCACTGAATGGCAGAATGCCCCTGCCACCCCATTCAAGGCGCAAGGCCCTGCGCCTGCCGGAAAGCCCCCGGAAACTGCGCCGCTTCCCCCGGTGGGCAACAGGCCCTTGATCAAGCCCGGACTCAGCGACACCACCAAGGCCAACGTCTACGCCGACAACTGGTTCGTCCTTTACGTCAATGGCAAGCTCACCGCCGTCGACAGCATCGACTTCCTTCCGCACAACGTCGTGAGCGTCGATATCCTTCCCGAGTATCCCATGACGATCGCCGTCATGGCCAAGGACAACGCCGACCCGAAAACCGGACTCGAATATGGCAACCACATCGGCGACGCGGGCTTCATCCTCAAGTTCGCCGACGGCACCGTGAGCAATGCAAGCTGGAAGGCGAAGAGTTACTTCAAGGGTCCACTCAACCGCGACATTGCCAATCCAAAGGTCGAACACACCTCGATCCCGGAGGACTGGTTCGCCATCAACTTCGATGACAGCAAGTGGCCGAACGCCACCGAATACACCCAGGAGCGGATCGATCCGAAGGAAGCCTTCTTCAAATCAGACTTCACTGGGGCCAGGTTCATCTGGACCGATGATCTCGATCTCGACAACACCGTCCTCCTCCGTGCCCGGATCGAAAAGCCAGGCTGGACCAAACGCTGGACCACCCAACCTGACCTGGATGTGACGAACGCCTCCCACTAGGATCATCGTAGATCCACATTTTACACCCCCTTTACAATTCAAAGGGACCCGCCGAACGGATTCTTTACATTCGATGGGTTGATAGCAGCTACAACCCATGCGGACCACTCTCAAATCCTTTCAATCAGGCGGAGTTCTACTAATCGCGGCCTTCACTTTGGTCGATGCAACAACTGCAAGCGCCAACCCGATCCTGAGTTCCTGGTTCACGCAGAATTCCAGCCAGTATTGCCGGGTCATCCAGAGCAGAACCCTCACCACTCCGGTGACAAGCTGGCCCACCTCGGGAGTGGCCAACAACAACACAGGCAGCGCAAGCCAGGCCCTTGCAGCCTACGCCGACGTTCAGCGGATCCGCTATACGGCCACCGACGTTTACATCAACGCCAACGGGCTCGCCTCCTACACGATGGGACCGTGGCTCACCAATTCCGGAGGACTGTTCGGATTCTGGCCACTCTCCCGTGACTACCAGATTCGGATCACCCGAAATCCTGTCGCCGCCACCACCAAGGCGAGACATCCCGGTGGCATGATCGGCATGATGGTCAATGGCGTCGCGATCTATGACCTTGGCGATGCCTTTGCCTTCAATCAGACCACCACGCCAACGGTGGCAACCAATGTGGTCGGCGCCGACGGAATGGGGAGCGCGGGAATCTGGTCCCGCGACGCCCTTGCCGTGGAGGTGGTGACCTTTGACCCGGGTTTCGCCCATCAGCCGGGCAACAACGGCCAATACCACTACCATGCCGAGCCCAAGGCCCTTCGCTTTCAGCTCGGCGACAACATGAAGGCCACCTACAATGCCTCGACGAATACCAACACCTACACCGAGGACACCTCGAAGCTTCATCATTCGCCCATCCTCGGATGGTGCTACGATGGATACCCGATCTATGGACCATACGGCTACAGCGTGGCGACCAATCCCACCAGTTCGATCACGCGGATGAGGACCGGATTCGTGCTGAGAAACGGTGCCAACGGGACACAGAACCTCGTGGCCACCGGCCGCATCACTTATCCGAAATGGGCGGCGGTCGTCTGGAATGTTTCCAATCCAAGCGGGGCCAATCCGGTGTCCCTATCCCCCAACCAATGGGGGCCGGCCACGACCTATCAAACGACCGGCCCGGGCGGAACCACCACCTACTCGCTCGGTCGCTACGCTCCTGACTATGACTACCTGGGGGATCTCGGATACACCCAAGGCACGGCATTCGACCTCGATCAATACAACGGTCGCTTTTGTGTGACCCCAGAGTTTCCAGCGGGCACCTATGCCTACTTCACCGCCATCGATTCGAGCGGCAACACCGTCTTTCCTCATTTACTAGGCAAACAGTACTACGGCACCTCGAATGCAGGAAATGCCACCACCGTGCCGGGAACTGCGGTCGAACTCTTCAACGGTGGACCCAACACGAAGGAGACTTCGCAGGCGCCTGTGGTGAACAAATCCAATGGCGACGTGACCCTGGTCTGGAGCAGCGTCGAAGGAGGCACCTACAAGGTCGAGGCCTCCAACAACCTCCTATCCTGGACGACGATCAATGCCTCGAAACCAGCCGATGCCAACAGCACGAAAACGGTTTACAAGGAATCCGGGGTAGCGCTCAGCCCGTCGAAACGCTTCTACCGCATCACCCGTCTCTCGCTCGCACCCTACGACCCCTGATCATTTGCCGGTTTTACCCAACTTTTACAATCCAGACCCACGATTCGAACAAATCCTTAACGAACCCACGGTTTCACCTTCAACGCTGCGGATCCGAACGACTTGAATGTCGGCCTCAGCCGAACGAAAACACGATCATGAAAAAGCCAAGTATCCTCATCGCGCTGGCTCTCGGCGCCTTCCCCGTCCTGACACTTGCTCAGGGAACTCCACCATCTCCGCAGCCACCCGCTGGCGGAGGCGGCAGACCCGGCCAGGGAGGTGGCCCGGGAGGCCAAGGCGGCGGACCAGGCGGTCAGCGGATCGTCAGCCCGATCATCGAAGCGCTCGACTCCAACAAGGACGGGGTGATCGATGCCGTTGAAATCGCTCAGGCTGCAGACTCCCTGAAGAAGCTCGACAAGAACGCCGATGGAAAACTCACCGATGATGAGTTCCGTCCGATCCGCCCTGCTGGCCAAGGTGGTCCAGGTCGCGGACAAGGCGGACCAGGACAGGGTGGTCCTGGACAGGGTGGTCCTGGACAGGGTGGTCCTGGACAAGGCGGTCGCGGACCTGGCGGACCCGGCGGACCTGGACAGGGCCCCGGCGGTCCGGGCGGTCCGGCCCCGGAGGAGCCACCCGCACAGCCATGATCCATCAAGGGCTTGGGCGCAGCGTCCGAAATGGCGCTGCGCCCTCATTCCGACCCCACCCCTTCGAGAACCATGACCTCTTCCCTTCGCCATTCACTCCAAGCCCTTTCATGTGCCGCCGCATTCCTGAGTGCCGAGGCCATGGCTCATCCCGGGCATGACTCCATCGACGAGTCGGATGCCCCTAAAGTTTTCCTGACCCAGGTCGGCGCTCCTCCAACTCCATCTGCCGCTCCGGCAGCCGCTGCGAAGTCAGAGAGCTCGGTCAGCATCACCACCGAAGGCGACTTCCGGATCATCAAGTCGAACGGCTGGCCGGACCATGCTCCCGGTGAGTTTCCACGTCGGGGAAACCCCAATGTTCCCAGCCCGCAGAGCTACACCTTCCGCGTCCCGATCAAACCCACCCCGGCCGATGTTCCTGTCAGTCACGGCATGTGGTGGTGGGGCGTTGCCCTGAATGGCGTGCCCTTCGAACCCGGCACCGCCGAAGCCTGGAACAACGACCAGCGGTCCGGCTGGAGCTATGAGGCCGCCACCGGCTTCCTCAATCTCGGCCTCGATGAACACAACGCCCACGTCCAGCCGAACGGCTCCTACCACTATCACGCCCTGCCCACCGGACTTGTGGAAAAGCTCGGCGGAGATGGCAAGAAGATGCTGCAGATCGGCTGGGCGGCCGACGGTTATCCCATCTATTCCGGCTGGGCCTACTCGGATCCGAAGGACCCTAGAAGTGAACTGCGACGGATGAAAAGCAGTTATCGCCTCAAGCAAGGACCACGCCCGACCCAAGTCGGAGGGCCTGGCGGAAACTACGACGGGCGCTTCACGCAGGATTTCGAATACAAGGACGGTAGCGGCGATCTCGATGCCTGCAACGGCCGCACCGGCGTGACCCCGGAGTTCCCCGAAGGCACTTACTACTACTGCGTGATCGGTGAATTCCCCTTCGTTCCGCGCATGTGGCACGGCACGCCCGATCCCAGCTTCAGCAAGGGCGGAGGCCCTCCTGGGGGCGGTCAGCGCGGAGCCCCGGTGGGTGGTGCCCCACGTGGCATCATGGAAGGAGGACAGACACCTTCTCCAGGAGCTCCCGGCGCAACACCTGGACGCGGCGGCATGATTCCATCGCCTGTCATCACGGCCATGGACCTGAACAAGGACGGGGCCATCGATGCCGACGAACTCGCCAAGGCCTCTGCCGCACTCAAGTCCCTCGACAAGAACGGCGACGGAAAACTGACGAGCGATGAATATCGGCCGGTCCTTCCCGGTGGTGGCCCTCCAGGTGCCGCAACGCCTGCGCCCACCGCACCTGCTCCACCTACTGCACCCGTCGTACCACCAACTCCTTCCGGAACCTCATCAACCGACAGCGACCACTCGCCAATCGCCCTTTTCAATCCAAAGGCGCTGGTGAAGCCGATCACCGAGGTCGATGGCACGCTCAGTGACGGCACGAAGTCAAAGGTCTACAAGATCGTCGTCCGCTCGATCCCACCCGATCATGACATGGGCCCCTGGGCTCCCAGGACCATCAACGACAAGGGTGGCTACTGGGAGGATGCGATCGACAAGAAGCTCTACCGGGTGGACATCGAATACCTGAAGATCCTCAACCGCGCGGGATGGAACATGTATGATGAAGACGGCACCGTACATCGCACCAAGGATCGCACGGAGTTCGACAAGGTTGCCCGCCAGGAACTCGGCGGCTGGACCTTTGCCCAGGCCCAGAAGGACGGGGTCACCAACTCGATCATCGAACTCCAGCCCAGCGAGCAGATCGTCACCATCTTCCTCCCGAAGAACCCAAGGGCCCTCGCGCAGCCCCTGATGCTCAGGCAGGCCCGCTTTTCCCCACGCTCCGGAGTTGGCCTCAGCTCGAACGGCATTCGCTTCTTCCCGCCTGAACCCGTCCACCGCATCACCGCGTATCAGAACATCGCCCCGCTCGATCCCAATGGCGGCCACACTGGCTTTGCTCACGAGTATCACTACCATCGCGCCCCGTCGGTGATGAACGACGACAAGTCCGGCAAGGTCATCGGCTGGGCGCTCGATGGCTTCCCGATCCGCGGTCCATACGAGCCCGATGGCAGCAAGCCGAAGAACCTCGATACGATCAACGGCCACGATCACGACAGCCTCGGCTACCACTACCACGCCACCGACACCTGGCCCTATCTCGTCGGCGGCTTCCATGGACCACTCGGCACCGCAGCCCTCGGCGATGTCGATATCTGCGATGCCACCCAGCCATCCGCCGGGCCCGGTGGTCCTCCTCCAGGAGGTGCCACCCGCCAGGGAGGCCCTCCACCCGGAGCCGCAGCCCCTCCGATCAGCGACACCCCGAAACCCACCGCTTCATCTTCAAAGCCGAACATCCTCATCCTCATTGCCGACGATCTTGGCTGGGGCGACGTTGGCTTTCATGGCGGAAAGGTCCCCACCCCCTCCATCGAACGCCTCACCAAGGAAGGCTCCGAGTTGCAGCGCTTCTACGTCCATCCCGTTTGCAGCCCCACCAGGGCCGCCCTGCTTTCCGGACAGATGCCTCGACGCTTCGGCGTCACCGACGTGATGGGCCCCAGGCAAACACTTCCCGAAAGCCTCGCCACGCTTCCCAGCAGCCTGCGCAGCGCAGGCTACACCACCTCGCTGGTTGGAAAATGGCATCTCGGAAAAGGCACCAGCACCCCGATGAGCTTCGGGTTCGATCACTTCTACGGATTCCTCGGACCTGAGATCGACTACTACAAGCACACCGACCAGCGCGGCAGCACCGACTGGCAGCGTGATGGCACCACGATCAACGAAGAAGGCTACTCCACCGATCTCCTTGCCAATGAAGCCATCCGCCAGATCTCGAGCCGCGATGCGAAAAGGCCCTTCTATCTTCAAGTCGCCTTCAATGCTCCGCACGTCCCGCAAAGCGCCCCCGATGATCTGATCGCCAAATACAAGAACCTCGGGACTCTCGCCACGGGTGCCGCCGTCATCGACGCCATGGATGCCGCGATCGGTCGCATTCTAACAGCCCTCGATCAGCAGAAGCTCCAGAACGACACCCTCGTCGTCTTTTTCTCCGACAACGGCGCAAGTCGCCAACTTGGCAGAAACGGTTCCTTTCGTGCGGGAAAAGGCACCCTCTACGAAGGCGGTATCCACACCGTCTGCGCCCTTCGCTGGCCCGGCCAGATTCCTGCCGGAAAGCCCAGCCTGCAACCCACCGCCGTGCACGACCTCTTTCCCACTCTCGTCGCTGCCGTCGGAGCCACGACCACCGCCATGCTCGATGGCGTGAATCTCTGGCCCGCCCTCCATGATGGCCGCGTTGACAAACGCCCCCCATTCGCCATCGCCACCAGTGACATCGCCCTCATCGACGGCGACTGGAAGCTCATCGAATGGAGCACCGGCGAGCATGCCCTCTTCAACCTCGGCACCGACCCCTCCGAATCGAAAGATGAGTTCGCTACCCAGAAGGAAATCTCCACCCGACTCACTGATCAGCTCGCCGCCCTGAAAAAGGACTTGCCCGCCGCCAGCGCCGCCCGCCGCCCAGGCCCCGGAGGTCCAGGCCCCGGGGTTGGCCCCGGAGGCCGCGGCGGACCTGTCCGTCAATAAAAGTGGGCCCGGTGGGGTTCGAACCCACGACCAAAGGATTATGAGTCCCCTGCTCTAACCGCTGAGCTACAGGCCCTTTCTATTGATTTTCATACACTTGAGAGATTCAAAATTGCTCGATTTTCTCAAGTGACTTACCCACGGTGACCACCAAATTCAAAGCAGCACTTTTTCCTGGGAGGATTGCGGGCCCATGGACCCGCAAGAATCCCGTCGGACGAAGGCTGCTGAGGACTTGGTGAGACATCGGAGCGGGGTTTACTACCTGCCTGCCAAGGTCGCGGGCAAGCCGATTCGGGGCGGCTTGGAAACCGGGGGACCTTCGAATCTGCAAACTCAAATCGGACAGGAGGGTGCCAAACCTTCGATGTAAGTCAAAGCTGGAGGCCGAGGGAGGAACAATCCGCCCACCTTGGAAATCCGAAATCCAATCCACAATCCTCTTCCTGACCACTGACCACTCTCTCCGTGGAAGAGCCCCCTGAAGGGAACTAATGGCGGAGAGGAGGACCCGGAGCGGGACGCCTGCAGCCGCGGGGCAAGCTGTTCGCTCTCAGCTTCTCTTCCTGGCCCCTGAATCCTGAACCCTAGCCACTCCTCTTCCTTGAAACTTGAAACTCCCTTCAAATTGAGGAATTGCGAACGAGCGGCTCACAGCCACGGAATCACCGATTTCCTGGCAGTCTCGTAAGGACTCGAACCTTAACAAACAGAGTCAGAATCTGTTGTGCTACCATTACACCACGAGACTTTTGCAGGAACCGGCGGAACGTCAGAGCAGCCTCGCAAGGACTCGAACCTTGAAATACGGAATCAAAATCCGGTGTGTTACCATTACACTACGAGGCTATCAGCCGTGTCGGCGGGGCGGCAAGCTACCGACCCGAGAAGGGCTTGGCAACAGGGAAATTTCGCGAACCCCGAAGGAAAATCAAAGACCTGGAATCAAGAATGGCCTTGGTCCGGACTGCGCTTGCGGGCAATGTGACCAGCGCCTCCTGCTCCTCCCTTGAAACGCAAGCCCCCGTCCCCTGTCTCTGTCCGCTCCGGAAAGATCGAGTTCCTGCGCACCAACTCCAGCGCCTGGGAAGCCCGCGACCTTTACCGCACGGTTCTGGCCCTGAGCTGGCCGCGCTTCGGGCTGGTGGCGCTGGGCGTCTATGTGGGGCTGAACCTCCTGTTCGCCTCGCTCTACCTGCTCGGCGACGGCTGCATCGCGGAGATGCCGCCGGGGTCCTTTTCCAGCGCGTTTTTTTACAGCGTGCAGACGCTTTCGACCGTCGGATTCGGCCACCTGTATCCGGCCACATTCTATGGCGACATCGTGACGACAGCCGAGATCGTGATCGGCATGTTCTTCACGGCGGTCGTCACCGGGCTGATCTTCGTGCGCTTTTCCCGACCGGTGGCGCGGGTGCTGTTCAGTGAAAAAATCGTGATCCGGAAATTCGACGGAAAGCCCTCGCTGCAATTGCGCGTGGCCAACCTCCAGCGTCAGCCAATGGTGGAGGCGGAGTTCCGGCTGATGCTGATCCGCAAGGAGCAGCTGCCGGAGGAGGGCGACGTGCGCCGTTTCTATGATCTGAAGCTCGAATACGACCGGCTCACCCTCTTCCCTTCCGCCCTTACAATCCGGCACCCGATCGATGAAAGCAGTCCGCTGTTTGGAGCGACGCCCGAGATTCTGGAACAATGGGCCGCTCGCTTCTTCACCTCGATCGTCTGCATCGACACCGTCATTCCTGCCTCGGTGCAGAGCCAGCACGACTACACCTGGCGGGACGTCCACTTCGACCACCGCTTCGTGGAAATCTACACGGAGCGGGCTGACGGTCGCATGGAGGTGGACTACGGCCGGGTCCACGAGATCGAGCCGGATCCGTTCCGTTAGACTCAGGATTCGCCATCGCGCTTCGCGGCGGCGCGGAGTTTGTCCTTCTTGCTCATGCGCTTGCCCTTGATGCCGCCCGTGGGGCGGTCGGGGGGCTCCAGATCGACGGGCTCGAAGCCGGAGACCTGCTCGCGTGGGAGGTCGAGCTGATGACGCTTTTCGATCAGTCGGAAATGCGCGTGGGTGGCGGCACTGACGAAGCTGACCGCCACACCGAACTCCCCTGCGCGACCGGTGCGGCCGATGCGGTGGAGGTAGTCATCGGTCGAGCGCGGGAGATCGTAGTTCACGACGACGGGCAGCCCGGCGATGTCGAGGCCGCGTGCGGCGAGATCGGTGGCGACGAGAACCTGGAGGGTGCCGGCCTTGAAATTGGCGAGGGCCTGGGTCCGGGCACCCTGGCTGAGATCACCGTGCAAGGCAGCGGCATGCAGACCGGCGGCGCGGAGTTTGTCGGCGACGTGCTCGGTGGAATACTTCGTGGCGACGAAAACCAACACGCCGGTCCAGCGGTTTTCCTCGATCAAATGACGCAGGAGCTGGGTGCGGCGTGGGATGTCGACCTCAATGACGCGCTGGAGGATGTCCGGTTTCGTTTCCGGCTCCGAGGCGATGTCGATGCGGGTCGGCTCGTGCAGCAGGTTCGTGGCGAGGGCCTGGACCTGGCGAGGGAAGGTCGCGGAGAACAGCAGGTTCTGGCGCTTTTTCGGCAGCAGGGTCAGGACGCGACGCAGCTCATTGGAAAAGCCCTGTTCGAAAAGACGATCGGCTTCATCAAGGACGAGGGTCGAGAGTTCGGAAAGCGAGAGCGCGCGGTGATCCAACAGATCGAGCAGTCGGCCCGGAGTCGCGACGAGGATATCCGCGCCACCGCCGAGGGCGATGAGCTGCGGGTTGATCGAGACGCCGCCGTAAACGATCAGCGTTTTCGGCGGAGCTGTTAGATAGCGTGCGTAGCGTCGGATCGACTCGCCGATCTGCGCGGCGAGCTCGCGGGTCGGCACGAGGATCAGCGTGCGGACGAAGCGGCCGCGCGGGCGCTCGGTTTCGACGAGTCGCTGGAGGATCGGCAGGATGAACGCGGCGGTCTTTCCGGAACCGGTCTGCGCGGAGGCCCAGACATCGCCGCCCCGAAGGATCGCCGGGATAGCCTCGACCTGGATCGGCGTCGGAGCCTCATAGCCCCGGGCCGCCACCGCGCGGACGAGCGGTTCTGTTAGACCGAGGGAGGTGAAGGGCATGGGGGGAGTTGCGACATTCCTGTCGCGACAATTGCGGTTGGCTGGCGACAGGAATGTCGCCGCTCCTTAGAGCAGATACTTCGCCGCCTGTTCGACGTCCTTGTCCCCGCGGCCGGAGAGGTTGGCGATGATGATGTCGGACTTCGGAAGGCTGCCTGCGATTTTCGAGATGTAGGCCATGGCGTGGGCGCTTTCCAAGGCGGGCAGGATGCCCTCGGTGTGGGCGAGTTCCTTGAACGCGGCGAGGGCATCGTCGTCGGTGGCGTAGGTGTATTCGACGCGACCGATGTCCTGAAGATAGGCGTGCTCCGGTCCGACGGCGGCGTAGTCGAGTCCGGCGGAAACCGAGTGGGTGAGCTCGATCTGGCCGTCGTCATTGGCGAGCAGCCAGGTCTTGGTGCCCTGAAGGACGCCGAGCTTGCCTCCCTGGAAACGCGCGGCGTGCTTTTCCGGAAGGATGCCGAGACCACCGGCCTCGACGCCGACCATGCGGACGGATTCGTCGTTGAGGAAAGGATGGAAGAGGCCCATCGCGTTCGATCCGCCGCCGACGCAGGCGACGAGCAAATCGGGCAAACGGCCTTCCTTTTCCAGCACCTGCTGGCGGGCCTCGACGCCGATCACGCGATGGAAATCGCGGACCATCATCGGGAACGGATGCGAGCCGAGGGCGGATCCGAGAATGTAATGGGTGTGGTCGACCGTGGCGACCCAGTCGCGCATCGCTTCATTGACCGCTTCCTTGAGGGTGGCCTGTCCGGCGGTGACGGCGCGGACCTCGGCTCCCATCAGGCGCATGCGGGCCACGTTGAGCGCCTGGCGTTCCATGTCGACGGCTCCCATGTACACCACGCACTCCATGCCGAAGCGGGCACAAACGGTTGCGGTGGCGACTCCGTGCTGGCCGGCTCCGGTTTCCGCGATGATGCGGGTTTTCCCGAGTCGCTTGGCGAGCAGGATCTGGCCGAGGGCGTTGTTGATCTTGTGGGCTCCGGTGTGGAGCAGGTCTTCGCGCTTCAGGTAAATTTTCGCGCCGCCGAGCTTTTCGGTCCAGCGTTCGGCGAAATAAAGCGGGGTCGGACGGCCGACGTAGTTGTGCAGCAGGTCGTCGAGCTGGGCCTGGAAGGCCGGGTCGCGTCGGGCCTCGTCAAAGGCGACCGTCAGCTCCTGGAGCGGAGCCATGAGGGTTTCCGGAACGAACATGCC